>CAYNYQ010000594.1:0-2861 GCA_964401305.1 uncultured Acetobacteraceae bacterium | reverse complement strand
CCCAGCAGGCCTGGATGATGGCGGCGCTGATGCTGTCGTGCCCGCAGCCGGCGCAGAGCGTGCTGATCGCTCCCTCGTAGTCGCGGCGGGTGAATCCGAGGCCGTTGGTCGGCAGCTTCGGGTGGTGCAGCTTGGGCTTGGGGAGGAAGCTCATTCCGCGGCAACTCCGAGACGGGCGGGCTTCGCCACCACGCGCTCGGCGATGGCGGCCCGGATGAAGCGGGCGGTGATCGGCGTGCCGTCGTAGTGCAGCACCGGCACCAGCCTGGCGGCGTCGAGGTTGCCCTCGACCATCAGCATGGTGCGCAGCTGCGCGTCGCGGTTCTGCTCGACGACGAAGACGCGGTCGTGGGCGGCGATGAACTCCATGACGTCGTCATGGAAGGGGAAGGCGCGGATGCGCAGGGCATCGAGGTGGATGCCATCCGCTTCCAGCGCCGTCAGCGCCTCGTCCATCGCGGCGGAGGAAGAGCCGATGTAGATCACGCCGTCCCGCGTCGGCTGCCGGGCGGCGCGCTGCACCGGGTGCGGCACGTAGGTCCTGGCGGTGGCGAACTTCCGCAGCAGCCGCTCCATGTTGTCGACATAGGCGCTGCCGACCTCGGTGTACTTGGCATAGCGGTCGCGGCTGGTGCCGCGGGTGAAGTAGCTGCCCTTCGAGGGATGCGTGCCGGGGTAGGTGCGATACGGCACGCCGTCGCCATCCACATCGAGGTAGCGGCCGAACTCGCGGCCCGCCTCCAGCTCCTCCGCCGTCATGACCTTGCCGCGGTCCATCCGCCGGCTGTCATCCCACTTGAAGGGCTCGCAGAGCCACTCGTTCATGCCGATGTCGAGGTCGAGCAGCACGAAGACCGGCGTCTGGAAGCGGTCGGCGATGTCCATCGCGGCGGCGCCGAACTCGAAGCACTCGGCGGGGTCCTGCGGCAGCAGGACGATGTGCTTGGTGTCGCCATGCGACGCATAGGCCGCCGCCAGCAGGTCCGACTGCTGCGTGCGGGTCGGCATGCCGGTGCTGGGTCCGGCGCGCTGCACGTCGAAGATCACCGCCGGGATCTCGGCGAAGTACGCCAGGCCCACGAATTCCTGCATCAGCGAGATGCCGGGGCCGGAGGTCGCGGTGAAGGCGCGCGCGCCGTTCCAGGCGGCGCCGATGACGATGCCGATGGAGGCGAGCTCGTCCTCCGCCTGGACGATGGCGTAGCGCTTCTTCCCCGTCTCCTTGTCGGTGCGGAACTTCCTGCACCAGCGCTCGAAGGCCTCGGCCAGCGAGGTGGAGGGGGTGATCGGGTACCAGGCGCAGACCGTGGCGCCGCCATAGACCGCACCCAGGCCGGCGGCGTTGTTGCCCTCCACCATGATGCGGTCGCCGATGGCGTCCATCGCCTCGAGCTTCAGGCCGATCGGCGCCAGGTTCGCGGCCGCCCAGTCCCGCCCCATGTGGAAGGCGGCGCGGTTGGAGGCGTTGAGGCGCTCCTTGCCCTTGTACTGCTCGCCCAGCAGCTGCTCGACCACGGCGGGATCGATTCCGATCAGGGCGGAGAGCGCTCCGAGGTAGATGATGTTCTTGAAGAGCTGGCGCTGCCGCGGGTCGGTATAGGCGGCGTTGCACATCTCGGTCAGCGGCACGCCGATGACGTTGACATCGGGCCGGAACTTGGAGGCCGGGATGGGCCGGGTGCTGTCGTAGAAGAGGTAGCCGCCCGGCTCGATCTCGGCGACGTCGCGGTCCCAGGTCTGCGGGTTCATCGCCACCATGAGATCCACGCCGCCGCGCCGGCCGAGATGCCCGGCGCCGGAAACGCGCACCTCGAACCAGGTCGGCAGGCCCTGGATGTTCGAGGGGAAGATGTTGCGCGAGGCGATGGGGATGCCCATGCGCATGATCGCCTTCGCGAAGAGGCCGTTGGCGCTGGCCGAGCCGGAGCCGTTGACGTTCGCGAACTTGACGACGAAGTCGTTCGTCGCCGTCAGCGCCTCAGGCATGCGCAGTCTCCTTCGCGGCCGACAGCGTGTAGGTCTTGGCGGTGTTCAGCAGGAATTTCTGCATGTCCCAGGCGCCGGTGGGGCAGCGCTCGGCGCAGAGGCCGCAATGGAGGCACACGTCCTCGTCCTTGGCCATCACCCGGCCGGTCTTGAGGCCGTCCTGCACGTAGAGCGCCTGCTCGAGGTTCTCCGCCGGCGCCTTCAGCCGGGTGCGCAGCTCGGCTTCCGTCTCGGCGTTCGGCGTGAAGGTGATGCAGTCCACCGGGCAGATGTCGACGCAGGCGTCGCACTCGATGCAGAGCTTTGCCTCAAACACGGTCTGCACGTCGCAGTTGAGGCAGCGCTGCGCCTCCTTGAAGCCCTGCTCGCGGTCGAAGCCCAGCTCGACCTCGAGCTTGATGTCGCGCAGCGCCACCTCGTCCGGCGCATGCGGCACCTTGAAGCGCAGGTCCAGCGACACGGCGTTGTCGTAGGACCATTCGTGGATGCCCATCTTCTGGCTGGACATCACCACATGCGGCGGCGGGCGCTGCGTCACGTCCTCGCCCTGGCAGAAGCGGTCGATGGAGACCGCCGCCTCGTGCCCGTGCGCCACGGCCCAGATGATGTTCTTCGGCCCGAAGGCGGCGTCCCCGCCGAAGAAGACGCGCGGGTTCGAGGATTGCAGCGAGGCCTCGTTCAGCACCGGCAGGCCCCAGCGGTCGAAGGCGATGCCGGCATCCTGCTCGATCCAGGGGAAGGCGTTCTCCTGGCCGATCGCCACCAGCACGTCGTCCGCCTCGTGGAACTCGTCCGGCTCGCCGGTCGGCACCAGGTTGCGCCGCCCCTTCGCGTCGTACTCGGCCTTCACCTTCTCGAAGGTCATGCCCTTCAGC
>CAYNYQ010000593.1:0-2866 GCA_964401305.1 uncultured Acetobacteraceae bacterium | reverse complement strand
CCATGATGTTCAGCACCACGAACACCACCGCGTAGAGGAACACCAGGTTCTGCATCACGAAGATGTCGCGCTCGCTGACCGCCTGGAACATCGCCTGGCCGAGGCCCGGCGCCGCGAAGGCGCGCTCCACCGGGATCGAGCCGGCCAGCACGAAGCCGAGCAGGATGCCGGAGAGGGTGATCACCGGCAGCAGCGCGTTGGGCAGCGCATGCAGGCGGATCACCGCGCGCGCCGGCACGCCCTTGGCGCGGGCCGTGCGGACATAGTCCTCCCGCACCACCTCGAGCAGCGAGGAGCGGGCCATGCGGGCGATGTAGGCGGCCTGGCCGAGCCCGAGCACCAGCGCCGGCCCTGCGATGATCTGCATGGTGGTCCAGGGGTTCTCGAACAGGTCGGCGCCGGTGAGCGGCGCGCGGTAGCCGAACGCGAAGAGCATGCCGAGCACGATGAGCATGCCGAGCCAGAACCCGGGCACGGCGAGGAAGAAGATCGACACCACCCGCACCACGCCGTCCGCCACGCTGTTCGGCCGGAGCGCGCTGACGATCGCGACCGGAATGCCGACGACCCAGGAGATGACGACGGACAGCACGGCGATCTGCGCCGTGAGAGGGCCGCGGCGCATGATCATCTCCGCCACGCTCTCCGAGCGGAAGAAGGAGCGCCCGAACTCGCCGCGCAGCACGTCGCCCATCCAGCCGAGATACTGCGCCCAGAGCGGCTCGTTCAGGCCGAGGTCGGTGAGGTAGGCGGTGCGCTGCTCCTCGGTCAGGCGCTGCATGCCGTCGGTGCCGAGGATCGCCACCAGCGGATCGCCGGGCAGGATGCGCATGATGAGGAAGACCACGATCGACACCCCGAGCACGGTCAGGGCGCCGAGGCCGAGGCGGCGGGCGACGTAGCGCAGCATCAGCCCGCCCCACGCCGGAGCGTGCGGCGCAGCGGGCGCGCCCCTGGTGGGACTCGCGTCACACGTCCTCCCTTGCTTCCGTTCGCCGCGCGCCGCGGTGGCGCGGCGTCGCCGGCTTTGCTGAACGCTAGGGCCTGCCGCGGTTCTGGGTCAACCGCCATGCAGCCTTGCGGGCCGGGGCGGCAGGCTGCGCCCGCGCGTTGCTGCCTCCCGCACCGGACCACGATCATCGGGCACGGCCTCGCGGCTCGTGGTCCCGCACGTTGCGTCACGCCGCCGGGCGTGAGCTGATCTCCGCTCTGACGGAGCGCAGCCGCACGCCGTCAGAGCGGCAGCGGCTCTAGACCACGATCCGCGAGGACTGAATCGCGGATCGTGGTCCAGCTCGTTGTTTCGTCGCGTGATTAACGCCTTCGGGCGTTCCGCCCTTCGGCGATCACGCTCTAGATCCAGAACCGCCGCCGCACCCAGCGGACCGGGTCACGCAGCAGCCAGGCCAGCATGGTCGAGGGCCCGGTCTCGATCCGCGCCCACCCCTCCATGCCCGGACGCAGCCCCTCCGCCCCGGAATCCTCGAGCGTGGCCACCACGCGGAACACGTTGCGCCCCTCCACCACCTCCGCCATCGGCCGCACCCTGAGCACGCGGGCGATGCGCACGCGGCCCGGTTCCGCCGCGGGCGCAAGCCGCACGCGCTGGCCGGGCGCGACCGCGGGGACATGCTCGTCCAGCACCAGCACCTCGGCGCGCAGCGGCCCGGGCAGGGCGATCTCGAACAGCACCTGGCCGCGCGCCAGCGGCTGGCCCAGGCTCCGCCGCAGGTCGCCCGCGACGATCGTGCCATCCACCGGTGCGCGGATATCGGCCAGCGCGAGCCGGTACTCCAGCAGCCCGACCTGCGCCTCGGCGCGCCGCGCCGCCAGCAGCGCGATCTGCTCGCGCGCCGGCTCGCCGGCCGCGCGGGCGATGGCGGCCTCGCGCCGGTCATTGGCGGCGCGGGCGCGGGCGGCGGCGAGTTCCAGCTCCACCTCGCGGGTGTTGAGGCGGGCGAGCGGCGTGGCGCCCGCCGTCACCGCATCCCCGGGCTGCGCCGTCGAGCTTTCGAGGAAGCCGTCGAAGGGCGCGGTGATGCTGCGCGAGCGCTCGGGCTGCAGCACGAAGGGGGCGGCGACCTCGGCCGGCCAGGGCAGCACCGCCAGCAGCCCGATCGCCGTGGCGCCACCGATCCCGAGCGCCAGGCCGCGCCGCCGCCACCCGCGCCGCGGGGGCCGGGTGGCCAGCGCGCCCAGCAGGTTCGCGGCCGGCTGCAACCGCGCCACGGCCGCCTCCGGCAGGGGCGCGTCGGGGGCGAGGAAGGCCAGGATCACCGCTTCCCCGCCGCCCTCGGCAGGCAGGCTCAGCAGCCCGCGCGCGCCGAAGGCCGCGTCGAAGGCCCGCTCGGCGGGGCTGCGCGCGGCGTCGGGGGCGGCGGACCGCGGCGCCGCACGCTCCACCGCCTCCTCGGCCAGCGCCGTCAGCCGCCGCGGCAACGTCGCCCCGGGCTCGAGCCGCGGCTGGTCGGAGACGCCGAGCCCGCCGCCGCGCCGGCCCGGACGCAGCGCCACCGCGACCCGCTGCACGCCCGGCAGGGCCGCGGCCAGGATCGCGGCGACCCGGTGCAGCCCGGCGGCGGGATCCTCCGGGTGCCGGCGCAGCGCCTCCGCCACCGCCCCGGCGAGCGCCTGGGGCAGCTGCGCCACCGCCCCCGCCTCCACCGCCGCCGCTTCCGCCAGCGCGGCGAGGAAGGCGATGCGCTCCCGCGTCAGGGCAAGCTCGGCCGGGCTGCGCGCGACCACCTCCAGCACCAGGGCGCCGCGACGCGCCGCCGCGCCGGCCTCCGGCGGGTCGACGCTGCCGAGGCTGGCGGCGAAGCGCCAGCGCCCCGCCGCCTCGCCCGGCGCCGCGGCGAGCAGGCGG
>CAYNYQ010000592.1:0-2869 GCA_964401305.1 uncultured Acetobacteraceae bacterium | reverse complement strand
ACCTTGAATCACACTATCCAGAAGACGGGAATCCCAAGAGTCCACAGGACCTAGACCACGATCCGCGAGGACTGAATCACGGATCGTGGTCTAGCTCGTTGTTTCGTCGCGTGATTCACGCCTGCGGGCGTTCCGCCCTTCGGCGATCACGCTCTAAAGCAGGCCGAGCCGCACCGCCGCGCGGTGCAGCGGCCCGACCACCAGGTTGCTCAGCACCGTCCGCACCAGGTGGAAGCCCAGCACCAGCGGCACGGCAAGCTCCAGCGCCTTCGCCGTCAGCGCCATCTCCGGCATGCCGCCCGGCGCCAGGCCGAGGATCGCCGCCGCCACCGGCAGGTCCCACAGCAGCGCCAGCGGCACCGCCAGCAGCGCGAGCAGCAGCGACAGCGCGACCGAGGAGACCACCGAGGCCTGGAACAGCCGCCGCGCGCCCAGGATGAAGCCGCGGTTCAGGCGCAGCCCCAGCGTTGCCCCCATCGCCACCTGCGCCGCATCCACCAGCGGCTTCGGCACGCCGGAGGGCAGGTGGCCCGTCGCCGCCAGCAGGATCGCCAGCCCGCAGGGGCCGAGCATCCAGGGATTGGCGATGCCGAGCCGCCCGAGCGGCCAGACCGTCAGCAGCCCCAGCGCCGTCATCGCCGCCAGCCCGGCCAGGGAGAAGGGCGGCCGCGGCGCCATGAACTCGCTGACATCGCCATGCGGCGCGAGCCAGCCGAGCAGCGGCGGGAAGGCCAGCACCACCACCAGCACGCGCACCGACTGCGCCAGCGTCACCGGCGCCACCGGCACCCGGGCCTGGTGGGCGAGCATGGCCATCACCACGATGCCGCCCGGGACGGCGCAGAAGACGCTGGTGCGCGTGTCCGTCCCGGCCAGGCGCCCGAACAGCGGGGCGATGGCGATGCCGGCCATGATGCTGAGGATGCCGCCCACCAGCAGCGCCGGCAGCGCCGCCGTCACCGCCGCCAGCACCGGCCCCGAGAAGGTCGTGCCGAGGCCGAGGCCGAGGAAGACCAGCCCCGCCGGCCGCCCCCAGGCCGGGAAGTCCACGGGCCGGTTCCAGCCATAGGCGGCGGTGGCCAGCAGCGCGCCGATCATCCAGGCCAGCGGCACGTGCAGCAGCGACAGCAGCGCGCCGCCGCCGGTGGCGACGAGCGCGGTCAGCACCTGCGTGCGGCTGGGCCGGAGCGGCGCGAGGGGGAGGGAGAAGGGCAAGCCCGGGCAGGATCGCGCTGCACTGCGGCATCGTCAAACCGGGATGTGGCGGTCGGGCGCAGCGGCAGCAGGGCGGAAAAGCGTGCCGCATCGGGCGGCCGCAAGGCTTCGTTAATCATCGTGCGCCATCCTGAGGCGGGAACAGAACCTCATGCCGACCCTCTCCGCCCTGCCGCCGCTGCGCCTGGCCGAGCCGTTGCCGGGAAGCACGACCGTCACCGCCCCCCAGCCGGGCCGCACCGCGGCACCGGAAGCGGCGCCGGTCCCGCCGCCTTCGGCCCTGCCCAATCCGACCCTGCGCCTCGACGCCTCGCTCGGCCTGGTCGTGCTGGAACTGCGCGATGCCGGTGGCGCGCCGCGCACCATCCCGAGCGAACGCGAGCTCGCGGCCTATCGCAGCGCGGCACGCGGCCAGGGGCCGGCGTCGGAGCGTGCGGGCACCCCGGCGCCCGATCGCGCCGCCGCGCCGGCGGAGGCGGGGAACGCGGCTTCACCCGCGGCCCCGGCCCCCGCGGCCGACCCGCCGGCCGGCCCGACCGACCGGTAGGCGCGGGTCCCGCTCAGCAGGGCTTGGCGTCCCCGATGGCGCCCGGGCAGCGGCCGGAGGCCAGGCGCCCGGTGCGGAGGGCCCGGTGGGCCGGCGCGCAGAGGCGCCCCGCAAGCTCCGGCGCGACGCCCTGCGGCCCCGTCTGCGGGAGGCCCGCGGCGCCGCGCGCCCGCCCGGTCATCAAGCGATCCTCGCGCATGGGTGAGGGCTTCGCGCATGCCGCGCGCCGCCCTGTCCGGCCTGCGGCCGCTCAGGCCGCCGGCTCTCGGCTATCCGCCTCCCGCCCGCGCGGGGTTTCCGGCATGGGCAGGCCGAGCACCTCGGCCTCGTGCGCCACCACCCGCCGCGCCAGGCGCAGCGCGCGGTAGCAGTCATCCGCGTCGGCCAGGGCCAGCGCCTCGGCCAGCAGGATGCGGGCCTGGGACGAGGTCGTCGCCTCCTGGAACTCGGCGATCAGGCCGCGCGCCAGGTCGAGGCCGGCCGCGCGCTCCTCCTCCGTGCCGATATAGGCGGTCTGCAGGGCGAAATAGATCCGCCGGGCCGGGGTGGTGGCCGCCTCCGGCGCCATCAGCTGCTTGCCGAAGAGGAAGCGCGCCTTCGCCGCCAGCTCGATCCGCACGCGGTTGCGGAAGCGGATGGGCGCGCCGTTCACCACCATCATGTCGCCCGGCCGCATCTCGAGCACCAGCGTGGACATGGTTTTTCCTTCTGTTGTCGCCGGACGGCGGCGCGGCCCCGCCGCCCCCGCGCCAGCCAGCGCCGGATTGGCGCGGTGCCGCATCCTCGCGCGAAGCCGCTTAATGCCCGCTGAACCCGGCGCGATATCGTGGTGCGGTCCTGCGCCGGTCGACGAAGCAGGCGCCATCAGAGGAACTGCGCCAGCGAGAGGTTGCCGAGGCGCGCGATCGCGCCATAGCTCGCCTGCAGCTGGGTCTCGGTCTGCCGCAGCTGCGTGAGGGTCTCCGCGAGGTCCGCCTCCTCGATGCCGCTGCGCTGCGATTCGAGCGCGATGCCGATCTCGGCGTGCCGCGTGCGCGCCTCGGTGAGCCGGGCCTCCACCTGGCCGAGCGCGCCGGCCTCGGCGCCGAGCGTCCGGGTCGCGCTGCG
>CAYNYQ010000591.1:0-2873 GCA_964401305.1 uncultured Acetobacteraceae bacterium | reverse complement strand
CTAGGCTTCCGCCGCCAGGGCCCGCCGCACCGCCGGCCGTTCCGCCATGCGCCGCCGATGCTCGGCGACGCGCGGCAGCCGGGCCGGGTCGACGCCGTCCCGCTCCAGCCACTGCGCGACGGTGAAGAGATAGGGATCCGCCACGGAATAGGCCTCGCCCAGCACCCAGGGCCCGAGCAGCAGACCGTCCTCGATCACCCGGAAGGCGTCGTAGACCGATTGCGGCACCTTGCGGCGCATCGCCTCCAGCGCCGCCGGATCGTCCGCCCAGCGATGGCCGCGCATGCGGTGCGCATGCGCGACATGCACCGTCGAGCAGAGATAGCTGTTCACGTCCTGCATGCGGGCGAAGGCGAAGGGGTCGCCCAGCGGCGCCAGCGCCGCCGCGGGGAAGCTCTGCGCGACATAGGCCAGCAGCGCCGGCGTCTCGGTCAGCACGCCACGCGGCGTCGCCAGCGCCGGTACCCGTCCCTTCGGATTCACCGCCAGGTAGTCGGCGCTGCGCTGCTGCTCGCTGCCGAAGTCGATCCGCTGCAGCGCGAAGTCCGCGCCTGCGTCCTCCAGCGCGATATGGGTCGCCAGGGCGCAGGTGTTCGGCGCGTAGTACAGCGTCAGCATGGCAGCCTCCCCTCGGGTCAGGCGGCGACCGCCTGCTCCCTGCTGCGGTCCCAGAGGTTCGGCACCGCCGCATTGGTGTAGCCCGAGATGAAGCGCTTCGCCGCCCCCGTCTGCGGGTCGAAGACGCTGCGCGCCACCGCGCCGATGTTCGCGCCATAGACATGGATGCTGATGCTGGCGCGGTCGGGCAGGGCGTTCTCCACGACATGGATGTCGTAGGTGTCGGCCGAGACCTTCGCCACCTCGCCCGGGCGCAGGCGGTCGACGCGGCCGGGGCGCATCGGCGCACCGGGGCTGCCGCCGGGCTGCATCTCGGTGCTCACCTCCTCGCCGCGCAGCATGCCGACCAGGCCCCAGACGGTGTGGTTGTGCACCGGCGTCTTCTGCCCCGGCCCCCAGACGAAGCTCACCACGCTGAAGCGCTCCAGCGGGTCGCAGTGCAGCAGGTACTGGCGATAGGTGGGGCCGGCGACGGCACAGGCCTCCGGCAGCCAGTCATCCTGCGCGACCAGGTCGCGCAGCAGCGCCCCGCCTTCCTCGAGGAAGCGGCGCTCGTCGGCGCCCTCGTCCGCGAGGCGCGTCATGGCGCACACGAAGCCGCGGAGTCGCTCGATCCCGGACATCCGATCCTCCCTGATCAGCGTTGGCGCATGCTATCCCGCATGCGGCACGGCGCAAACCGCGTCCGCGGCGCGCAAGACGCGGAGGGAGAGGATGGCCGCCCCGACCGAGACGCTGCATCTCGCCGATGACGGCGCCGTGCCGAACAACCCGCGCCTGCCGGCCCTGCTCTGGCGCGCGGCGCTGCCCGCCGCGGCGGGCCCGGAGGCGGCGGAGGCGCTCTTCGCCCGCAATGGCTGGCCGCCCGCCTGGCGCAACGGCATCTACCCCTACCACCACTTCCACCCCAATGCGCACGAGGCGCTGGCCATCGTGCGCGGCCGGGTGCGCGTGCAGCTCGGCGGCGCGCAGGGCCCGGTGCTCGATCTCGCGGCGGGGGATGTGGTGGCGCTGCCGGCCGGGGTCGGGCACCGCAACCTCGGCGCCAGCCCCGACCTGCTGGTGGTCGGCGCCTATCCGCCCGGCGCGGCGCCCGAGGAAAGCCGGCCCGCCGCCGACCCGGCGGCGCATCGCGTGGCGGTGGCCGCCGTCGCGGCCACGCCGGACCCGCCCTGCGACCCGGTGGGCGGCGCGGCATGGCCACGTCGCCGTGACCGTCCGGCCGATACTGCGGATGAATGATGGTATTGTGACAAATTAACGTCAGTACGCTTGAGCGCAGGATTACGGTTGCGCCCTCGCGCCGAAGCCTCGCCGGGGGGCGGGGGCAGACGCCGGAGGGCGACCATGTCCACAGCTGGGCCTGCGGGGGCAGCGCGCTGCCTGACGATCCTTTTCCTCTCGCGGCGGGGAACGGCCCGGGCGGTCATGGCGGCGGCGATCGCGGGCCGCGTCGGCGGGGGACGTCTGCGTGCCCTTGCCGCCGGCGTGGAGGCGGCCGAGGCGGTGGAGCCGGCGACCCTCGCCCTGTTGCGCCGCTTCGACTACGACGTGGACAGCATCGAGCCGCCGCGACGCCTTGGCGAGCTCCTGCGCGGCCCCGATGCACCGGCATTGGATTTCGTGTTCACGCTGAGCGACACCGCCGCGGGCGAGGCGCCGCCGGAATGGCCGGGACGGCCGATCACCGCGCACTGGTCCTGCGTGGATCCGGTGCGTGCCGCCGGGTCGGCGGTCTCCTCGGCTTCGCGGGGCCTTGCGTATCTCGACGCCTATGCCGTCCTCGAGCGACGGCTGCGCATCTTCGCGTCGCTTCCGCTCGAGACGCTCAGCCGGATGGCGCTGCAGGCGGAGGTCACGGCGATCGCCGCGCATGCCTGACGTCGCGGCGGTCGCCGCGCATGCCTGAGGTCGGCGATCGCCGCGCTTGCCTGAAGCGATGCCGGCCGGCCACCTGATCCTGCGGCGGCCCGCATGCCGCCCTCGCGCGCCTGCGGCGGCCTCGCGGCATCATCCCTGCGCGCCGAGGAGTCCGCTCCGAAAGGCGATGCTCGCCGCGTCGCCGCCGCGCATGAGCAGGGCGCTGCGGCCCCGCTCGCTCGGCGGCACGGGGTCGAGCTGGCCGGCCTCCGGTCCTGCGCCTGGGCCACCCTGCAGGCTGCCCGCGCGCCCGCGCTGGATGGCGCCGGGCAGGAGGCGCGGGAAGGCGGCCTCGTCGCCGCTGCCGGTCATGCGGACCTCGCCGCCGAGCGAGC
>CAYNYQ010000590.1:0-2875 GCA_964401305.1 uncultured Acetobacteraceae bacterium | reverse complement strand
TCACGCCTGCGGGCGTTACGCCCTTCGGCGATCACGCTCTAGCCGCCGCGCCGCGCCTTCTCGCGCAGCTCGCCGATCATGCGCTCGAGCGCGGCGAGGTCGACCGCGCCCGCGATCAGGTTCTCGCCCACCACCAGCGCCGGGGTGCCCTCGATGCGGAGCTGCTCGGCCAGGCCGCGGTTCGCCTCCAGCCGCCGCGCGATGGCCGGGTCGTCCATCTCGCGCCGCAGCCGCGCCCAGTCGAGGCCGGCGCGCTCGGCCTCGCGCCGCAGCACCGCCTCGGTCGGGTCCTCGCGCAGCCGCATCAGCGCCGCGTGCAACGCCTCGTACTTGCCCTGGCGCTGCGCCGCGAGCAGTGCCCGCGCCGCCAGCAGGCTGTTCGGCCCGAGCACCGGCAGGTCCTTCAGCACCACCCGCACATCCGGGTTGCGCCGCACCAGCTCGGCCATGGCGAGGTGCAGCTGCTTGCAGTAGGGGCAGCGCACGTCGAAGAACTCGACGATGGCGATCGGCGCGTCGGCGCGGCCGCGCAGCGGGTCGGCGGCGTCGCGGAAGAGGGCGGCGGCATTGCGCAGGATGGCCTCGCGCGCGGCGCCGTCGCGGTCGCGCAGCTCGGCCTCGCGCAGCGCCTCGAAGGCGTCGCGCAGGATCTGCGGGTTCTCGCGCAGCACGTCGCCGACGATGTCCGGGTTGGCGCGCAGCACCTCGCCCAGGATGGCGGGATCGGCGCGCAGCACCTCGCGCAGCAGCCCTGGCAGGCCCGGGGCCGAGTCCGGCCGCGCGGCAGGCGCCTGGGCCGCCGCGGGCCCGGCGCCGAGCAGCAGCCCGGCCAGCACACCCATGGCCAGGCCTCGCGCCAGGCTGCGCGCCAGCGCCGCAGGACGCCGCCCGGCCGGCGGCTGGACGTGCCAGCCCCCCGCTGTCCTCCGCATGACGAAGCGCATCCGCCGCCCCCTTGTGCCGCGCCGGGGATGTCGGCCCGCGGCGTCGTCGCGTCAACGCGATGCGCGCCGCGCGGCACCGGCAGGGCGGTGCAGGCAGGCGCGCCGGCGCACGCGATGCGCCGGACCGGCCCGGCATCGACGCCCCGCCGGTTGCCGGGTGTGGCGAAGCCGTTTATGGCCCGCGGCTGGACGGGCGGGATCCGCGGGTGGCGGGCGTCGGTTCCGCCGGCACGCGCCGGTGGATGGGCGGGTGGGTCGACCGGGCCCCTCGCGCGGCACCCGGGGATCGGCGCCGCGCCGGCAGCCTGCCCGCACGGCCCCGGCCGGGCGGCAGGTCGCGCCTCGGTCCAGGGGGAGGCCGCTTTGCAAGAGCCAGGGACGCCAGCATGACCGAAAGCGCCGTCATCCGGGCAGGGCAACCCCGTCCGGGCCGCTTCGCCGCCGCGCCGGCCGGCCGGCCGCCCCGCGCCTGGCGCCGCACGATCCTGGCCGGCCTGGCGGCGCTCGGCCTCGGCGGCTGCGAGACCCTCGCCTCGCTCAACCCCTTCGCCGGAGCCGGCCCCCAACCCGGCACCCCGGGCTTCGTCCGCGGCTTCCTTGGCGGCGTCGCCACCGAGGACCCGGCGGCGGCGCTGGTCGCGCGCAACGTGCTGGCGGCCGGCGGCTCGGCGGTGGATGCCGCGGTCGCGGCAGGCTTCACCATGGCGGTCACCCTGCCCTCCCGCGTGGGCCTGGGCGGCGGCGGCGCGTGCCTCGTGTTCGACCCGGCCAAGGCCGGGGTGGAGGCGGTGGTCTTCCCCGCCGGGCCGCGCAGCCTGGTGCCGCCGGGCAGCGACCGCCCGGCCGCCGTGCCGCTGCTGGCCCGCGGCCTCTTCGCCGTGCACACCCGCCTGCCGCGCCGCCCCTTCGAGGAGCTGGTGGCTCCGGCTGAGCAGGCCGCGCGCTTCGGCAGCGAGGTGAGCCGCGCCCTCGCCGACGACCTGGCCGCCGTCGCCGGCCCATTGCTGGCCGACCCCAATGCGCGGGCCGTCTTCGCCCGTCCGGACGGGCAGCCGCGCGCCGCCGGCGACCCGCTGACCCAGCCCGAGCTCGCCGCAACGCTGGGCGCGCTGCGCATCGGCGGGGTCGGCGACCTGCACCAGGGCCAGCTCGCGCGCCGGCTCGAGGAGGCGAGCGCGCAGGCCGGCGGCGGGCTGACCATCGACGAGCTGCGCGCCGCGCTGCCGGCGCTGCTCCCGCCCCTGCTACTGCCGGCGCGCGGGCCGGACCGCATCGCCTTCCTGCCGCCGCCGGCCGATGGCGGCCTTGCCGCCGCCGGCAGCTGGAGCGCGCTGGCCGCCGGGCAGTCCGCCGTGCAGGCGCAGGATCGCGGCCTCGCCGTGGCCGCGGCCGCGCGGCAGGGGCTCGGCCAGGGCCAGCCGCAAGCGCTGCTCGGCCAGCCGCTCTCCCCGGCATCCGATATGCAGCTGCTGCCGGCCTCGGCCGGGCTGGTGGTGTTCGACCGCGACGGCGCGGCGGTCAGTTGTGCCTTCTCGCTGAACAACCTGTTCGGCACCGGGCGCATGGTGCCGGGCATGGGCTTCCTGATGGCCGCGGCGCCGAACACCGGCAGCGTGCGCCCGGCGCTGCTCTCGGCGGCGCTGGCCTACAACCCGAATCTCCGCGCCTTCCGCCTGGCGGCAGCGGGCTCCGGCCAGCAGGCGGCGCCGATGGCGGTGGCGGGGCCGGCCTGGCAGCAGCTGATGCGCGGCGTGCTGCCGGCCGAGGCGGTGGCGCAGGCGGTGCCGGAGCCGGGGCGCGTGCAGCTCGGCGCCTGCCTGAACTACCTGCCCGGGCCGCCGGGCCGCTGTACGGCGGTGACGGACCCGCGCGGCAACGGCGTCGCGCTCGGGACGGTGGACCAGTGACGCGGCCCGATGGCCGGAGCGCCG
>CAYNYQ010000589.1:0-2902 GCA_964401305.1 uncultured Acetobacteraceae bacterium | reverse complement strand
AGACGATCTTCACCTCGGCGTACTGGCCCGAGCCGCCCGACTGCTTCTTGTGGGTATAGGTCTCGGTGTGGGACTTCGAGATGGTCTCGCGGTAGGCGACCTGCGGCGCGCCGATGTTGGCGTCGACGCCGTACTCGCGCTTCAGGCGGTCGATGATGATCTCGAGGTGCAGCTCGCCCATGCCGGAGAGGATGGTCTGGCCCGTCTCCTGGTCCGTGCGCAGGCGCAGCGAGGGGTCCTCGCCGGCCAGCTTCTGCAGCCCGAGGGTCATCTTCTCGATGCCCTCCTTGGTCTTCGGCTCGACCGAGATGTCGATCACCGGCACCGGGAAGGCCATGCGCTCGAGCACGACGGGGTCGTCGTTCGAGGCCAGCGTGTCGCCCGTGCCGGTGTCCTTCAGCCCGACGAAGGCGGCGATGTCGCCGGCGAAGACCTCCTTGATCTCCTCGCGCTTGTCGGCGTGCATCTGGAACATGCGCCCGACGCGCTCCTTGTGGCCCTTGGTGGTGTTCAGCACCTGGTCGCCGGAGCGCAGCACGCCGCGGTAGACGCGGACGAAGGTGAGGTTGCCGTACTTGTCGTTGATGATCTTGAAGGCGAGGCCGGCGAAGGGCGCGTTCTCGTCGGCCGGGATCACGCGGCGCTCCGCGGTCTCGTCCTGGCCTTCCTCGGGCGCCACCTTGATGCCGGGGATGTCGATCGGGCTCGGCAGGTAGTCGAGCACGCCGTCGAGCAGCGGCTGCACGCCCTTGTTCTTGAAGGCGGTGCCGCACATCACTGGGCGGAAGGTGCCGTCGATGGTGCCGCGCTTGATGCAGCGCTTCAGGGTCTCGACCGAGACATCGCCCTTGTCGAAATATTCCTCCATCGCCTCGTTGTCGACCGAGAGCGCGGTGTCGAGCAGGATCTGGCGGTACTCCGCCGCCTTCTCCTTCAGGTCGTCCGGGATCGGCGCGTCGTGGTAGGCGGCGCCGAGCTCGTCGCCCTCCCAGATGATCGCCTTCATCTCGACGAGGTCGACGACGCCCTGGAAGGTGTCCTCGGCGCCGATCGGCAGCTGCAGCGTGACCCAGTTGATGCCGAGCTTCTCGGTCAGGGTCGCGCAGGCCTTGTAGAAATCGGCGCCGGTGCGGTCGAGCTTGTTGACGAAGATCAGGCGCGGAACGTTGTAGCGGTCGGCGAGGCGCCAGTTGGTCTCGGACTGCGGCTGCACCCCGGCCACGCCCTCGATGATGAACACCGCGCCGTCGAGCACCCGCAGGCTGCGGTTCACCTCGATGTTGAAGTCGATGTGGCCCGGCGTGTCGATGATGTTGATCCGGTGGTCCTTCCACACGGCGGTCACGGCGGCGGAGGTGATGGTGATGCCCCGCTCGCGCTCCTGCTCCATGTAGTCGGTCGTGGTGTTGCCCTCGTGCACCTCGCCGATCTTGTGGGACTTGCCGGTGTAGTACAGGATCCGCTCGGTCGTGGTGGTCTTGCCGGCGTCGATATGCGCCGTGATGCCGATGTTGCGGATCTTCTCGAGCGGGGTGCGCGCCACGATGGGCCTCCATACGCGAAGGCGGGCCCGGCATCGGGGCCCTCGCCCCGAGCCGCCCGCCAGAAGGGGTCAGACTCGCCGGTTTCGCTAACGGGCGGGGAGATGGCCTGTTCCGGCCCGATTTGCAAGCGCGAAGGCAGGGATGAGGGTTGCACCGGGTGCATTGCCCCAATCCCCGCCCGCCGGTCAGCGTGCCAGCCGCGCCGCCACCGCCGCCACATGCCCGCCCTGGAAGCGCGCGAGCTCGAGCTCGTTCGCGCTCGGCTGCCGCTCCCCTTTCGGGCCGGCGATGGTGGTCGCGCCATAGGGGCTGCCGCCGGTGATCTCGTCGAGCCGCATCTGCCCCTGCGCCGCATAGGGCAGCCCGACCAGCACCATGCCGTGGTGGAACAGCATGGTATGGATCGCCATCAGCGTCGTCTCCTGCCCGCCATGCTGAGTCGCGGTGGAGGTGAAGGCCGACCCCACCTTCCCCACCAGCGCCCCCCTGGCCCAGAGCCCGCCCGTCTGGTCCCAGAACTGCGCCATCTGCGCCGCCATCCGCCCGTAGCGCGTCGGGCAGCCGACGATGATGGCGTCGTAGCGGTCGAGCTCCTGCGGATCCGCCTCCGGCGCCGCCTGGTCGAGCTTCGCGCCCGAGCTTTCGAGCACCGCGCGGGGCACCAGCTCGGCCGCGCGCCTGACCGCGACCTCGGCGCCCGCCCCGCGCGCGCCCTCGGCCACCGCGGCCGCCATCCCCTCCACATGCCCGTACATCGAGTAGTAGAGCACCAGGACCTTCGTCATCCGCCTCGCCTCCGCTGGCCTGCGGGCAGAGCGCAGCGGGGGCGGCGGCGTTGCCTCGGCGCGTGGCCGCGGCGGTTCAGGAGCCCCGGTAGGTCGTGTAGCCGAAGGGCGAGCAGAGCAGCGGCACGTGGTAGTGCCCCTGCCCGGCCTTCAGGGTCACCCGCACCGGCACGATGTCGAGATAGGGCGGGTCGGCGGCCAGGCCGGCCGCGGCGAAGTAGGCACCCACATGGAAGCGCAGTTCGTAGGTGCCGGGGACGAAGGCGGACTCGGGCAGCAGCGGCGCGGCGGGGCGGCCATCGGCATCGGTCACGGTGCTGGCGACCGGGCCCGGATCCGGCGCGAGGCGGTGCAGCTCCACCGCGATGCCGGCGCCGGGACGTCCGCGCGCGGTGTCGAGGACATGGGTGCTGAGATAGCTGGTCGCGGCCATGGGCCCTCTCCTCGGATCGGCAGGGCGCCGGCAGGGCGGCCCGCCGCCATCAGGCCCCCGCGCCCGCATGCCAGGCAAGCCCCGCCGGGCGGCCCTGCGCGCCACGGGCCGCCGCGCGCCGCGGGACGGGTCACGCCGCG
>CAYNYQ010000588.1:0-2904 GCA_964401305.1 uncultured Acetobacteraceae bacterium | reverse complement strand
ACCTGGGTCATGCGCGGTGTCCTGACCAGGGTTGGTCTGGTGCGCGGCATAGCCATTCTGGTCAGATTTGGTCAAGCCTCTTGGGCTCCCCTGCCGCACTGCCGGCACCCCGCACCCCGCTCGCGCCGCCGTGGCGGAATCCTGCGCCTTTCCGCGATTGTGGCAAGCCTCTCCTGACCCGTGGTAAGCCGGCCTTATCGCGGGTGAGAGGAAGCCCGCAGCAATCGCGGACGCGGAGCCGGTCAGCCGGGCCCGATGGCTATCGCGATCCGACGGCGGACCTCGAGGAGTTGTTCGGCCGTGATCCGCGAGGATGTCGGGCGGAGCCTGGCCTTGGACGTCGTGGTGGGGTCGCGCCAGCGCGTGGCATGGCTTCGGGCAGCCATTCTCCTGGGTCGGCGCGATCGGCACCGCCAGGTCGGCGATCGCCAGCGCGGGGTCGTCGGCCAGGGGCACGAGGATCACGTTCGGGTAGCTCGGGTCGAACAGGTCGGCATCCTCGACGACCACCGCGGGCCGCAGCGTCCCGGGCTCCCGCGGCAGGGCGTCGCGCCAGTCGACGACCACGATCGCCCCCGCCGCCAGGGAGGCGCTCACGCCGCCCCACCACCGCCATCGGGCGGGGTCGGCAACCCCAGTCGCGGTAGAACGCATCCGCCTCCGGAGAGGTCGCAACATAGGCCGCGACGGCCCGGCTCTGCTCCCGGATGCGCGCGCGGCGGAGGCGGCGCGCCTCCGCGGTGGCCAGATCCCGCAGTAAGGTTGAGAGGCCGATCCCCCGCTCGGCGGCCGGGCTGACGGTGGCCGTATCCCTGCAGGAGGCCCCACGCCTCACCGCATCCCGCCACTCGCTTGCCCTGACGCCCCTCGCTTGCCCCAACGCCCCCCCTTGACCGTCGCGCCGGAGCTGTGGCCAAGGCAGGACGCGGCCGGACCCCGTGAATGCCCGACCTGGAACAGGGACCTGGCGATGGACCGCCTCCCTCGCCGCGGCGCCGCGCCCACCGTCGCCCTGGCGCAGGAGACCACGGCACCCCGGTGCAACGAAGCGGGCATGCCGGTGCGACGGTACCGGACGATCGCGTCAGAGCGCGCCTGCGCCTGACGCCGTCCGTCTCCGCCGTGCCCGGCGCCTGGCGGAGACGACCATGAGCGACATCATCCCCCGCGCGACGATGCGGCCTCACCGGCCGCGCGGCACCTCCACGACCGCCGATGCGCCACCCATCGGCACCTCCACGACTGCCGATGCGCCGCCCACCGGCACCTGCATGACCGCCGATGCGCCGCCCGCCGCCGCATGACCACGGCACGCCGGCCCGGGCTGCGGGCCGGACAGCGCACGCGCATCCGCAAGCCGAACGCCCGCGCGGAGGAAGCCCATGCCGCACCGAGTCCTCCCGCGCCGCGCCGGCGATCACGGCCGGCGCGGCGCTGCTGCGGCGGCCCGGGGCCCTGAACGCCGCCGCCTGCGCCGCCCTGCGCGCACTCGGCCAGATGCTGGGAGGGCATGCGCGCCGCCACCGCGGGCATCACCCGCCGGATGGCGGCGGCGCGCCGCGGCATCGGCGTCACCGGCCGCACGCGGGCCCTGGTGACGCCCGGGGGGCTGAAGGGCGCGCGCCCGATCGCGGCACCCTGCCCGCCCTGCCGCGCGCCCTCCTGGCCGGCCTCGCCCTGCTTCTCGCCCTCCCCTGGGACGGCGCGCGGGCGCAGATCGAGGAGCGCGGCCCGCGCTCGGACGGCCCCATCGAGTCCACCCTGCGCAACACGCTGCCAGGTGGCGGCGATCCCCTCGGCGTCGCCGGGTGGCTCTCCGACCGGGGGATCGAGTTCCGCCTCTCCTACATCACCGACCTGCTCGGCAACGTGCGGGGCGGGCAGCGCCGCGGCTGGGTGAACCAGGGACTCTTCGAGCCCTCCGTCCAGGTGGATTTCGAGCGGCTCGCGGGCCTGAGCGGCCTGCAGGGATACGTGAACCTCTTCTTCATCCACAACACGGGCCGCATCCGGCGCGACTACGTGGGCGGCGTGAACACCATCGCCGCCATCGAGGCCATGCCGCGCATCCGCCTCTCGGAAGCATGGCTGGAGCAGAGCCTGTGGGACGGCGTCGTGCGCCTCCGCGCGGGCCAGCTCGCGGCCGATGTGGAGTTCCTCTTCTCCGACCTGTCGGTGATGTTCCTCCAGAGCGACTTCCCGACCATCAGCGTGCTCAACCTGTCGGGCGGTGGGCCGGCCTTCCCGCTGGCGACGCCCGGCGCGATGCTGGGGGTCCGGCCGAGCCCGGGCTTCGACCTGAGCGCCGCGATCTTCAACGGCGACACCGGCCCGCCGGCCCCCGATGGCATCGACGACCAGGTCCGCAATCGTTACAACACCAACTTCCGCGTCCGCGACCCGGCGCTCCTCTTCGGCGAGGCGCGCTGGCGGTGGCACCAGGAGCCGGGCGCGACCGGCCTCGCGCGCACGCTCAAGCTCGGCGGGTGGGGGCATCTCGGGCGCTTCGACGACCTGCGCCTCTCCGCGGACGGCTCGCTGCTCGCCGACCCGGCGAGCACCGGCACGCCGCTGCGCCGGCGCGGCACCTGGGGGGTCTACGGCATCCTCGACCAGCAGCTGTGGCGGCCGGAAGGCGGCGACGCGCAGTCGGGCGTATCCGTCTTCGGCCGCGTCTCCTTCGCGCCGCAGGACCGCAGCACCATCGGCGTCTACGCCGATGGCGGGATCGTCTTCGCCAACCTGGTGCCGGGGCGGCCCAATGACCGCTTCGGCCTGGGCTTCATCTTCGCCCAGTACGCACGGGCCGTGCGCGACTACGACAGCGACCTGGCACGGCTGTCGGCCACCGCGCCGCCGCGCCGCAGCTTCGAGGCGAACCTGGAGCTGACCTACCTCGCCGAG
>CAYNYQ010000587.1:0-2928 GCA_964401305.1 uncultured Acetobacteraceae bacterium | reverse complement strand
CCGAGGTGGCGCCGGCGGGGGGGCTGGTCAGGAGCTGAGCGCCGCCTCGCCGATCCGGATGACGTGCCGGATGTCGTCGCCGAGAAAGCCGATGGCGGCCGGCCGCCGGACCCCCGGCAGCACGGCGACGTCGTAGAGTTCCTGCACCACGCCGCCAAAGCGCAGCCAGTGCGGGGCGGCGCCGGTGGCGAGGTCGATGAAGAGCAGGCCGCAACGCGCCTCCGCCCCACGCGCCGCGAGCGCCCCGTCCAGGGCGAGGCCGGCAAAGGTGCGGTTCTCCCGCGCGAGCGACAGGCCCACGACGGCATGCCCGCCCAGGAAGCCGAGGCCGCGGGCATAGCCGGGGCAGAAGGCGACCGGCTCGAAGCGGCCGGCGGCGCGGTCGATGCGGCCGAACTCGCCGGTGCCGGAGTTCAGCACCCAGAGTTCTCCACCATGCAGCCGCGGCGAGTGCGGCATGGACAGGCCGGCGCACACCACTTCGCCCTCCGGTACCGCGAGCACCTGGCCGCCCCCGGCGCGGTGGTCGCGCCAGCCATCGGCGACGTCGCTCGGCCCGATCAGCGTCACGAAGCGCGGCGTACCGTCGGCATCGGCGGCAAGGCCGTTGAGGTGGCAGCGATCCTCGGGCGCGAGACGGGAGATGAAGGGCGGCCGCCAGAGCGGTGCGAAGCTGGCATCCTCGGCGACGGTGGCGAGGCAGGAGAAGAGCGTGTTGGCGAAGATCGGCCGCCCCTGGGCGCCGAGGACGATGTCATGGATGTCGCAGTCGCCTGTCACCCAGCAGCGGCGCGGCGTGTAGAGCGCGTCGTGGCCGGCGTAGCGGGCCCCCGCCCCGCCGGCCGGGCCGTTGCCGTCGGCCATCAGGTCCTGGAAATGCCAGAGCTGGGAGAGGGTGGACACATGCAGCCTGCCGGGCGTGGCGGAGAGGCCCATGCAGCGGGGCAGGCTACGCTCGAAGAGGCTTAGCCGCCCTCCCTCCCCGCCGGAGCCGATGAGCAGCAGCTTGCCGGCCTGATAGGTGGTGACGGCGAGGCTCGCCCCATGGGCGGAGAGGAAGGCAGCGAGGTTGCGCGAGGCCGTCAGCTCGAAGGCGGCGGCGGGCGGTGCGGCGGCAGACTCGGCGGGCACGGACCTTCCCTTGGGGCGTGGAGGACGCGGCCTGGAGCATCGCCGGCCCTGGCAGGGCGGAAGGCCCGGCGGGGCGCTGGGCTGGCGGGATCGGCAAAGAATCACGACCGCGAAGAAAGACTGCTGTTACAACTGAATTGCCGGGTTGGGGAGTAGAAGCACCGATGAGCGGAATCTACACGCCCATCGACCTTAGGGACGTCGCGCTCGGTCAGGGCGGCTTCGTCATCCATGGGGAGGAGCCGAACGATCGCTCCGGCTGGTCCGTGGCGTCGGCCGGTGACGTCGACGGCGACGGCTTCGCGGATCTCGTTATCGGCGCCCGCGACGCGGACGGTCCGGGCAACGCGCGGGACGGCGCGGGCGGCAGCTACGTGGTGTTCGGCAAGGCGGGCGGCTTCGGCGCCGCCATCGACCTCCGCGACATCGCCCTGGGCCAGGGCGGCTTCGTCATTCATGGGGAGGATACGAATGATGGCGCCGGCTTCTCCGTTGCCTCGGCCGGGGATGTCAACGGCGACGGCTTCGATGATCTGATCATCGGCGCCCGCGGCGCGGACGGGCCGGGCAACGGGCGACGCGACGCCGGCGATTCTTTTGTGCTGTTCGGCAAGGCGGGCGGCTTCGGCGCCGCCATCGACCTCCGCGACATCGCCCAGGGCCAGGGCGGCTTCGTCATCCATGGGGAGGATACGAACGATCTTGCCGGCTGGTCCGTCGCCTCGGCCGGTGACCTTAACGGCGACGGCTTCGATGATCTGGTCATCGGTACCCCCGGGCTCATCCGGGAGGGCGGCAGCTACGTGGTGTTCGGCAAGGCGGGCGGCTTCGGCAGCGCCATCGATCTCCGCGACGTCGCCCAGGGCGAAGGCGGCTTCGTCATCCATGCGGAGGAGCCGTACGATCGATCCGGCCGGTCCGTCGCCTCGGCCGGCGACGTGAACGGCGACGGTTTCGACGATATCATCATCGGTGCCCCGTTTGGCTACGGGCCAGGCGACAGAGGCTACGCCGGCAATTCCTATGTGGTGTTCGGCAAGGCGGACGGCTTCGGCGCGGCCATCGAGCTGCGCGATATCGCCCAGGGCCAGGGCGGCTTTGTCGTCCATGGGGAGGATCCTGGCGACTACTCCGGCCGCTCCGTCGCCTCGGCCGGTGACCTTGACGGCGATGGCTTCGACGATCTCATCATCGGTGCTTACTTTGCCGGCGGGGCGGGCAACGGGCGACCCTTCGCCGGCGGATCTTACGTTGTGTTCGGCAAGGCTGGCGGCTTCGGCGCGGCCATCGACCTCCGCGACATCACCCAGGGGCAGGGTGGCGTCGTCATCCATGGGGAGAACGCGGGCGATTTCTCCGGCGCCTCCGTTGCCTCGGCCGGGGACGTCAATGGCGACGGCTTCGATGATCTCGTTATCGGCGTCGAATATGCAGGCGTTGCGGGCAACGTGCGAAGCTACGCCGGCAACACCTATGTGGTGTTCGGCAAGGCGGGCGGCTTAGGCGCCGCCATCGATCTCCGCGACATCGCCCAGGGCCAGGGCGGCTTCGTCATCCATGGGCAGGATACGAATGATGGCGCCGGCTCCTCCGTTGCCTCGGCCGGTGATGTCAACGGCGACGGATTCGACGACCTGATCATCGGCGCTCGGCGCGCGGACGGACCGAGCAATGGGCGGGTCGACGCCGGCGAGAGCTACGTGATCTTCGGCGGCGCCTTCCAGCCCGGCCCGTCCGGCGGCACCGGCGATGACACGCTGCTGGGCGGGGCCGGCGCCCAGGGCATCCAGGGCCTGG
>CAYNYQ010000586.1:1311-2939 GCA_964401305.1 uncultured Acetobacteraceae bacterium | reverse complement strand
CAGCGGCTCGGCCTCGCCATGATCCTGGTGGCGCAGGGGGCGGAGGAGGCGCTGGCGCTCGCCGACCGCGTGGCCGTGCTGGAGCAGGGACGGGTCGAGCAGGTCGCCACCCCGGCCGAGCTGCGGCGCCGCCCGGCGAGCCCGGCCGTGGCCCGGCTGCTGGGCGCGGAGGCCGCGTCGCCGGCGGCCACGGCCGCCACGCTGCCGCCGACGCTGGCCGGCGGGCCGCAGGTGCTGGAGGTGGTGGCGCCCGGCCTCGGCGTCCCGGCGCGGGTGCTCGGCGCGACGCTGATGGGCGCGACATTGCGCCTCGACCTCGAGCTGCTGGGGGATGGCCGGCAGATCGAGGCGGAGGTGCCGAGCCCGGGCCTCGCCGGCATGGCGGCCGGCACCATCATCGGCCTGCGCGTGCGCCCCGAGGTGCTGCGCGGCGGCGGGCTGCCGGACTGACCGGCCCGATGGCCGGAGCGCCACCGGGCGCGGAGGGCTGAATCGGCCCGCCCGAGATATGAGGCGACCCGATGGCCGGAGCGCCGCCAGGCGCGCAGGGCTGAATCGGCCCGCCCGAGATATGAGGCGGCCCGATGGCCGGAGCGCCACCAGGCGCGAAGGGCTGAATCGGCCCGCCCAACATGCAAGGCGGCCCGATGGCCCGGCCGAACCGGCCCAGCCACGGCGTGGCGCGGCGCTCGTCGGTTCCGCGGCGCCGCAGCTCGCGACCGACGCGGAGGCTTCGCACAGGCCGCCGCGCGCGGCAGGATGGCCGCATGAACGTGCTCGAGACCGAACGCCACGGGCAGATCCTCGTGGTGCGCATGAATCGGCCGGAGCGGCTGAACGCCCTCAACCACGCGCTGCGATCGCGCCTCGCCGAGACCTGGACCGCCTTCCGCGCCGACCCGGAGCTGGAGGTGGCGGTCTTCACCGGCGCCGGCCGCGCCTTCTGCGCCGGCGAGGACATGAAGGAATCGCTCGCCGACGGCGCCCCCGGAGGGCGGCGCCCGGCCATCGAGGACCCCTTCATGTCCGGCGCGCTCGAGAAGCCGGTGATCGCCGCCATCAACGGCTTCGCCATGGGCGGCGGCTTCCTGCTGGTGGAGCGCACCGACCTGCGCGTCGCCGTGCGCGGCGCGGTGTTCGAGGTCTCGGAGGCGAAACGCTGGCTGCTCGGCGGCTACAACCACGGCCACATCGCCAACCTGCCCTACCCCATCGCCATGGAGATGGCGCTCGGCTTCCGCTTCACCGCCGAGCGCTTCCACGAGATCGGCTTCCTCAACCGCCTCGTGGAGCCGGAGGCGCTGCTGGAGACGGCGCTGGAGATGGGCCGGCACCTGCTGACCCTGCCGCCGGCCTCGCGCGTGAACACGGTGCACATGATGCGGCAGATGCGCCCGCGCGTCGCGCCGCCCTTCGAGCGGCTGGCGGCGAAGCTGCACGAGCACGGCGCGAAATCCGACCTGATGGAATCCCGCGCCGCCTTCGCCGAGAAGCGCGCGCCGCGCTTCAAGGGCTGGGACGACCCGGCCGACCGGCAGCGCCTGCCGCGCCTCGAGGACGACGCGGCGGGCTGACGCGGCCCGATGGCCGGAGCGCCGAAGGGCTCGGAGGGCTGAATCGGGCCGCCC
>CAYNYQ010000586.1:0-1211 GCA_964401305.1 uncultured Acetobacteraceae bacterium | reverse complement strand
CCCGATGGCCGGAGCGCCGAAGGGCTCGGAGGGCTGAATCGGGCCGCCCGACAGACAAGGCCCGATGGCCGAAGCGCCGAAGGGCGCGCAGGGCTGAATCGGGCCGCCCGACAGACAAGGCCCGATGGCGGGAGCGCCGAAGGACTGAACCGGCACGCAGCTGCGGTGGCCGGCATGCCGGACGAAGCGACGCGCTGCCGGATGCGCACGCCGCGCGGCGCCTCAGCCGGCCAGGCGCTGCGCCACGCGCGCCACCAGCGCCTCGCGCGCCTGGCGCATGCCGGCGCCGCGCTCCCGCGCCCGCGCCAGCACCGGGGCGGGGGCGGTATCCGGGTGGCCGGCGGCGAAGGGCGGCGCGGGCGCGTACTCGATCTGCAGCTGGATCGCCTGCGCCACCTCGGGCCCGGCGATCTCGGCGGCGATGGTCAGCGCGAAGTCGATCCCCGCCGTCACGCCGCCGCCGGTGAAGAGGTTGCCGTCGCGCACCACCCGCGCGTTCACGGGCACGGCGCCGAGCGCGGCGAGGAAGTCATGGCTCGCCCAATGCGTCGTCGCGCGCTTGCCCTTCAGCAGCCCCGCCGCGCCCAGCACCAAGGCCCCGGTGCAGACCGAGGTGACATAGCGCGCCCCCGCCGCCTGGCGGCGCAGGAAGGCGAGGACCGCCTCGTCCTCCATCAGCGCCGCGACGCCGGGCCCGCCCGGCACGCAGAGCAGATCGAGCTGCGGGCAGGCGGCGAAGTCGGTGTCGGGCAGCATGGCGAGGCCGCTGTCCGAGCGCACCGGCTCGCGCGTCTTCCAGACCAGCTGCGTCCGCGCGCCGGGCAGCCGCGCCAGCACCTCGTGCGGGCCGGTCATGTCGAGATGCGTCAGGCCCGGGAAGAGCAGCAGCCCGATCTCGAGCGAAGGCGCGGCAGCGGCGGTCATGGGTGTCCTCCGGAGAGCCGGCCGGGTGCGGCCTCGCGCCGGCGCAGGAAGCGCGGCCAGGGGCCGGCGCCCCAGGGGCGCGGCAGGTTGTTCGCCACCAGGGCGACGGCATAGAGCACCATGAGGCCGGGCAGCAGCGGCGCCAACAGGAACTCGGGCCCGGCGCCCTCGGCGAAGACCACGATCGGGTTGGCCCCGGCCGGGGAGTGGATGGTCCGCGTCGCCATCATCAGCGCCAGCGCCGCGCCCACCGCCGCCGCGGCCCAGAGCTCGATCGAGCCGCCGAA
>CAYNYQ010000585.1:0-2947 GCA_964401305.1 uncultured Acetobacteraceae bacterium | reverse complement strand
ATGTCGCGGGCGGCGGTGGAATTGCGGGGCGGGGTCATGGCGGGGCTCCTCCGGCGGCCTGGGGCGGCGGCGTGCCGGGCCAGTCTAGGCCGCGGCCGCGCGCCGGCACAGGCCCAACCGGCCGCGCCGGAAGGGGCGCGCGCCGGGCCCGCCTCAATAGGGCAGGCCGTAAGCCTCGATCAGCTCCGCCGGGCGCTCGCGCTGCCAGAGCTTGAGGAAGGCGGCGACGGTCTCCGCCACCTCCGGCTTGGCCGCCCGCTCGGCCCGGCCGCTGCGCGAGATCGAGGTGCCGGCCTGCGAATCCCGGCCCATGATCCGCGCCAGCTCGGCCCGCGCCGCATCGCCGAGCGGCCGCTCGCCGTAGATCGCGCGCAGCGCCGCCTCCGGGTCGCGCGCCATCTCCTCGTACCAGATCGTGCTGCACCGCACGCCGGCCTTCCGCAGCACGTCGTAGGCGGCGATGCCCTCGGCCAGCACGCTGCAGAGCTGCTGCGGCGGGCGGTTGAAGCTCTCGACATGCGAGCGCGCCCAGCCCTGGATCTCGCGGAAGACGAAGACGAAATTGCCGCGCGGGAAGGCGCCGGCGATCAGCGCGGCGCCGCGGTTGGCGGCGGTGCGCAGCTTCACCGCCACCTCCTCCTGCCCGGCATAGTCCTGCACGGAGCGGAGCGTCGCGTGCAGCAGCGCCGGGGCGAAGCGGGCGGCCTCGGGCGGCTTGGCGGCGCCGGCCTTCCGCGCATTCGGCCGGCGCGTGAAGAGCGCCATTTGCGAGAAGACCTCGGGCTCCGAGGCGGAGACGGCGCCATGCGCGCCGCAGAGGAAGCTCAGCAGGGTCGAGCCGCAGCCTCCGATCGAGAAGATCAGCGTCGGCGGCACCGCCTGCGCGTCCGGCGCCGGGTAGAGATTGGCCAGGCGGTCCCAGGGCACACGGATCACATGCCGTGCCGCGGCGGCCTGCGCGGCGCAAAGGAAGGGTGCCTCGAGCAGCGCGCGGCCATTGTAGGTGCCGACGAAGAGCAGTTCCCGCCGCCCCGTCGCCAAACAATAGGCCGTCGCGCGGCGGCGCGGGAAGTAGTCGATGTCGATCGGGGGGCCGAGGCCGAAATCCTCGGGCGTCGCCGGCGCGAACTCCCCGGTGCGGTTGTTGGTCAGCACCGGCTGGTGCACCAGCATCCCGACGCCCGAGGCCGGCGTGGTGCGGCGCAGCAGGCGCTGCATGCCCATGCGCTCGCCCGGCGTGCCGGCGCCGCGCAGGCCGAGCAGGAAGGCATCCTCGCTCCAGCCCTCCTTGGTCAGGCGCGCGCGGCCCGTGCGCTGCGCCGCGCCCGCGACCTCGTCCTCGAGCGTGGCCAGCATGCGCCCGGCATCGAAGGCCTCGCCGAGCCGGCCGGCGAAGTGCACGAACTCCCCGGTATGGGCGCGGTAGTCCTTCACCAGCGCCCCGACATACTCGGGCACCGTCAGCACGGGGTGATAGAACAGCCCCTCGACGAAGCCCTTCGAGACGCCGAGCAGATAGAGGTCCTGCTTGCGCCGCCAGCTCGTGAAGCCGGCCTGCGGGTCGTAGACCTTGCGGCCATGGTCGTTGAAGTCGGAGCAGGCGAGGCCGGCGGCCATGGCTTCGGTGCAGACGAAGGCCTCGTCGTTCGGCCAGGTGTCCTTGGCCTTCGGGGCATCGCCCGGATGCGCCGCAGCGCGCTTCCGCGCGAGGTGGTCGACGGCGCGGGCGGAGAGGCGGGTGATCGGGAAGAGGCAGCCGTAGACGGTGTCGTACTGCCCGGCCATAAGCGTCGCCCAGCCGGCGCCCTCGGCGGCGCCGGGCTTGCCCGCGGTGCGGCTGCGCGGGCCGAAATTGGCGGCCAGCAGGTCGTCCGGCACGGCGGCGAAGTGGTCGAAGAAGCTGTTGAGGTCGCGGGCGCAGATCTCGAGGTCGGGCTCGAGCAGCCAGTAGAAGTCGTAGTCGGGCATCGCCGCGCGGACCGCGTAGTGGACGTAGTCGCCGCATTGCCAGCCGCTCTTCGGATGGCGGTAGAGGCCGAGCCGGTCGAGCGTGGCGTCGTCGATGCCGACCTTGGGCGCGTCGCCGGTCTCGACCGGACCCACGCGCTCGTCCATGCCGATGACCACGTCGGCGCCGCGGACCTCGCGGTAGCGCGCGAGCAGCGCCCGCACCCGGTCGTCGAAGCGATGCGTCCGGATGATGATGAGCTGGCGCATGCGGGCGGTTCCGATCCTGCTCGGCGAAGGCCGGTCGATCGGCCTCGCCTCCGGCGGGTGGCAGCGGCGGCGGTCAAGCATTGTGGCGAGGAAGGGGCAAGACTGTTCAACCGGCGGCGAAGCCGGTAGGAAGGCAGGACGTGCGGGCCCCGGGCAGGCCGGACGGCCGCCCTGCGCCCGATCGATCCCGCGGCCGGACGGACGCCCTGCGCCCGATCGATCCCGCGGCGGCACGCCCCGCCGGTTGACGCCCCGCGTCCACCTGGGCCAGAGCCTGCGCACGATCGCCGCGCCGCGCCGGAGCCCCGCATGCCGAACCCACCCGCCACCCGGGCTCCCGCTCCCGGTCCCAAGGTCTTCGGCATCGGCTTCCAGAAGACCGGCACCACCTCGCTGAAGGTCGCGCTGCGCCGCCTCGGCTACCGGGTGACCGGCCCCGACTTCGTGCGCGAGCCCGACCTGGCCGCACGGCTGGAGGACCTCGCCCGCGCCCGGCTCGAGACCTTCGACGCCGTGCAGGACAACCCCTGGCCGCTGCTCTACCGCCAGCTCGATGCGTGGTATCCGGGCAGCCGCTTCGTGCTGACCGTGCGCGAGACGGAGGCCTGGTATGCCAGCGCGCTGCGCCACTTCGGCGCCCTCTCCACCCCGATGCGGCGGCTGATCTATGGCGAGGCGCATGGCGCGCCGAAGGACAACCGCGCGGTCTGGATCCGCCGCTACGAGACGC
>CAYNYQ010000584.1:0-2952 GCA_964401305.1 uncultured Acetobacteraceae bacterium | reverse complement strand
TGTGCCGGCCCGGTGGCCATGCGCCCGTCTGCCCTGCGCCGGCCCGGCGCCCATGCGCCCGCCTGCCGTCAGGCGACCGGGGGACCACGCGGCCGGGTGCTTTGCGCCGGCCCGGCGGGCATGCGATGGTCCCCCCGGCGCGGCGGACCCGCGCGGGGCCCCTTTTCTTCGGGCCCGAGAAGGAGCATGTCCCGGTCCATGTCCGTCCTGCTGCGCCTCACCTCGGCCCTGAAGGGCCGCAAGGTCGGCACCGACCGCTTCGGCAACACCTATTTCGAGGGCCGCCGCCCGCTGCCGGTCTATGGCCGGGCCCGGCGCTGGGCGATCTATGCCGGCGGCGGGCGGGAGCCGACGGTGGTGCCGCCCGAATGGCACGCCTGGCTGCACTACACCGTCCCGGCGCCGCTGCCCGAGGGCAAGCGCCACGCCTGGCAGCTCGAGCATCGGCCGAACCTGACCGGCACGGCCGCCGCCTATCGCCCGGCCGGCCACGACTATCTCGGCGGCACGCGCGCCACCACCGGCGCCGACTACGAGGCCTGGACCCCCGGGTCCTGAGGCCCGCCGGGCAGGGCGAGCGGCCGAGGAGCACCACCCCCATGCGCGCACGCAGCATCGCCGAGCTGGCGGCAGGCGCCGTCGTGCTCGGCATCGCGGCCGTCTTCCTGGCCTATGCCGTGCTGCACAGCGGCCGCGGGGAGGTCTCGGCCGACGGCATGCTGCTGACCGCCCGCTTCGACCGCATCGACGGGCTCGTGAACGGCGCCGATGTGCGCCTGGCCGGCGTGAAGGTCGGCACCGTCACCGGCACCCGGATCGATGCGGAGAGCTTCTCGGCCGAGGTGAGCATGCGCATCGACCGTGCGTTGCGCCTGCCCTCCGATAGCTCGGCCGAGGTGACGAGCGAGGGGCTGCTCGGCGGCAAGTACGTCTCCATCGTGCCGGGCGGCAGCGAGACCCTGCTCGCCGAGGGCGGGCGGATCACCGAGACCCAGGGCTCGGTGAGCCTGGAATCGCTGCTCGGGCGCTTCATCTTCTCGGTGACGCAGATGAACGCCCAGCCACCCGCGGCCGGCGCCGGCGCCGAGGCGGCCCCGGCCGCGACGGCCCGCTGAGCGTCCGGGACGCCACGCCATGGACGAGACCGCCCGCCTGCCCGCCGCCGCGCCGCGCCCCTCCCAGGGCCGGGCTGCCGGCGCCGACCACGGCGCCGATCCCCTGGCGCCGCCGGCGACCTGGCCCGGCGCCGACGGCGCGCCGCTCTCCTGCCGCGAGAAGCTGAAGGTGCTGGCCGAGAACCACGCCGAGGCGGCGCAGGTGCTGCGCGACGCCTTCGAGGACGCCGTGCTGATGGGCGTGGACGAGGCGGCGATGCGGCGGATCCTCGCCGAGCTTGTCGCCGCCCTGCCGAGCCCGAAGCGGCGCCCCGGCGCGGGATGAGCGCGCGGGGGATGCCCGGGCGGTCGCTGCTGGCGCTCGCGGCCGCGGCGCTGCTGCCGGCGCTGCCCGCCGCGGCCCAGGACCAGGCCTGGGAGCCGCGGCGCATGGCCGAGCTGCAGCTGCTCGACAAGGTCAATGCCCGCGTCACCGTGCTGCGCGCCCCGGTGGAGGCGCCCACCCGCTTCGGCACGCTCACGCTGCGGGTCGGCGCCTGCAACGCCCGGCCCGCGGACGAGGTGCCCGACGCCGCCGCCTGGCTCGAGATCCGCGACAGCCGGCGGCCGGAGGCGCGGCAGGTCGTCTTCCGCGGATGGATGTTTGCCAATGCCCCGGGCGTGAGCATGCTGGAACACCCGGTCTACGACGTGCGCGTGCTGGAGTGCCGCGACCCCTGAGCCCGGCATGGCGCGGCGACAGCCCGCGCCCCGCGGCGCCGGCACGCAGGCGCGTCCCGCTGCCGACGGGGCCGGGGTGCAGGCGCGCCCAGCTGCAGGCAGGGTCCGCGCGCGGCGGCGCCCCGCTTCCCCCCCAGGGCCTGACGCGCCGCGGCGCGCTGCGGCTCGCGCTGGCGCTGCCCGTCGCCGCCTGTGCCACCCGCCCCGCCCCGCCGGCCGATCCGCCGGTGCCGGCAACCGAGGCCGTGCAGGTCATCCGCCGCGAGTGGCACGTGGATATCGGCCTCGCCGTCCCCGACCTGCAGGGCGGGCTGGCGGTGATCGCCGCGACCTGGCCCGGCGCGCGCGCCATGATCTTCGGCTTTGGTGAGCGGGCCTATCTGCTGAGCCGCCATCGCTCCCTGGCCGACATGGCGATGGCGCTGATCCCGGGGCCCGGGGCGATGCTCGTCACCGGCCTTGCGGTGCCGCCGGCGGATGCCTTCGGGCCGGATGCCGTGGTGACGCTGCGCGCGACCCCCGCCGGCTTCGCGCGGCTGCAGCGCTACCTGGCCGAGAGCTTCGAATGGGCGCCGGACGGCGCGCCGCGGCGGCTGAGCGAGGGGCCCTATGCGGGCGCCGTCTTCTACGCCGCGGCGCGGCGCTACTCGGCCGGCTTCACCTGCAATACCTGGGCTGCCGAGGCGCTGGCCGAGGCCGGCCTGCCGGTGCGCGCCGATGGCGTGCTCTTCGCCCACCAGGTCATGCGCCAGGCGCGGCGCGCGGCCGGTCGCTGATTCCGTCGGGCCGGGCGCCTCAGCGCGCCGGGACGACCACGGTGGCCGGCGGCGGCGGGTTCGGGTTGCTGCTGCTGAAGCTGACGCAACCGCCCAGGGCGAGCAGCAGCGCGGCGGCGGCGGTGATACGGAGCATCGGCCTGTCCCTCCCGGCAAGGCAGCGGCCGCCGCGCGTGGCGCGATCGGGCTGCGGCGTGAGGACGCGGCCGGGGCGGGAAAGTTCCGCCCCGCGGGTGGGCCAGCGGGACCCGGCCCCGCCGCTCGCGCACGGCCCGCCGGACCGGCGTGACCCGGCCGATGGCGCGCGGCGGCCCGTGGCGCGCAGGGCCGTGGCCCGCCAC
>CAYNYQ010000583.1:0-2967 GCA_964401305.1 uncultured Acetobacteraceae bacterium | reverse complement strand
GCTCTGGCACTATCGCGGCGGGCCCTGGGAAGCGGCGGGGCGCTTCGCCTTCGGCGGCGGCTGAACAGCGCCATTCCGCGGCGTGCCGGCGCGGCGCCTCGGCCAGGCGCAAGGGCCGCCGCCGGGGGACTAGGTGGCGCGGCTGCGGGGCGGCTATGTCGATTGCGGCTTCGACCCGGCGCCGCTTGAGGCGGCCCTTGCACCCTTGGCGATGCGTTACGAAACGTGATGGCGCGGCGCCAAACTGCACGCACAGGTTGCTGGAGGCAGCGCCCGGTCCTGCGTTACATGCCCGTTCCGTTCCCGCGCCGTGGGGACGGCGTCCGGCGAGATGGATGAAATGACTCTGCTGCGCGGCACCGCGGCTGGCGACCGCTTCGAGGTCCGGTCGCGCACTTACCTCGTCGTGGAGACGGCGGGGGGCGGCGACGACACGGTCGTCTCCTGGTTCGACGCCACCTACCTCGCCGCCTGGGTCGAGAACCTGGTGCTGCAGGACGCAGCCGGGGCGGGCTTCGGCGTGGGCAACGCGCTGGACAACCGCATCATCGGCAATGTGGAGGCGAACCGGCTGTTCGGCGGCGAGGGCGACGACAGCATCGCGGGCGGCGCCGGCCAGGATCGCCTGTTCGGCCAGGGCGCCAGCGACAGCCTGCTCGGAGGCGAGGGCGACGACTGGGCCTGGGGCGGCGACGGCGCCGACACGCTGCAGGGCGGCCTCGGCAACGACACGCTGCTGGGCGAGGCGGGCGACGATCTGCTCGACGGCAGCGCCGGGCGGGACTGGCTCGATGGCGGCGCCGGCAACGACCTCTACCTGGTGGATTCAGCCGGCGATGTGGTGGTGGAGCGGGCCGGCGGCGGCACCGACACCGTCGCCGCGGCGATCGCCGGCGGCGGCTACTCCCTGCGGCCGGAGATCGAGGCGCTGCTGCTGCTGGCCGGGACCGTGTTCGGCGTGGGCAATGCGCTGAGCAACACGATCCTCGGCAATGCCGGAGACAACCTGCTGCTGGGCGGCGCGGGCAATGACAGCCTGTCCGGCGGCGCCGGCAATGACCGCGTCTTCGGCCAGGCGGGCCTGGACACGCTGGTCGGCGGCGAGGGCAACGATGTTGCCCGGGGCGGCGAGGACGGCGACGCGCTCTTCGGCGCCGCCGGCAATGACACCCTCTACGGCGAGACCGGTTCCGACCGGCTCGACGGCGGCGACGGCGCCGACTGGCTGCGCGGCGGCACGGAACACGACACCCTCGATGGCGGCGAAGGGCGGGACGCGCTGTTCGGCGAGGAGGGCGAGGATTCGCTCCTCGGCGGGGCAGGGCTCGACACGCTGTTCGGCGGCGACGCGTCGGACACGCTCGACGGCGGGGCCGATGCGGACCGGATGGACGGTGGCGAGGGCTCCGATCTCTACCGCGTCGACGATCCGTTCGACGTGGCGATCGACAGCGGCGCCACGGGCTACGACACGGTGGAGGTCGACATCGCCGGCAGCGGCTACCGGTTGCGCCCCGGTTCGGGCATCGAGACGCTGGCGCTGCTCGGGACCACGCGCTTCGGCGTCGGAGACGAGGCAGGGAACCACCTGATCGGCAACGCGGCGGGCAACCTGCTGGTCGGCGGCGGCGGCGCGGATGTGATCGAGGGCGGCGCGGGCAACGACACGCTGTTCGGCGGGGTGGAGGCGGACTGGTTCGTCTTCCACCCGGGGAACGGCGTCGACCTGCTGGCGGACTACACGACCGCGGATACGCTCCTCTTCGAGGGAGCGACCAGGGTCGTCGCGACCTGGCTGACCCCGGATGCGGTGCGCTTCGACATCACCGACTCGTTCTCGAGCGGCGCCGGCCCGAACTCCGTGCTGCTGCGCGGCAGCTTCGCCGATCTGTCGGCGCTGCGCCTTGGCAGCATCAGCGTGCCCGACGGGGAACTGCTGATCGACACCCGTGCCGTGACCGGGTTCATTCCGGAGGGCACTCTCTACGCACGGAACGGCATCCTGTTGACGGGCGCGGCGGCGGGCGGCGGGACCATTGTGCTGCAGCCGCCCGACACGACGATGACGGGTGTCACGATCACCACGTCTTGGCCGCTGCCGTTCGGGTTCCAGGGCATCGCCCCGGACCCGGTGGATGGTGCCGCCATTGGGACGCGCCTGGCGACGCTGACCGACCGTGACGGCACGGGCGCGCTCGCGCTGCCCGGCACGCAGGTGGGCACGGACGGCAACGACAGCCTGCTCGGCAGCAGCGGCAACGACACGCTGGATGGCGGCGCCGGCGACGACACGCTGGTGGGCGGGGCTGGCGCCGATACCTTCCGATTCGGGCCCGAGGGCGGCGACGACGTCGCGGTGGTCGATGCGCGCGACACCGTCCGCATCGACGCCGGCACCGGCTCGATCCGCGTCGTGGCGGCGGAGGGCGGCGCGACGCGGTTCATCCTGCTCGACGCGGCCGGCGCGACGACCGGCTCGGTCACCCTGGTCGGGGCGCCGGTGGCGCAGCTGGAGCTGCTTGCCGGCGCCATCAGCGTCGAGGTCCCGCTGAGCACGGCCGATGGCGGCACCATCGTCCTGGGTGGGTTCGACCAGCCCGCCGGCGGCGGCAGCCTCTCCCTCGGCAGCCAGGGGATCGGGACGTCGGGCCGCTTGCCCCCGGACGGCGTGCGGCTGAGGGCCGCGGGGGACGATCAGGGGCACCTTCCGCCGCCCGGCGACCCGGACACGGTCCTCACAGGCGGCACGCTGACGCTGGCGACCACCTTCATCAACGCCATTGCGACGGTGGAGGTGATCGTCGCCGCCGCTCCGCCCGACCCGGCCCCGCTGCTGTAGCCTGCGAAGGCGGCGCAGGTGGGACGAGCCCGCCGACGCCCGGACGGATGCCGAGCGGCGCCGCGCTCGCCCGTCAGAAGCGCTCGCCGCCGGTCGGCGTGACCGGCCGCGGCGCCCGGCTGCCGTAG
>CAYNYQ010000582.1:0-2969 GCA_964401305.1 uncultured Acetobacteraceae bacterium | reverse complement strand
GGCGCGACGGCAGGGCCAGGCGAGGGCGGCCCCGCCGGCTCGGTGGCGCTGGCCAGGGGCGCAACGGACGGCGCCACGGACGGGGCCAGCGGCGGCGGCACCGCATCGGGCGGGATGAAGGCGGGCGGCGCGGGCTCGAGGCCGGCCGCCGCGCCCTGGGCCTCCGGCACCGGCGTCGTGATCGCCGGCTCGCCGCCCGGGCTCGACCAGTCGGTCTTCAGCGGGTCGTCCTGGAAGGTCTTGCGGATGGTGCCGTCGCCATCGACGCTCTTCTCGATCTCGGTGCGCAGGTCGAAGTTGCGGATCTCGTTGACCGCGCTCTTCACCTCGTTGATCTGGTTGCGCACCTCGTCGAGCTTGGCCTCGCGGACCAGCTCGTCGGCATGGGTCTGGAACTCGGCCGCCATGCGGCGCAGCTTCTGGATGCCGCGCGCGACGCCGCGGATCGCCTCAGGCAGGTCCTTCGGACCGATCACCACGAGAGCCACCACGCCGATCAGCGCGATCTCGGACCAGGCGAGGTCGAACATGTCCTTCCCGACCGCGACACCGGCCCCCAGGGTGGGGACGCTTCGGCCGCAAGGTCGCCTCCGTTAGCAGGAACCCCCAAGGGGGACAATCAGGCCGGCGCGCGGGGCGGCTCCGGCCCCCCGGCCGGGCCCCCCGGCCACCAGCGCATCATCTAGGGTGTCTCGGCCGGAAATACGAAGGCGCGTTCGGGGTCCAGCGCAAGCCGCACGCGCTGGCCGCGGGCGAGCCCGCCGCCGGGCGGCGTCCGGGCATGCAGGTGCAGCGTCCCGCCGGCGCCGTCCGGCACGGCGAGATGCACGAGGGTGGTGGCGCCGAGCAGCCGGCTTGCCTCCACCTCCGCCGCGACGCCCACCGCGCCGTCGCCATCCGCGGGCAGCAGGCGCAGCCCCTCCGGCCGCAGCAGCACCTCGGCCGGTCCGGCGCCCATCCCCGCCGGCGCCGGCAGCGCGCCGAGCACGGTCTCCGCCCGGCCGGCGCGCACCAGGGCCGGCAGGCGGTTCACCTCGCCGAGGAAGGTGGCGACGAAGGGATCGGCGGGATGCAGGTAGAGCGCCTCGGGCGTGCCGAGCTGCACCACCCGCCCCTCCCGCATGAGCGCGATGCGGTCGGCCATGAACATCGCCTCCTCCGCGTCGTGGGTGACGATGACGGCGGGGATGCCGGCGGTCTGCAGCACGTGCAGGGTGTCGTCGCGCACCTGCTCGCGCAGCCGCGCATCGAGGCTGGCGAAGGCCTCGTCCAGCAGCACCACCTGCGGCCGCGGCGCCAGGGCGCGGGCCAGCGCCACGCGCTGCTGCTGCCCGCCCGAAAGCATGTGCGGCCAGGCGCGCGCATAGGTCTCGAGCCCGACCCGCGCCAACGCCTCGGCCACCATCCAGGCGCGCTCGCCGCGGGGCGCGCGGCGCAGGCCGAAGGCCACGTTCTCCTCGACCGTCAGGTGCGGGAAGAGCGCGTAGTCCTGGAAGACGAAGCCGACATGCCGCTGCTCGGGCGGCAGCTCGCGCCCCGGCTCGGCCACCACCTCGCCGCCGATCTCGATGCGCCCGGCCTGCAGCGGCTCGAGCCCGGCGACGAGGCGGAGCAGCGTCGTCTTGCCATCGCCCGAGGGGCCCAGCAGGCAGAGGATCTCGCCGCGCCCGACGCCGAGATCGACCCCGCGAAGGACCTCCTTCGAGCCATAGGCGTGGCGGATGCCGGTGAGGCGGAGGGACATCGTGAGGGCGTCTGCCACGCGAGGCTGCGGAGCGCGCAGACTGACGAGGGCACCGGCGCCAGGCAAGCGAGGGCGGGGCGGCGGCGGGCGAAGATCGCGCGCCCCCTGCGCGCATCGGCGCAGCCGCACGGGTTTGTAACCACCGGGCAACAACCAAGGATGGAGGAGCCCCGCTCGACCCTGTCCGAATTTTTTACACTACGCCCGCGAACAGTGACACGCTTCTCTCAACCCGTTGATTTAGCACGATGTCATAAATCGGCATGATAATTGCTGAAGGGGCGTAACCCAATCTGCGGTGGCGCGGCTGCCGCAGCCACGACACCCCGGCGAGACGAGGAGAGTCATCGGATGCGTCTCTGGCACACGGTCCTGGCCTGCACCGCGGCGTGCTGGATCGCGGCTGCCCCGGCGCGGTCGGCGATCATCGACGGCACGTTCGCCTTCAAGGCGACGCAGTTCAGCAACGCCTTCCCCGTCCTCTCGGGGTCGGTGGACCTGTCCTTCGACACCGCGGGCGGCGGCATCCTCAACCGGCGGGCCGACATCACCCTCGACAGCCTCAGCTTCACCCTGGGGTCGCGGATCAGCTTCAGCTACTTCGCGTCGGTGGACCGGCTCGTCATCGGCGGCTTCGCCAACGGCACCGGCTTGGTCAATGCCGGCACCAACGACTTCGCCCTCATCATCGACTCCGTCTCCACCACCCCGACCTTCCGGAGCGCGGCGGAGTCGCGGCGGAACCGCCCCGCGGCCATCGGCCGCAGCACGACCGGGCAAGTGAGCTTCACGCCGGCAGCGCAGCTGGCGGTGCCGGTGCCGGAGCCGGGGGCGCTGCTGCTGCTTGCCACGGGCCTCGCCGGCCTCGGCATCGCCGCGCGCCGCAGGGCCACCAGCCGCGCCGCCTGAGCGCAGGCGCCACGAGGACCGGCACGGGATCGCCGGCCGGCAGGAAACAGGCGGGAACGGAGTCCCGCTCCGGCACGCCCAGGCGATCGGCCGACGGGGGCTTGAGCGACTGCCCCGGGCCGGCGCGAAAGGACACCCGCCCGTTGCCTGCGGCGGGCCAAGCGACGCGGCCGGCCATCCCGGCCCGGACAGGGGTTCGGGCGATCAGCCCGGCGGGGTGAGCGGCAGTGTCGGCTCGTTCACCAGCTCCTCCCGCCGCGGCAGGTCGGAGAGGGCGCGCAGTCCGAACTGCTCGAGGAATTTCGCCGTCGTGCCC
>CAYNYQ010000581.1:0-2970 GCA_964401305.1 uncultured Acetobacteraceae bacterium | reverse complement strand
GGCGAAGGAGCCCACGAAGCTGTAGCGCGCGAAGACGGCGGTGCGCGTGCCGTCCTGCGCGGCTCGCGTCAGCATCGTCTGTTCCAGCGGCGCGAAGATGCTCACGCTGCCAGCCGAGGGGTTGATGGTGCCAACCAGGGCGATAGCCATCAGCATGGCGAGGCCGGTCGCGAAGACGAAGCCGAGGCCTGTCGCGGTCATCAGCCCGGCGGCCAGCAGTAGCAGCACACGCGGGTCGGCGCGCGCGCCCAGCAGACCCACTCCCAGCGTCATCAGCGCCGATCCAAGTAGCGCCAAGGTCGAGACGGCACCGATCTCCGCCGCGCCATAGCCCAGCGCCAGGAACCACGCCGGCAGCAGCACGGCGACCAGGCCGTCGCCAAAATCGCGGAAGCCACGCGCCCAAAGGATCCGGCGCATGGCGGGTCTGGCTTCGTGCTCCGGAAGTGAGGTCATGGAGTGGTAGGCTGCAACACGCCGACCACCGGGGCGGCGATGAGCTTTGCACGCTCCGCCAGCCTCGTCACAGCAACTGCAGCAGATGCAGGACGACGCCAGCAGCGGCAGTAATGCCGAGGGTGCGCAGGACGCCCTGCTTCAGCCGGAACAGTGCAACCGCCGCCAGGATGGCGAGCGCCAGCGCCGCAAGATCGAGACTGGTCGGCAGCGGCAGGCTAACGGCCACCGGACCGAATCGAACATCCACCAGGTCTCGGAACAGCACGCGCAGCCCAAACCAGACGGCTAGGTTCGCGACCACGCCGACGACTGCGGCGGTGATGGCGGCGAGCGCGCCCGACAGCGCCTTGTTGTCCTGCAGCTTCTCGATGACCGGCGCGCCGAGGAAGACGAAGGCGAAGCACGGTGCGAAGGTCACCCACAGCACGAGCCCGGAGGCAATGATGCCGCCACCCAGGCCGCTCAACCCCTCCGGCGCGCGGAAACCAGCCAGGAACCCCACAAACTGCAGCACCAGGATGAGCGGCCCCGGCGTGGTCTCGGCGAGGCCGAGGCCGGCCAACATCTCCGTGGCAGACAGCCAGCCATAGGCCTGCACCGCGTCCTGCGCGACATAGGCGAGCACCGCATAAGCGCCACCCACCGTCACCACCGCCATCTTAGAGAAGAACCAGGCGATGTCGGCGTAGGTTCCGCCAACCATCGCCATCAGCACGGCGACCGGCACGAGCCACAGCGCCAGCGCCACCATACCCGCCTTGCGGGCCTCCGCCGCAAGCCGCGCCGGCCGCCCTGGGTCAGCCGCCAGCACGGCGTCGATCAGCGCCACCGCATCGCCCTTGGCTTGGCCGTGACTACCAGCTGAGAAATGGCCGGGCGCCAGATAGCCGATGATGCCGGCGGCGAGGACCACGGCCGGAAAAGGCAGGTTGAGGAAGAACAACGCGACGAAGGCAGCTGCCGCCAGCACCCAGGCGGCCCGGCCCTTCAAGGCACGCCGCCCAATGCGCACCAGCGCCTCGACCACCAGCACCAGCACCGCGCATTTCAGTCCGAAGAACAGCGCGGCGATCAGCGGCACGTCACCGAGCGTCGCGTAGATCACCGACAGCACCAGCATGACCGCGGCACCGGGCAAGATGAACAGCAGCCCGGCGGCGAGCCCACCCTTCACGCCGTGCATGATCCAGCCGAGATAGGTTGCAAGCTGCTGCGCCTCGGGGCCCGGCAGCAGCGTGCAGAAGTTCAGAGCCTGGAGGAAACGGCGCTCGCCGATCCAGTGGCGGTCATCCACCACCTCCCGGTGCAGCAGGGCGATCTGCCCGGCAGGCCCGCCGAAGGATAGCAGGCCGATCTTCAGCCACACGCGCAGCGCCGCCGCGAAGCTGGGAAGGCGGGCCTCGGCCGCCGCCGCCGCTGCCTCGCTGGGGGTCGTTCGTACTTCGCTCATGCCCGGGCTCCGGGGGTGGGCCAGTTGTGGGTCTCCGCCGTGGCATCACGGGCCCAACGGAAGAAGGCGTCGTAGAGCGGCATCGCCGCGTCGAGCTGCGCGAGATCGTCACGGAACATGCGCGACAGGCCGAGCGACGCTGCCAGCAGTCCCGCAGCCTCCGGTGCCAGATCGAGCGCGGCAGTGTCCGCTCCGCGGACGATCAAGGCTAGACGCGCCAGAGCCTCGGAGCGCAGGCCGAACTCCTCGATCATGACGTCGAAAGTACAGAGCGGCCCCCGATGGCTCCAGAATACGCCTTCGATGTCGAAAGGCGTGGCACCAAAACGCTCCGCGACTGCGGGTACGTCCGATGGGGCGACGAAGAGGAAGGCGGCGCCGGGGTCGATGAAGCGGCGGATCAGCCAGGGGCAGGCAATGCGATCGATCTTCGGACGGGCGCGGGTGACCCAGACAGTCCTTCCCTCTGCGTCCCGTGGCGGCAAATGATCGGGCCGGATCAGGGGCACTTCGGCTGCGCCGGACCATGCCTCGAAACCACCCTCCAAGACCTCAGCACGGCCGCCCTTGAGGCGGATCCACGCGGCAACGCCCTGACTGAGCTTCATCCCGCGTTGGCAGACGATCACGCTGGAGCGGCCGGTGAAAGCATCAGCCCAGGTTGTGACGTTGCGGTAGTCGCGGCGCAGGCTGGCAGGCAGGAGCCGCGGGTCCCGAGCGAAGTCCTCATCGGTTCGAACATCGATGATGGTCGGGGCCTCGGGGAGACCCATGAGGCGAGCGAGCTGGGGAACAGTGATCGTGTCTGGGCTGGGCATGAGCGTCCACTCCTTGCGGTGACGGGGCACCGGAGCTCTGGACGCGATACTTGGGCCGAAGCCTCACGGGGCGATCGCGAAGCTCCCCTTGGACTAAAGATGGATGATGGAAGTTGGGTGCGTCAAGCGGCCGGGCACACCATTCTCCAAGGCTCCAGCCTAGAGACCGCCTGTACCGAGTCGCACTTCCTCCGCCAGTCATTCTCCAATCCCCCGACAGCAAAACGCCGGCTTTTGAAGGCG
>CAYNYQ010000580.1:0-2972 GCA_964401305.1 uncultured Acetobacteraceae bacterium | reverse complement strand
TCGTGATCACGCCGTAGCGGATGGCGGCGGGGCGGCAACCAGCCCGCCCCGCCGCCGCGGCTCAGGCGTCCGCGACCTCGACCAGCACCAGCTCGGCCTCCGTGGCGGCGGCGATCTCGACGCGGCGCTCCGCACGGATCGCGGCGCCATCGCGCTCGCCGAGCGCCAGGCCGTTCACCGTCACCGCGCCCTTCGCCGGCACCAGGTAGGCCGCGCGGCCCTCGGCCAGGTCGAAGCCCAGCGACTGCCCGGGCTTCAGCGTCGCCGCCATCACCGCGCCGTCGACGTTCAGCGGCAGCGCGCCCTTGCCCTCGTCCTGCGGGCGGCCGCTGGCCAGCACCTCGAACCCGGCCTCGCGCGCCGCCTTCGGGAACTGCTTGGCGCCCCAGTTCGGCGCGGCGCCGCGGCGATCGGGGATGATCCAGATCTGGAAGATCTTCGTCACCTCGGGCTCGCGGTTCCACTCGCCATGCACCACGCCGGTGCCGGCCGACATGATCTGCACGTCGCCCGCCGCCGTGCGGCCCTCATTGCCCATGTTGTCGCGGTGCGTGATCGCGCCCTCGCGGACATAGGTGATGATCTCCATGTCGCGGTGCGGGTGCGGGTCGAAGCCGGTGCCCGGCGCGATCTCGTCGTCGTTCCACACGCGCAGCCGGCCCCAGTGCAGGCGCGCGGGGTCGTGGTAGTTGGCGAAGGAGAAGTGATGGCGCGCCTTCAGCCAGCCATGGTCGGCACCACCGAGGGTGCCGAAGGGACGGATGTCGATCATGCTTGCCTCGCGTCGAACGGTCCTGTCGTCCGGATGGGCGCGAGATGGGATGCCGGCCCCGCCTTCGCCATCGCCCCCGACCCATGACGATCATGGCCGGCATGGATGACGCCGGGCGCGGGCGCGCCGCCGCCGCATCGGCTCGACGCACATCCGGCTCGGCAGCAGCGCCGGGCAGCGGCAGCCCTTCGGCGGCACGGGGCGGACCCGACGGCCGCCGACGTCATCTTCGTCCTCGGCCCGCCGCCGGGCGGGCCGGCGGCACCTTGCAGGTCAGGCAGGCCGATCCAGCCCGCCCGCTCCGGCCATCGGGCCGCCTCAGCGGCACATCAGCACGGGGATGTCCGCATTCTCCAGCACGTGCCGCGTCACGCCGCCGAGGATGAGCTGGCGCAGGCGGGAATGGCTGTAGGCGCCCATGCTCAGCAGGTCGGCGCCGAAGTCGCGCGCCGCGCCCAGCAGCCCGGCGCCGACCTCCTTGGTGATCGGCTTGAACAGCACCTTCTCCGCCTCGATCTCGTGCCAGCGGAGATAGCTGAGGATGCCGTCCACGCCGGGGCCGCGGCGCTGGTACTCGTCGGCGTAGAGCACGCGCACGGCCTGGGCGCGATGCAGCCAGGGCAGCGCCGCCGCAACCGCCGCCGCGCTCTCGGCGCTGCCGTTCCAGGCGATGCAGATGCGGCTGCCGATGGTCGCCGGCGCCTCGCGCGGGGCGATCAGCACGGGGCGGCCGGAATCGAACAGCACCGCGTGCAGCGCGTCGGAGGAGGAGATGTCCTCGCCCGCCTCCGGGTGCGGCACCACCGCCATGTCGTAGAGGCGCGACTGCTGCGCCACCACGTCCTCCTCGCGCCCCGCGATCGATTCGAAGGAGAGGGTGGGCCCCTCGGTCTTCAGCGCGGTCTCGGCGCTCATCGCCAGGGTCACGCCGCCGGCATGCTCGGTGAAGCGCTGGAACAGCGCCTTCACGCGGTTGGCGCGCTCACCGCTCTCGCGCTCGGTCGCGGCCATCATCTCCTCGATCATGGCGCCCGAGAGCCCCTCGCCGGCCAGCGGCGCGACGTCGCGCGCATCCACGCGCACGTGCAGGCAGTGGACATGGGCGTTCCAGATGCGGGCCACCATCAGCGCGGTGGCGAGTCCGGCTTCCCCGGCCGCGGTGCCGGTCAGCGGCAGCAGCAGGCGACGATAGGCCATGGCGCGTCTCCCAAACGGCGCTTATGGCGCGAGCCTAGCACGAAACGGCCGAACGCAACGCACGCTTCGCGCAAGCCATGCGGCGCTATGCCTCCCCCCGCTCGCGCCGCGCCTCCTCCAGCAGCCAGGCGCGGAAGGCGGCGATGCGCGGGCGCGCGAGGGCGGCCTCGGGGCAGACGAACCAGTACCCGCTGCCGGCATCGACCTCCTGCGGCAGGGCGCGCACCAGGCGTCCGGCGCGCAGGTCCTCCCCGGCCAGCGCGGCATTGGCCAGCGCGATGCCCTGCCCGGCCAGGGCCGCGCGCAGGCTCATCTGCGTCTGTGTGAAGTGCAGACCCCGCGTCGCGTCCACCTGCGGCGCGCCCACCGCGGCCAGCCAGTCCTGCCAGGTCGGCTCCTGCGCGCAGCCCTGCGCATCCACCCAGGGGTCCTCGTGCAGCAGCTCGAAGGCGCCGAGGTCGGCGGGTGCGCGGAGCGGCGGCCCGTCCTCCAGCAGGCGCGGGCTGCAGACGGGGAAGAGGATGTTGGGAAAGAGCGGGTCGGCATGCAGCCCGGGCCAGCCGGCGCCCCGGGCCTGGCGGATGGCGGCGTCGACGTTCTCGCGCGTGAAGTCGGTGGTGGCGGCGTTCACCTCGATGCGCAGGTCGATGTCCGGGTGGCGGTCGCGGAAGCCGCCCAGGCGCGGGATCAGCCAGCGCGTCGCCAGCGAGGGCACCATGCTGACGGTCAGGATGGGCGAGGCGGCGTGGCGGCGGACACGCTCGCTGGCCACGCCGAGGCGGGCGAAGACCTCGCGCAGCTCGCTGCCGTAGAGCTGGCCGGCATCGGTCAGCAGCACGCCCTTGGGCAGGCGGCGGAACAGCGCCACGCCGAACCAGTCCTCGAGCTGCTTGACCTGCTGGCTGACGGCGCCCGGGGTGACCAGCAATTCCTCGGCCGCCTTGGCGAAGCTGAGGTGCCGCGCGGCGGCCTCGAAGGCGCGGAGGGAGGCCAGGGGCGGCAG
>CAYNYQ010000579.1:0-2980 GCA_964401305.1 uncultured Acetobacteraceae bacterium | reverse complement strand
GCCGCCGCCGCCCGAGGGCGGCGCGGAAGGCCTGCTGGCCCCGGCGGCGGCGGCGGCGGCGACCGCCTCGCTGGGCTCGCTCATCCGCGCCGTCACGGCCGAGCGCAGCGCCGCCGTGACCCGCGGCGGCCCGACCATCGAGGACGTGGTGCGCGAGGAGATCCGGCCCCTGCTGAAGGAGTGGCTGGACCAGCACCTGCCGCCCCTGGTCGAACGCCTGGTGCGGGCCGAGATCGAGCGCGTGGTCGGGCGCGCCCTGTCCTGAACCCGGCCGCCTGGCCCCGCCAGCCTGGCGCGGCCGTGGCGACGGCGCGCAGGGCTTGACGCCGGGCCGCGCGCCAGGGGACGGAAGCCGCATGCTGGACAAGACACTCGCCCCGGCCGCCTTCGAGACGCGCCTCTACGAGGGCTGGGAGAGGCAGGGCGCCTTCGCCGCCGACCCCGCCGCCGACGCCGCGCCCTTCACCATCATGATCCCGCCGCCGAACGTGACGGGCAGCCTGCACATGGGGCATGCGCTGACCTTCACGATCCAGGACACGCTGGTCCGCTGGCGGCGGATGCAGGGGCGCGACGCGCTGTGGCAGCCCGGCACCGACCATGCCGGCATCGCCACGCAGATGGTGGTCGAGCGCCTGCTGGCCGGCGAGGGCAAGGACCGGCGTGAGATGGGACGGCAGGCCTTCCTCGACCGGGTCTGGGAATGGAAGGCGGACTCGGGCGGCACCATCACCAGGCAGCTCCGCCGGCTCGGCGCCTCGCTCGACTGGCCGCGCGAGCGCTTCACCATGGACGAGGGGCTCTCGGCCGCGGTGCGGGAGGTCTTCGTCACCCTGCACCGCCAGGGCCTGATCTACCGCGACCGCCGCCTGGTGAACTGGGACCCGAAGCTGCTGACCGCGATCTCCGACCTCGAGGTGGAGAGCCGGGAGGTGAAGGGCTCGCTCTGGACCCTGCGCTACCCCATCGCCGGGGAGGATGGCGCGATCGAGCCCGGCCGGCACATCCTGGTCGCCACCACGCGGCCGGAGACGATGCTGGGCGACACGGCGATCGCCGTGCACCCCGAGGATCCGCGCTTCGCCAAGCTGGTCGGGAAGAAGGCGGTGCTGCCGCTGGTCGGCCGCGCCATCCCGATCGTCGCCGACGCCTATTCCGACCCCGAAAAGGGGACGGGCGCGGTGAAGATCACCCCCGCGCACGACTTCAACGACTTCGAGGTGGGCCGGCGCCATGCGCTGGAGATGCCCTCGGTGCTGGACGCCGAGGCGCGCGTGACGGTCGAGGAGATCGCCGGCGCGCTGCGGCATGTCGAGGGCGTGGCCGACCCCGATTTCGTGCAGGCGCTGGCCGGGCATGACCGCTTCGCCGCGCGCAAGGCCATCATCGCCAGGCTGGAGGATATGGGGCTGCTCGAGACGGTCGAGCCGCACACCCACCAGGTGCCGCATGGCGACCGCGGCGGCGTCCCCATCGAGCCGCGCCTGACCTGGCAGTGGTACTGCGACGCCGCGACCCTGGCGAAGCCCGCCATCGAGGCGGTGGAGACGGGCCGGACCGTCTTCGTCCCGCGGCAGTGGGAGAACACCTTCTTTGCCTGGATGCGCGACATCCAGCCCTGGTGCATCTCCCGCCAGCTCTGGTGGGGGCACCAGATCCCGGCCTGGTACGGGCCGGACGGCACGATCTTCGTCGAGAAGACGGAGGCCGAGGCGCAGGCCGCCGCGCGCGCGCACTACGGCGAGGACCGGCCGCTGCTGCGCGACGAGGACGTGCTGGACACCTGGTTCAGCAGCGCGCTCTGGCCCTTCAGCACGCTCGGCTGGCCGGAGAGGACGCCGGAGGTGGCGCGCTACTACCCGGGCGACGTGCTGGTGACGGGCTTCGACATCATCTTCTTCTGGGTCGCCCGGATGATGATGATGGGCATCCACTTCATGGGCGAGGTGCCGTTCCGCCACGTCTATATCCACGGCCTGGTGCGCGACGAGCGCGGCCAGAAGATGTCGAAGTCCAAGGGGAACGTCATGGACCCCCTGGAGCTGATCGACGCCTATGGCGCCGATGCGCTGCGCTTCACCATCTGCGCGCTGACCGGCCCCGGGCGCGACGTGAAGCTCGGCCGCAAGCGGGTGGAGGACTACCGGGGCTTCGTCACCAAGCTCTGGAACGCGGCGCGCTTCCTCGAGATGAACGGCATCGGGGCCGATGCTTCCTGGCGGCCGGAGGGCGCCACGACGCCGCTGGCGCGCTGGGTGCTGGACGCGGCGAACACCGCCGTGGCGGAGGCGACGGCGGCGCTCGAGGCCTATCGCTTCGACGAATACGCCGCCGCCTGCTACCGCTTCACCTGGAACACCTATTGCGACTGGTTCATCGAGTTCGCCAAGCCGGTGCTGAACGGCCCCGACGGGCCCGAGAAGGCCGAGGTGAAGGGCGCGGCGCAGCACGTGCTGGGCACCATCCTGCGGCTGCTTCACCCGGCGGTGCCCTTCGTGACCGAGGAGCTCTGGGACAGCTTCGGCTACGGCGGGGCCTGCAGCCTGATCCGCGCCCCCTGGCCGGAGGCGGTGGCGGTCGCCGAGGCTGAGGCGGCGCGGGCGGAACTCGACTGGGTGGTGGCGCTGGTGACGGAGGTCCGTGCCGTGCGTGCGGAGGTGAACGTGCCGCCCTCCGTCACCACGCCGGCGCTGGTGAAGGACGCGGCGCCGGAGACGCTGGCGCGCGCGGCCCGCTGGATGGAGGCGATCCGCCGGCTCGGCCGCATCACCGAGATCACGCCGCTGGCCGGCGATCCGCCGATGGGCGTGGCGCAGGCCGTGGTGGGCGAGGCGACGGTGATGCTGCCGCTCGCCGCGGTGATCGACCTCGGCGCCGAGCGGGCGCGGCTGGCCAAGGCCCGCGGCGCCGCGGAGGCCGAGGCGCGGAAGATCGCCGCCAAGCTCGGCAACGCCGATTTCGTCGCCCGCGCGCCGGAGGA
>CAYNYQ010000578.1:0-2982 GCA_964401305.1 uncultured Acetobacteraceae bacterium | reverse complement strand
GCGGCCCGACGCCCGGCATGCGCTGGTGGTTCACGATGTAGTCCGGGTAGTCCTTCCAACGCGGGCTGCCGTCCTCCTTCACGAAGGCGGGCAGGCCGAGCCGGGCGCCGAGCTCGATCAGCACCTCCTGGAAGGGGCGCACGTCGCGGTCCGGCGCGAGCACGGGCTGGCGGATCGCATCGCCTGCGCCATGCGCGCTGCCGATCGGGCGATCGAGGATGGAGATGCAGTCCCAGCGCTCGAGATAGGTGGTGTCCGGCAGGATCAGGTCGGCATAGGGCACGGTCTCGGAGAAGAAGGCGTCCGAGTAGATGACGTGCGGGATGACGTACTCCCCGCCCTCGCGCTTCGCCGTGAGGATGCGGATCACCTCGCCCGGGTTCATCGCGCTGTTCCAGGCCATGTTCGCCATGAACATGAACAGCGTGTCGATCGGGTAGGGGTCGCCCTTCTCGGCATTGCCGATGACGGTGTGCATCATCCCGTGCAGGCCGAGCGGCGCTTCCCAGGAGAAGGCGTGGTCGATGCGGATCGGCGTGCCGTCATCCTCGACCAGCAGGTCGTCCGGCCCGTGCGGGAAGCTGAGGATGTTGCCGGCGAGCGGCGTGTTGGGCTTGGCGCCGCGGCCGGCCGGGCCGGGGCCGGGCGGGATCGGGCGGGGGAAGGGCGCCTTGTAGCGCCAGCTGCCTGGGGTATCGACGGCACCCAGCACCATCTGCAGCAGGTGCAGCGCGCGGCAGGTGTGGAAGCCGTTGGAATGCGCGCTGATGCCGCGCATGGCGTGGAAGGCGACGGGGCGGCCGACCATCGTCGCGTGCCGGCGGCCCCAGACATCGGTCCAGGGCTGGTCCAGCGTGATCGCATGGTTGAAGGCGATGTCGGCGATCTCGGCGGCGATGCGGCGGATCCGCTCGGCGGGGATGCCGCAGCGCTCGGCGACATTGGCCGGGGCGTAGTCCTCGGCCAGGTAGCGCTCGGCCATCAGGTGGAAGACCGGCATGGCGCGGCGGCCATCGGGCAGGGTCTGCTCCCCCACCAGCACGGCGGAGAGGTCGGCATCGGAGGCATCCACCGCGCCGCGCGCGCGGTCCCAGGCCAGCGGCTTGCCGTTCTCGCCGCGGGCGAAGAGGCCGTCATCCGCGCCGCCCGGGTTGCGCACCACCAGCCAGGGCGCGTTGGTGTAGCGGGCGAGGAAGTCGAGATCGATGTTGTCGGTGCGCAGCAGCTCGTGCAGCAGCGCCATCACGAAGAGGCCATCGGTGCCGGGGCGGATGCCGATCCATTCGTCGGCCACCGCGGAATAGCCGGTGCGCACCGGGTTGACCGAGACGAATTTCGCGCCGCGCGCCTTCAGGCCGGAGATGCCGAGCTTGATCGGGTTGCTGTCATGGTCCTCGGCCACGCCGAACATCAGCAGGTACTTCGTGCGCTCCCAGTCCGGCTCGCCGAATTCCCAGAACGACCCGCCGATGGAGTAGAGCCCGCCGGCCGCCATGTTCACGCTGCAGAAGCCGCCATGCGCGGCGAAATTGGGCGTGCCGAATTGCGCGGCCCAGAAGCCGGTCAGGGACTGGCTCTGGTCGCGGCCGGTGAAGAAGGCGAGCTTGCGCGGGTCGGTGGCGCGCACCTCGCGCAGCCAGCCGGTGGCGATCTCCATCGCCTCGGCCCAGGAGATCTCGGCGAACTCGCCCGATCCGCGCTCCCCCACCCGCTTCAAGGGCGCGGTCAGCCGCGCCGGCGAGTAGTGCGTCATGATCCCGGCGCTGCCCTTGCCGCAGAGCACGCCCTTGTTCACCGGGTGGTCGGGGTTGCCCTCGATGTAGCGGATGCGGCCATCCTTGAGGTGGACTTTGATGCCGCAGCGGCAGGCGCACATGTAGCAGGTGGTGGTCTTCACCGCGTCGCCGACCGGAACGTTGTAGGCGACGCGTGGATCGGCGGCCCGGGGGGGTGTCAGGGCGGTGGTCAGCGACTGCGGCGTCGGCGCTTCCGGCATCAAGCGGCTCCGGCTCGACCAGCGCGCACCGGGGCCGGTGCGGCCGGGCGTTGTTCTGGTCCGTGTCCCAAGGGCCAGGCTTGGCGGTCCCTCCCGGAGATCGGGCCGGGCCGCGCGCCTGGTGACTGGTTCCTCACTTAGCCATGCGGGGATGCCGCCGGCAATCCGGCCCGGCGCGGGAGGCGCGGCGCGGCGCTGGCCTGCCGCGCCGGCGAGATCTAGGCTCGCGGCGGGAGGAACCGAACCATTCCGAAGTCCCTGAAGACCCTCGCCCGTTCCGGCGAGCTCGCCGCCGGCACCATGCTGGTCGAGTTCGTCACCCCCGGCATCGGCCACATCCTCGGCGCCGCGGGCTGCGACTTCGCCTTCCTCGACATGGAGCACAGCGGCTTCTCGACCGAGACGGTGAAGGCGGCGCTGCGCTTCCTCGAGGCCGGCGGCATCCCCACCCTGGTGCGCGTCCCCTCGCGCGACCCGCACGACATCAGCCGCGTCGCCGACATGGGCGCGGAGGGCGTGATGGTCTCCCTCGTCGGCACCGCGGCGGTGGCGCGCGCCGCCGCCGACGCACTGAAATACCCGCCCGAGGGGCGTCGCGGCGTCGCCCTCGGCGTCGCGCATGACCGCTACCGCAGGCCCGCGAGCCCGGCCGCCGCGCTGGCCGAGGCCAATGCCCGCACCACCCTCGTGCTGATGATCGAGACGGCGGAGGGCGTGGAGAACGCCGAGGCCATCGCCGCCACGCCGGGCGCGGACGTGCTCTGGCTCGGCCATTTCGATCTCTCGGCCTCGCTCGGCATCCCCGGCGATTTCGCGCATCCGCGCTTCCGCGCCGCCACCGAGCGCGTGGTCGCGGCGGCGCGGGCGCGGGGGCTCGGCCTCGGGCGGCTGGTCGCCGCGCCGGAGGAGGCGGAGCAGGCCTGGCGCGACGGCTTCCGCATGCTGGCCTGGTCGGGCGATGCCTGGCTGCTGCAGCAGGCGGTGGC
>CAYNYQ010000577.1:0-2984 GCA_964401305.1 uncultured Acetobacteraceae bacterium | reverse complement strand
GCGCTCGGGCCAGGCGGCTGGCGGCGGGACGGGCGGGGTGACGCGGGGGCTGGGCTCGGCGGCCGCGGCGGCGCCGCGGCGCAGGCTCGGCGGCTCCACCCAGTCATCGGCGGCCAGCGCGGCCGAGCGGCGGGCCGAGTCGGGCCCGAGGCGGAGCGAAAGGGAGCGGATTTCGGCCTGCAACTCGTCGAGCTGCGCCTCGATCACCTCGAGCCGCCCCTTCACCCCGAAGACCGCGAAGGGCATCAGCAGGTAGGCGAGGCCGACCAGGATAAGCAGCAGCAGCGCCAGCAGCCCGGTCCAGCCGGGCAGGCCCGGGATCGCCAGGCGGCCGGCCAGTTCCTGCAACAGCGCCATCCGACCCTTCCCTCCGCCCGCCTGGCCGCCCGCCTGGCCGCCCGCCTGGGGGCGCTGCGGCTCAGCCGCCGGTGACGCTCATGTGGCGTGCCAGCGCGGGGCGATTGTGGCGCCGGTCGATGACGAAGTCATGGCCCTTCGGCTTGCGGGCGATGGCGGCCCGGATCGCGTCCCGGAGCCCCTCCTCGCCGAGCGCGCGGTCGCGCAGCGGCCGGCGCAGGTCGGCCGCGTCCTCCTGGCCGAGGCACATGAAGAGCGTCCCGGTGCAGGTCAGCCGCACCCGGTTGCAGGATTCGCAGAAGTTATGCGTCAGCGGCGTGATGAAGCCGATCCGGCGCCCCGTCTCCTTCACCGTGTAGTACCGCGCCGGCCCGCCGGTGCGGTAGTCGGTCTCCTCCAGGGTCCAGTTCTGCCGCAGGCGCGAGCGCACCACCGAAAGCGGCAGGTACTGGTCCGTGCGGTCGCCGGTGATCTCGCCGAGCGGCATGGTCTCGATCAGGGTCAGGTCGAAGCCGTGCTCGCCGCACCAGGCGAGCATGCGGTCGTACTCGCCGTCGTTCACGCCCTTCAGCGCCACGGCGTTGATCTTCACCGCCAGGCCCGCCGCCTTGGCGGCGAAGATGCCATCCAGCGTCGGCTCGATCTTCCCCCAGCGGGTGACGGCGGTGAAGGTCGCGGGGTCGAGGGTGTCGAGCGAGACGTTGATGCGCCGGACCCCCGCGGCACGCAGGTCGCCGGCCATCTTCACGAGTTGGGTGCCGTTGGTGGTGACCGTCAGCTCCTGCAGCCCGCCGCCGCCCTCGTCCCGCGGGCCGATCCGCGCGCCGAGGCTGCGGAAGAGGCTGATCACGCCGCGCCGGACCAGCGGCTCGCCCCCGGTGAGGCGGATCTTCTCGACGCCGAGGTCGATGAAGGCGCCGCACAGGCGGTCGAGCTCCTCGAGGGTGAGGATCTCGGCCTTCGGCAGGAAGGTCATGTCCTCGGCCATGCAGTAGACGCAGCGGAGGTCGCAGCGGTCGGTGACCGAGACGCGCAGATAGGTGATCCGCCGGCCGAACGGATCGTGCATGAAGGGGCTTCCCTGAGCTTCGAGTGCTCCCCTCATGTGGTCGCCAACCCGGGCCCGATGCAAGCCCCTCCCTGCTCCCCCCGGGGGTTCGATGCCGTCGGCCGGCTCAACCCTCGGTCTCCGGGACGACCTCCAGCGCAACTATGGCTGCGTTGATCAACAGCTTGCCGGCGTGCTCGAAGGTCACGGTGATGCGATCGCCGACCACCGACTGCACCTGCCCCACGCCCCAGTCCGGCCTTTGCGGGTTCCGCACCCGCATGCCGGGCTCGATCAGCCCCGCCACCGCAGCCCCCCGCCGCGCCTTAGCGCGCGGTCAACCGGCATAGGCTAGGCGGCGCAATGCGTCCAACGGAGAGCCTGGCATGACCTCGCAGGTGCTCAGTCTAGGCCAGCTCGTCGCGGCGCGCCTCTGCCACGATCTCGGCGGCGTGGCCGGGACCCTCGGCGGCACGCTCGACCTTCTCGAGGGCGGCGACCCCGCGATGCTCGAGCTGCTGCGCGAGACCGCGCAGGTGCTGCGGTTGCGGCTGCGGCTCTATGCCGCTTCATGGGGCGGGGCGGCGGCCGAGATGGACGCCGCGGCGCTTGCCGAGCTGCTGCAGGGCTCGCCGGCGGTGCCGCGCGTCGGCTTCGCGCTGGACGCGCTGAGCCCCGGGGAGGTGCTGCCCGCATCGCTGGTGCCGCTGGCGCTGAATGCCGCGCTGCTCGGCGCCGAGGCCCTGCCGCGCGGCGGCCAGGTCCGCATCGCCGGCGATGCCGCCCGGGGCCTGGCGGTGGTGGCCGAGGGACGCGGCGCCGCCTGGCCGCCCGCCCTGCTGCGGGCGCTCTCCGGTGCCGATCCGGTCGCGCTGCTGGAGGAGCTCGGGCCGCGGCACCTGGTCGCGCCGATGCTCGTTCTCCTGGCGGCCGATCTCGGCTGGCGGGTCTCGCTCGCGCTGGGGCCGCCGGGCGTTGCCGCCCCGCTGCTGCTCGCGCCCGCCGGCTGATCCCGTCTCCGCACCGGCGCGGTTTACGCTTTCTTCGGCCAGCCCTGCGCATTCTGCCTTCCCTGAGAAGGCTGTGCCGGGGACCGCGATGGACGATCTGCTCGCCGATTTCCTGACCGAGACGCAGGAGGGGCTTGGCGCGCTCGACGCCGCGCTCGTCCGGCTCGAACGCAACCCCGGCGACCAGGCGACGCTGGGCGAGGTCTTCCGCGTGGTGCACACCATCAAGGGCACCTGCGGCTTCCTCGGCCTCGCGCGGCTCGAGGCGGTGGCGCATGCGGCGGAGAACGTGCTCGGCCGCTGGCGCGACGGCACGCAGCCCGTCACGCCGGACGGCATCACGCTGATCCTGCGCGCGCTCGACGCGGTGCGGCGGATCGTTTCCGGCCTCGAGCAGGCGGGGGCGGAGCCCGAGGGCAATGACGCCCCGCTGATCGCTGCGCTCGACGCGGCGGCGGAAGGTGCCGCGCCCGCGGCCGCACCGCTGGCGGCACCGGCTGCCGTTCCCGCGCCCGCGCCCGTGCCCGTCGCCGCCGCGCCGGTGCCCGCCCCGCCGGCCGAGGAGATGC
>CAYNYQ010000576.1:0-2988 GCA_964401305.1 uncultured Acetobacteraceae bacterium | reverse complement strand
CCTATGGCGTGGTCAGCGGCGCGATGATCGAGGCGGCGGGGCAGGCGGGCTGAGGCGCGGCGGGCCGCCACCGGCCCGCCAGCGGGAGGGCGGCCCTGCGGTGCGCCAGCGGGCGGGCCAGGGGGGACGGGACGTGCGGTCCTCGCGGCGCCCCGTCCCGGCCTGCGCCCTGCACTGCGCGACCGGGGCCGCGCCAGGTCACCGTGCGGCGGGCGCGCCGGTAGCCCAGCCGGGCGGCCGCAGCAGCCCCGAACGGGCGAGCAGACCAGCGAGCCTGTCGGTGACCCGTGCCATGCCCCGCTCGTTCGCATGGTACATCGTGTCGTAGGCCTCGTCGGGCGCGAAGAGCATGTCGCTGGGGCCGCCGATCACCGGCACGCCCCGTCCGGTCCAGAACTGCGCCAGCCCCGAGAACCAGAGCCGCGCGGCGGCATCGTCGCGGTACTTCGAAGCGACCATGGGCGGGAAGGCGGCGAGGAGAGTCACGCCGCGCGCCCGTGCCTGCCCGACGAACCGGTCGACGGCACGCCCGACCGTCGGCGGGGGATCGAAGGCGCCGAACTCGAGCACGCCCGTGTCGACGCGCAGGCGCATCTCCGGCGTGATCCGCTCCGCCCTGTTGCCGCGCTCGACGCCGTAGCCGTCGATGTTCTCGGCGCGATACGGGCCAGGCAGCAGGCCCAGCGGCGCGAAGCGGCGGTGTTCGGCATTCATCCACAGCGCCTTCCAGGCGCTGCGCAGGTCGAGCTGCGGAACGCACTCGGCAAGGGCCCAGGCCGGCATGCGCCACCAGAACGCCTTGTCGTGGAAGGCAGTGTAGAAGACCGTAATGGCGGTGTAGGGCGGGTAGCCCTGGAACAGCGGATACTCGAAGGTCAGGAGCACGACGTCGCCGGGCGCGAGCTGCCGTTCCACGCGGTCGAGCATGTAGTGTGCGCCGAGGCTGCCATGCGCCCCGAAATTGGTCGCGGCCAGACCCAGCCTTTCGGAAAGCAGCCGCGCATCGAGGCCGAAATGCACGGAGGAGCCGCCGACCAGGATGAGCCTCGGCCGGTCGGACTCCTGCAGCCGCCTGGTCTTGGTGGTGTAGACCGCCTCGATCCAGCCGATGTCGTTGTCCGGATAAAGATAGGGCTTCAGGGCCGGGATACCGAACCAGAGAGCGAGCAGCACCCCGAGGGTGAGCGCGGCGCCGAGGGCCAGGCCGACGAGGAAGCCAAGGATCCGGCGCATTTCAGAACTGGAAATAGAGGAAGGGCGAGGGCTGACTGGAGAACATCGTCATGGCGCAGAGGATGGCGAGGCCGCCGATCACCATGGCCCAGGCCGGCGTCATCCGCCAGGCGAGCGAAGGGCGCCGGAGCGCCACCCGCGCCTCGAGTCTGATGTAGCGCCGCATCAACTCGTAGACACTCGGAGCCAGAAGCGCGATCGCCAGGGGCAGCGCCAGATGCAGCGCCGCCAGGTCGAGGGAGGCGAAGGGCGCGGCGGTGCCGCTAAGGTCGAACATCGCGCCGTAGATTGCCAGCGCCGCCGGGAGATTCTCGGCACGAAACAGAACCCAGGCCAGGACGATGCAGGGGAAGGTGATGCAGAACCCGATCAGCCGACCCACCCGCGATCGCATCGCGGTCGCCGCCAGCGTGCCCTCGGTCGCGCCGCGCCAGGCGTGGTTGACGGCGAGGAACAGCCCGTGCAGCCCGCCCCACAGCACGAAGGTCCAACCGGCGCCATGCCAGAGCCCGCCTAGCAACATGGTGAGCATCAGGTTGGCGTAGCGCCGCGGCCGACCGCGTCGATTGCCGCCGAGCGGCTTGTAGACGTAGTCGGCGAGGAACCGCGACAGCGAGATGTGCCAGCGGCGCCAGAACTCGATGATGGAGGCGCTCTGGTACGGGGAGAGAAAGTTCACCGGGATCCTGAGGCCGAACATGTGGGAGAGGCCGAAGGCCATGTCCGAGTATCCCGAGAAGTCGAAGTAGAGTTGCAGCGTGTAGGCGATGGCGCCGATCCATGCCGCCCAGGCGCCGAGCGGCTCGCCCGCCGCGGCGGCGCCGAACACCGCGTCGGCATAGCCGGCGATCCCGTCGGCGATCACCACCTTCTTGAAGAGGCCGACGATGAAGATCGAGCCCCCGACGAGAAGGCGATGCGCGCGGAAGCGGAAGGCCGAGGCCTCTCCCAGCTGGGGAATGAAGTCCTTGTGGATGAGGATCGGGCCCGCGATAAGGTGCGGGAAGTAGGTGATGAACGCGACATACTCGTGCGCGCGGTAGGGGCGCGCCTCGCCGCGGCAGGCATCCACGAGGTAGGCGATCTGGGTGAAGGTGAAGAAGGAGATCCCGACCGGCAGGGCCATAGCCGGTACCTCGAAGCCGGTGCCAAGGACCGCGTTTGCGTTGGCGACGAGGAAGCCCGTGTACTTGAAGATGCCGAGGCACAGCAGGTTCGTCGCTACTCCGCCCCAGAGCAGGCGTTGGCGCCCGTCTGCCGGGGATTCCGCGATCAGGCGGCCCAATGCGAGGTTCGCGCCGACGGAGACGAGGAGCAGAGGCAGGTGCTGGAGATTGTCCTCGGCGTAGAACACCACGGAACAGAGGCCAACCCAGACGATCGCCGCATCCCGGGACAGCAGCCGCGCCAGCGCGTAGTAGCCGAGAAGGGCGAGAGGCAGGAACTCCAGGATGAAGGCGCCAGAGTTGAACAGCAAGACCGGTTTCTCCGCGGCGCGCCGGCAACGCCGCACGGGCCGTCGCAGTCCGGCGGCTTGGTCCGGACGCGTGGCTCCCGGGCGGCGTCCTATCGATCGGACCGAGCATGAGGGGCGCTTTGCGCGACGCAGGCGCTTCCATCCGCCCGCCTCTCACCACTAGAGCAAAATCCGATCGGATGAAATCACCTGATCGGATTTCTTGCGCCAGAAAACATAACGCCTAGGTCCTGTGGACTCTTGGGATTCCCGTCTTCTGGATAGTGTGATTCAAGGTT
>CAYNYQ010000575.1:0-2992 GCA_964401305.1 uncultured Acetobacteraceae bacterium | reverse complement strand
GGCTGCAGCCGGGCCTCGAGCGGCGGCACCGGCGTGCAGGCGGCGGCGCCGAGCAGCCCGAGGGCACCCAGCACCGTGGCGCGCATCAGCGGCCCTCCCGCCGCCAGGCAAGCACCGCCAGGCCCAGCACCAGCGGCAAGGCGAGCCAGGGCGGCAGCAGCGGCACGGCGTCGATCCCGGTCACCGTGTGGTCGCCGTTGCGGCGCAACCCGATCCAGCCGCTGCCGGCCATGTCCCGCCCCGGCGCGACGCGGCGCAGCTCGGGCAGGACCGGCTCCGCCCCGGCGCCGAGCCAGCGCAGCGCCCCGCCGGTTGCCGCCAGCACCGGCTGCAGCCTCGCGCCATCGGCGCGGAGATCGGCGACCTCGGGCGGGTTGGCGGCGGCGGCGGCGGCGAAGGCGTTGCGCCGCCCGTCGCTCACCTGCCAGACGCCGGGCTGCTCGGCGGCGATCTCGAGCCGGGCGCGGCCGCCCTCGCCCGGCACCAGCGGGTGGCGCGTCACGCTGCCGTCCGGCGCGGTGACGGCGACCTCGGGCGGCGGGGCGGGGTCGAGGCTGCGGCGCTCCACGGTCAGGCGGCCGCGCTCGATGCGGGCGGTCAGGTCCTCCTCCTCCAGCTCGGGCTCGCGCATCAGCCAATGCGCGGCGCGGCGCAGCAGTTCCGCCTGCGGCCCGCCGCCGTCATGGCCGCGCGACCAGAGCCAGATGTGGTCGGAGAGCAGCAGCGCGACGCGCCCCTCGCCCACCCGGTCCAGCAGCAGCAGCGGCGCGCCGTCGCGCCCGGCCTCCATCACCGGCACGCCGGCGCGGGGGTCGGCGCGGAGGTGGCGGTACCAGCGGCCCCAGCCGGGCTCCGCCTCGGGGGCGGCATTGGCGCCGGTGAGGCCCTCCGTCACCGGGTGGCGCGCACCCAGCGACGTCACGCGCGGGCGGAAGGCGCCCTCGGCCACCGCCGACTGCCCCTGCCCGGCGGCGGGCCGCGCCGGCATCACCTGGCCGAGCGGCGTCAGCGCCAGCGAGGCCGGGCCGCTGAACTCCGGCCCGACCGAGAGCAGCAGCGCACCGCCCGCGCGCACGTAGTCGGCGATGTTGCGCATGTAGGCCGGCGGCAGGATGCCGCGGTTGGCGAAGCGGTCGAAGACGATCAGGTCGAACTCGCGCAGCTTCACCTGGAACAGCTCGCGCACCGGGAAGGCGATCAGCGCCAGCTCGTTCAGCGGGGTGAGGTCGTCCTTCTCCGGCGGCCGCAGGATGGTGAAGTGCACGAGGTCGACGCCGGGGTCGGCCTTCAGCAGCCGCCGCCAGGTGCGCTCCCCGGCATGCGGCTCGCCGCTCACCAGCAGCACGCGCAGCCGGTCGCGCACGCCGTTGATGGTGACGACGGCGCGGTTGTTCAGCTCGGAGACCTCGCCCGGCCGCGCCTCGACCGAGAGCTCGACCACCGTCGGGCCGCCGCGCTCGATCGGGATGGCGATGCCGTGCTCGCGGGCGACGGGCACGCTCTCGACGCGCGCCGGCCCGCCGTCGCGGCGGATCGAGAGCCGCGCCGCGCCGGCGGGCTCGGCGACGCCGAGATCCTCCACCGCCACGCGCAGCTCCACGGTGCGGCCGACGATGCCGAAGCCCGGCGCCTCGATCACCCGCAGCCGCCGGTCCGTCTCGCCCGGCCGGCCGGGCAGCAGGGCATGGAAGGGCGCATCGAGCGTGGTGGCGGCGGGCACGTCGTGCACCTGGCCGTCGGTCAGCGCGATCACGCCGGCGAGGCGGGTGCGCGGGATATCGGCCAGCGCGCGCTCCATGGCGGCGAAGAGCTGCGTGCCCTGGTTGCCGGCCTCGGGCACCTCCACCGTGCGCAGCTCGAGCTCGCGCAGCCGCTCCGCCCGCGCCTCCACCGCCGCGCGCGCCGCCTCGATGCGCGCCGCGCGCTCCGCCACGCCGGTGGAGGCGCTGCGGTCCACCACCAGCAGGGCGATGTCGGGCCGGGTCTCGCGCGTCTCCTCGACCAGGCGCGGATTGGCCAGCGCCAGCAGCAGCAGCACGAAGGTCGCGGCGCGCAGCAGCAGCCCGCGCGCCGGCACGAGGCGCAGCTGCCCGCCGGTGTCGCGCCGCAGCAGCGCCACCACCAGCGCGAGCAGCGCCAGCCCGGCCAGCGCGCCGAGCAGCCAGGCCGGCAGCACCGGGGCGAAGTCGACGCCGGCGACGACCCGGTTCATGCGGCGCACACCATCAGCGCGGAATCAGCTTCAGCCACTGCGCGACTGCAATGGCACCGCCCAGTATCGAGACGATGGCCACCAGCGTACCGATGAGCAGCCCGAAGAGCTGCAGACCGCTGGGCACCTTGGCGACGACTTGAGTGACCAGCAGGTCGAGCTTGCCCTCCACCGCTCCCAAACGTCCTTCGAGCGCCCCCATTCGGCCGAGCAGCGTGGTCAGGTCGCCGCGGATGCCACGGACATCGTCCTCGAGGCGCTTGATGCGATTTTCCATGTCCGGGTCATCCCCGCCGCGTTCGGTGCGGTCAATCGGAGGTCTTGGCGGTCCGCCCCCAGCTGCGAGTTCGCGCAGTTCCCGAAGCACATCGGGAAAGACAGGCTCAGAGGGCATCCTGGGCCTCCTGAACGGCGGCGACCAGGGCCTCAGTCGCATCCTGGAGTTGGCTCAAGACCTTTTCTCGGGCCTGCTGAAGGTTCGCATCCAAGCGAAGGTCGGACGCTTGCTTGAGGACGGCTTCCAAGCGACGGTCCGAGGCGACCGACTGCACGGCGTAGGAGCCCGCGACCGTCGCCACGATACATTGGCCGAGGATGCGCGTCAGGCGCTCCACTTTCCGTTCGAGGCTGTCGACTTGCGCTCTCAGTGCATCCAGTTCGGCCGCAGCGCTTCCCTTCTCGTCCTCCGCCATGCCCTCAATTCCCCAGCCGCTCTAGGATGGCCGGCACGTGCACCTGGTCGCCCTTGTAGTTGCCGGTCAGCGCGTACATCACGAGGTT
>CAYNYQ010000574.1:0-2996 GCA_964401305.1 uncultured Acetobacteraceae bacterium | reverse complement strand
GACTCCTTCATCGCCTCGGTGAAGCGGCTGCGCAGGTCGGGCTCGGCCATGGCTCTGGTCTCCTTCCGGGCGTCTATAGGGGCAGGGCGGCGCGGCGGCCAAACGGCGGGTCCAGGCAGCCTGGGAACGAAATTCCCAAGCGACGATTGTGCTTGTCCTGGGAAAGGAGTTCCCAGATAATGGCCGCCATGCAGACGGTCGAGACCATCATCGCCCTGCTGGGCGGCCCCGAGGCGGCGGCGCAGCGCTGCGCCATCGGCACCGAGGCGGTGCGCAAGTGGCGCCAGGCGCGGGCCATTCCCGCCAAGCACTGGCCGGCCATCCTCGCCGCGACCGGCCTGACCCTCGCCGACATGCCCGGCGGACCGACGGAGACGACGCCCATGCCCGAGCCCGATGCCGTGCCCGAGGGGGCCACGGCCTGCCTCGTCCTGGGGGACGGCACCGTGCTCTGGGGCCGCGGCTTCGGCGCGCACACCGCCGGGCGCGGCGCGGGCGCGGTGGGGGAGGTCTGCTTCAACACCGGCATGACCGGCTACCAGGAGACGCTGACCGACCCCTCCTATGCCGGCCAGATCATCACCTTCACCTTCCCGCATATCGGCAATGTCGGCGCCAACGCCGAGGACCTCGAGGCGACGACGCCCTCCGCGCGCGGCCTGGTGGTGAAGCAGGACGTCACCGAGCCCTCCAACTACCGCGCCACGCGCCACCTCGACGACTGGCTGAAGAGCCATGGCGTGCCCGGCATCGGCGGCGTGGACACCCGGGCGCTCACCGCGCGCATCCGTGACGGCGGCGCACCCAGCGGCGTGCTCTGCTTCCCGGCTGACGGGCGCTTCGACCTCGCCGCGCTCAGCGCCCAGGCCGCCGCCTGGCCCGGCCTCGAGGGCATGGACCTGGCGCGGGAGGTCTCCTGCCGCCAGGCCTACCAGTGGGACGAGACCGAATGGGCCTGGCCGCAGGGCTTCGGCCGCCAGGCGGCGCCGAAACACCGCGTGGTCGCCGTGGACTACGGCGCCAAGCGCAACATCCTGCGCTGCCTCGCCTCCGCCGGCCTCGATGTCACGGTCGTGCCCGCCACCGCGACGGCCGAGGAGATCCTGCGCCACGAGCCGGACGGGGTCTTCCTGTCGAACGGCCCGGGCGACCCGGCCGCCACCGGCACCTATGCCGTGCCGGCGATCCGCGCGGTGCTGGAGAAGCGCGTGCCGGTCTTCGGCATCTGCCTCGGCCACCAGCTGCTGGGGCTGGCGCTGGGGGCCAGGACCTACAAGCTCGAGCGCGGCCATCGCGGCGCCAACCAGCCGGTGAAGGACCTGACCACCGGCAAGGTCGAGATCACCAGCCAGAACCACGGCTTCGCGGTGGACGAGAAGACCCTGCCGCCGACGGCCAAGGTGACCCACGTCTCGCTCTTCGACGGCTCGAACGAGGGGCTGGCGGCGACCGACCGTCCGGCCTTCTCCGTGCAGTACCACCCCGAGGCCTCGCCGGGCCCGACCGACAGCCACTACCTGTTCCACCGCTTCGTGGCGCTGATCGAGGCGAACAAGGCGAAGGCATGACCGCCCTGGCGCGCATCGCCCCTGTCACGATCCCGCTTCGCGCGACGCGGCGCCGTCGGGCACACTGCCGCGGGCAGCGTGCGGGGTGGACCATGGACGCGAACGAGAGGGCGGTGCTGGCCGGGCTGACGCGCGCCCTGCTGGAGAGCGGCGAGCGGACGGCCAGCCTCGGCCAGGTCTTCGACGGCTGCGGGCGGCGCATGCCGGCGCCGGTGCTGCTCGAGGTGCTGGCGCGCCTCGCCGAGGCGGGGCTGGTCCGCCACGCCCCGGGCGGCGGCGCCGAGGTGGTGGCGATCGGCGGCGCCGCGCAGGCGCGCCTCGCCGCCGCGCCGGCCCAGCCCGAGGCCTGGTGGATCACCGAGGCCGGCTTCATCGCCCATGAGGAGGCCGCGGCGGCCGAGGCCACGGCCCTGACCGCGACCCTGCCGGCCCGCCTTGCCGCCGAGGGCCTCGGCGCGCGCGAGGCGGAGGTCTGGGCGGAACTGCACGACTACCTCTCCTGGCGGCCGGACCGCAGCGTGCATCTGCTGAATTTCGGCATCGGCCACCGGCTGGAGCAGGCCCAGCTCCGCCGCTTCCAGGAGGCGCTGCTGCGCCTCGGCCTGCTCGAGCGCGCGCAGGCGGAAACCCATTACCGGCTGACCGAGCTCGGCCGCCGCACGCCGCGGCTGCCCAACCAGAAGGGGTGAGGCGCATGTTCGACCTGACGGGCCGCGTCGGCCTGGTGACCGGCGGCAATGGCGGCATCGGGCTCGGCCTTGGTCGCGGCCTGGCCAAGGCAGGCGCGCGGGTCATGGTCGCCGGCCGCAACGCGGCGAAGAACGCCGCCGCCGTCGCCGAGCTGCAGGGCCTCGGCGCCGAGGCCGATGCGGTGGTGGTGGACGTCACCGACCCCGAGAGCGTGCAGGCCATGGTGGATGCGACGGTCGCGCGCTTCGGCCGGCTCGACATCCTGGTGAACAATGCCGGCACCAACATCCGCAACCGGCCGGAGGTCTACAAGCTGGAGGACTGGCACACGGTCCTCGGCACCAACCTGACCAGCACCATGCTGGCCAGCCGTGCCGCGCACCCGCACCTGAAGGCCGGCGGGCATGGGCGGGTGATCAACAACGGCTCGATGCTGTCGATCTTCGGCCTGCCCTTCCACGCCGCCTATGGCGCCTCGAAGGGCGGGGTGGTGCAGCTGACGAAGTCGCTGGCGGTGGCCTGGGCGGCGGACGGCATCACGGTGAACGTCATCCTGCCGGGCTGGATCGACACCGACCTGACGCGGAAGGCGCGCGTCGACATGCCGCAGCTGAACGACAACGTCCTCGCCCGCACGCCGAAGGGCCGCTGGGGCGAGATCGGCGATTTCGAGGGGATCGCGGCCTTCCTCGGCTCCGACGCCAGCGCCTTCATCACCGGGGTGGCGATCCCGGTGGA
>CAYNYQ010000573.1:0-3003 GCA_964401305.1 uncultured Acetobacteraceae bacterium | reverse complement strand
TCGGCGTCGAGGAAGGCGGTCAGCGGCGCGCGCGCCGCGGCGATGCCGATGTTGCGCGCCGCCGCCGCGCCGCGTCCGGGGCCGGCCAGCACGCGCAGCCGCGGGTCCTGCCGCGCGAGGGCGTGCAGGAAGGCCGCCGTGCCGTCGGTGGAGCCGTCGTCGACCACGAGGATTTCCACCCCCGTCGCGCCGCCGATGGAGGCGATGGCGCGCGGCAGCCAGCGCATCGCATCGCGGCTCGGGATGACGACGCTGATGTCGGGCAGCGGCATGGGGCGAGGCTCCTCGGCTCCGGCGCGGGGCGTTGCAGGCGCGCGGGGCGCTGCAAGCGCGGGGCCGGCCCGGCCCGCGCTTTGCCTCGCAGGATGCGGCGCCGCCCTGGCATGGCGGATGCGACGCCGCGGCCGCCGCCACGGATGCGCCGCCATGCCCTTCGACCTCGCCGCCCCCGCCTCGCCGACCGGGCCGCTCGCCCTGCTGACGGTGACGGGCAGCTTCCCCGTCCTGTCCGAGACCTTCGTCAGCAACGAGATCCGCGCCATGCGGGCGCTCGGGCACCGGGTGACGCCGGCCGCGCTCTCCGCCGCGCCGCGCCCCTGCCAGCCCGAGGACGAGGCCTTCCGCGCCGAGACCCGGCACCTGGCCGATGCCCCGGCCGCCGTCGCGCTGCTGCGCGCCGGCTGGCGCCCGGACCGGCTCGCCCGCGCGCTGCAATTCGCGCATCGCCAGGCCGGAATCCCGGCGCGCTCCCTGCTGCTCGCCGGGGCGCGCCTGGCGCTGCTCGCCCGCCGCGCCGGGGCGCGGCACATCCACGCGCATTTCGCCCATGCGCCCGCTGCCACCGCCATCGTCGCGGCGCGGCTCGGGGGGATGACCGTCTCCTTCACCGGCCATGGATTCGAGGTCTACGGCGCCGCGCGGTCCGACCTGCGCGCCAAGCTGGAGGCAGCCGACCTCGCCGTGGCGGTCTGCGCCGACATGGCGGCCGATTTCCGGGCCGAGGCGCCGGACGCGCATGTCGTGCACCTGCCCTGCGGCGTGGATCCGTCGCGCTTCCGCCCCGCCGCCGCGGGCGAGGCCTGCAACGGCCGGCTGCTCGCCGTCGGGCGGCTGGCGCCGCAGAAGGGCTATGGCGTGCTGCTCGCCGCGCTGGCCGCGTTGCCGCCGGCGCAGCGGCCGCGCGTCGACATCGTCGGCGCCGGCCTGCTGGCCGAGACGATTGCCGCCGAGGTGGCGACGCGCGGCCTCAGCGCCCATGTCGCCCTGCTCGGCGCGCGGCCCGCGGATTGGATCGCCGCGCACGGGCCGGCCTATGCCGGCTTCCTCGCCCCCTATGTGATCGCGCCGGACGGCGACCGCGACACCGGCCCGCTCTCGGTGAAGGAGGCGATGGCCATGGGCCTGCCCGTCGTCGCCTCCGCCCTGATGGGGCTGAAGGAGACGGTGGAGCCGGGCTGCGGCCGCCTGGTGCCGCCCGGCGACGCGGCGGCGCTGGCCGCGGCGATCCACTGGCTGGCGATGTTGCCGACGCCACGGCGGCAGGCGCTCGGCGCGGCCGGGCGGCGGCGGGTCGAGGCGCATTTCACCCTGCGCCACCAGGCCGAGGGCCTGGCCGCCGCCATCGCGGGGATCCGGCGATGAGTGCGGCGGCGATCGCGATCGGTGGCGCCGGGCCGCGCGCCCGGCTGGCCGCGCTGCCGGCGCCGCTGCGCGCGGCCGCCCTCTATGCCGCGGCGATCGCGGTGGCCAAGGGCCTCTCCATCGCCGTGCTGCCGGTGCTGACGGCGCACCTCTCCCCGGCGGCGTTCGGCCGGCTCGAGCTGCTGGCCTCGGCGGCCGAGATCGCCGCGCTGCTGCTCGGCGCGGGGCTGGTCGACACGCTCTACCGCTTCGCCACGGGCGACGAGGCGCGTGCCCGGGCCGCCGAGGCGCTGGGCCTGGCGCTCGCCGCCTCGGGCCTCGGCCTGCTGCTGGTGCTGCCGCTGGCGGCGCCGATCGGCGCGGTCCTGCCGATCGCGGCCAGCGCCGCGGAGGTCGCGCTGCTCGGCATTGCCGTGGCGATGGGGCCGGTGATCGCGGTCGGGCTGGCCTGGCAGCGCATGCAGGGCCGGGCCGGGCGCCATGCGGGCGTGGAGATCGGCCGGGCCGTGCTGCAGGCCGGGCTCGGCGTCGGGCTGGTGGCGGCGGCGGGCTGGGGCCTCGCCGGGGTGCTGGCGGCCGGCGCGCTGGCCGCGGTGCTGGCGGCGGCCTGGCTGCTGCGCGCCATGCTGGCCGAGGTCGGGCTGCGCCTCGCGCCGCGCGCCTGGGGGCGGATGCTGGCCTATGGCCTCCCGCTGACCGCCGGCGGGCTCTGCGCCTTCGCCGTCGGCACGGCGGATCGCTGGATCCTGGCCGGGGCGGTGCCGGCGGAGGCGCTCGGCCAGTATGCGCTGGCGGCGAAGCTGGCGCTGGTCGCCGCCTTCCTCACCCAGCCCTTCGAGCTCTGGTGGTATCCGCGGCGCCTCGCCCTGCTGGCCGCGCCCGAGGGGGCGAAGCGCAGCGCGCGGGCCGTCGGCGCCGGGGCGGCGCTGGTGCTGCTGGCGGCGGGGCTGGCCGCGGTGGCGGGCCCGGCGGTGATCCGGCTGGCGACGCCGCCGGCCTATGACGGCGCCGCCGCGCTGGTGCCCTTCCTCGCCGCGGCGATCGCGCTGCAGTCGCTCGGCAGTCTGCTCAATGTCGGCTGCTACACGGGTCGCACCGGCGCGCTGCCGCTGCTGGCCAATGGCATCGCCGCCGTGGTGGCGCTGGCCGGCTACGCGCTGCTGATCCCGCGCGTCGGGGTGGCGGGCGCCATCGCGGCGACGCTGGCGGCGCAGGCGGTGCGGCTCGGCGTCTTCCTGCACCTGTCGCAGCGCCGCGCGCCGCTGCCGCATCGGCTCGGCCGCGTGGCGGCGCTGGGCATGGCGGTGGCGGCGGCGGCGGCGCTGCCGCAGGCGCTGGCGCGCGGCCTCGCCGGTGCCGGCG
>CAYNYQ010000572.1:0-3018 GCA_964401305.1 uncultured Acetobacteraceae bacterium | reverse complement strand
CCATGGGCTGTGGCGGCGGCATATAACCGCTGCCGGGCAGGGGGGCGGCGAAGGGCGGCGGCGCGGCCGGCGCCGCGGCGGGCGAGGGCTGCGCCGCGCGCTGCGGCCCGCGCACCACCGTCTTGTCGGAATCGTCGGGCTCGGCGAAGGGATTGTCGCTCATGGCCGGGGCCCCTGGCTTGGCGGCGGTCTCATCCGAGGATCGCCCAGAGTTCCATGCGCAGCCCCGGGAACTCGCCCGAGACATGGATGGCGAAGCCACCCGAGGTCAGCATCGCCTGCCAGTGCGGGCTGTTGCGGTCGAGCTCGAAGTAGACCGCGCCGGCATGGAAGGGGATCTGCCGCGGCGCCACGGGCAGCGGCCGTACCGCGATGCCGGGAAGTGCGACGTTGACCAGTTCCCGGATCTGCTCGACCGCGCCGATCTTCACCTGCGCGGGGAAGAGCCGGCGCAGCTGCTCGGAGGGGATGTCGGCGAAGACGGCGAGCACGAAATTCGCCGTGCGCAGCAGGTTGCGATGCTCGCCGATCGGGCCGAGGCGCACGCCGTGCCGGGCCTCGCGCAGCGGGATCTGCACCGCGTTCTCGTCGATGCCGGAGGAGAGCGCGCGCCTGAGGTCGGCGATCACGGGTGCGAAGCTGCGCTGCAGGTCCTCGTGCCGGTAGCCCGGGTAGCTGGCCGCCCGCCGCCCGGGATCGGTGAAGGTGGCGAGCTCGCCGGCCATCTGCACCAGCGCGGCGTAGAGCGTCTCGGGGTGCGGCGCGCCGGCCTCCGCCCAGTGCGCCAGCAGCGGCTGCCAGCGGTTCAGCGCGGTCAGCAGCATGAACTGCGCCACGTCCGCCACGCCGCGGCTGCCGGGCTGGGCGAGCCGCGCGGCATAGGCATCGGCGCGCTGGTTCACCATGCCGACCAGCTCGGTGACCAGGTTCGCCAGCGGCGGCGCCGCGGCGATGCGCAGGCAGGTCGGGATGAAGCGCTCGTCGACCAGCACGCGGCGGTCGGCCGCGACCTCGGTGATGCGGGCCAGCGGCAGGCAGCTGAAGCCGGCGCGCTCCTCGGTCTCCAGCATGAAGCGCAGGCGCGGGCGGGCGATCAGCAGCTCGGCGGCGAGGGTGCTGTCGGAATGCGTGTCGAAGGCCTCGAAGGCCGAGAGGGCGTAGCGCGTCGTCGCCGCCTCGGGTCCCTCGGTGAAGGCGACCTCGGGGCTGCCGGGCTGGCGCACCGGCGCGGCGAGGAACACCACGGTGTTGCGCACGCCTTCGGGGATGTCGATCGGCGGCGGCTGGTCGGCGGTGCCGGGTATGGCGAAGGGCGTGCCGTCCTCCAGCACGCCGGCGGCCGAGGCGAGGGCGAACTTCCCCGCCGCCATCAGGTCGCGGTCGAGGGTGAGCTCCGTCACGCCCCAGGGATGCGGGCGCAGCGGCGCGGCGCGCGCCTGCAGCAGGTGCTCGAGATGGCGGTCCTGCTGCTGGAAATGCTGGGCCCGGAGGAACATGCCCTCCTGCCAGACGACCTTGTCCTGCCAGCCCATGAAGCTCTGCGTTCCTTCAGTGAGGGGCCGCCCGGGCGGCGCGCGGCGCGGCGCGGCGCGCGGCCTGGCCCGGCGGATCCGCGGCGCTGCGAGGGGTGGTGCTCATCGCCGGCCCCGCCCGTCGGCGTCGCCGCCCCCGGCCGCCACGGCCTGCTCGTAGGCGCGGGCGAATTCCTTGCCGAAGGCGCTGTCGAAATCGTCCTCGAACTGCTCGAGCACCCTGGTGTGCAGGCGGCGATAGGCGTCCCAGAGGCGCTTTTCCCGGCTGGCGCCGAAGAGGCCGCCGCCGCCGCCGGGCTCGGCCGCCTCCACCACCTCCGGTGCCAGCTTCAGCAGCAGGGCGCGCGCCGCGGCCTGGGTGGCGGCGAGGGTGGCGACCTCGTGCGCCGTCAGGTCGCCCACGGTGTCGGCGACGGCGCGGGTGCCGCGCGGCCCGCCGGCGAGCAGGGCGGCGATCGCCGCCTCGTCGGTCGCGGCGAACTTCACCGGGTTGTTGCCGGCGGCGCGCAGCATGGTCTGCTCGATGCGGAACTCCCGCTTCACGTCGGCCCGGGCGATCAGCAGGGCGCGGATGCCGGCGATGGCGGCGTGCAGCGCGGCGCCGGCCTGCTCGCAGACCGCGATCGGGTCCTGCGCGGCGGCGTGCAGGGCGGAGGGGGCGATCCCGGCGCCGCGCAGCAGGGCGGCGAGCGCGGCGGCGGCGTCGGCCCCGGGGGGTATCGCGGCGGATGCCGCCGGGTGGGCAGCCGGAGCATGCGCCGCGGTGGCGGGGAAGGGGCTGGGGGAGGCTGGGGCGGGATGGGCCGCGGGTGCGCCGGGGAAGGCAGCCCCCCCTGCCGGGCGCGACGGCGCGGCTTCGGCCCAGGGCGGGGTCGGCTCGGCGTTGCCGCGGCCTTCCGACGGAGACACCGGGCCGGCAGCGGGGACTCCCCATGGCGGGGCCGAGCCGGCACCGGGGACGCTCCATGGCGGCGCCGGAGCCAGGTCCGCAGCGGCGGGGCGAGGGGGCGCCTCGGCCGCGGGGGCGCGCGGCGCCATCCCCGGATCCGGGATCGACCGCGAGGGGATGCCGGCCTCGGCGAAGGGATCCTCGGCATCGGGCAGCGCCGAGGCGGGGACCGGGGCCGCGGCCTCGGGCGGCTCGGGCTCGGGCGGGAATCCTGGCGCGGGTGCCGGGAGGCCCGCCGAAGGGTCCGGCGGCAGCGCGGGGCTTGCCTGGTAGGCCGCGGGCGAAGGGCCGGGAGCCGCCTGGTAGGCCGCAGGCGATGGCGTGGGCGCTGGCTGGCGGGGCGCGGCCGGCATCAATGGCGGCGAAGCGGCCGGCGCCTGGCGGGCCGCCGGGCCGGCCGGGGCCGCGGGGGCGGGCATGGGCGCGGTCGGCCCGGCGAGATCGGCGAGCGGGTCCCAGTCCGCCGGCAGCCCCGCGGCGTCGCCCCTCCCCGGCGCCGGGCAGTTCGACGTCGAGTTCATCGTCACCTCGACCGAC
>CAYNYQ010000571.1:0-3019 GCA_964401305.1 uncultured Acetobacteraceae bacterium | reverse complement strand
GCGTCCTCGTGCACCAGGGCGTCGATGGCGCCCTTGAGGTTCGCCTGCACCAGCGCCGCCATCCGGCTGAAGCCGTTGAGGCTGCCGAGGCTCGGCTGCTGCGCCAGGACGATGCTGCGCTTGGCGCCGTTGCGGGCGTAGTCGCCGATGCGCTCGAGGTCGTGGCTGATCTTCATCGCCGCGACGATGAGACGGAGGTCGGCGCCGACCGGCTGGCGCAGCGCCAGCAGCCGGACGCAGAAGGCCTCGATCTCGCGCTCGAGCTGGTCGATCTGCACATCGCGCTGCACCACCTCGGCCGCAAGCTCGCTATCGCGGTCGACCAGCGACTGCGCGGCCTCGGCCACCTGCCGCTCCGCCAGGCCGCCCATGCGCACGATCATGTCGCGCAGGCGCTTGAGATCCTCCTCGTAGCTCCGGACGGTGTGCTCCGGCATCGGGTACCTCGCTTCCAGGGGCTCAGCCGAACCGGCCGGTGATGTATTCCTGCGTGCGCTTCTCGCGCGGGGCGGTGAAGAGCTGCCCGGCCGGCGCACACTCCACCAGCTCGCCCAGGTAGAAGAACGCCACCTGGTCGGCGCAGCGGGCGGCCTGCTGCATGTTGTGGGTCACGATCGCGATGGTGAAGTCGCGCTTGAGCTCGTCGATCAGCTCCTCGACCTTCAGCGTGCTGATCGGGTCGAGCGCGGAGGTCGGCTCGTCGAACAGGATCACTTCCGGCCGCACGGCGATGGTGCGGGCGATGCAAAGCCGCTGCTGCTGCCCGCCCGAGAGCCCCATGGCGGAACTGTCCAGGCGGTCCTTCACCTCGTCCCAGATCGCGGCGCGGGAGAGCGCCCACTCGATGCGCTCCTCCATCTGGCTCTTGGACAGCTTCTCGTGCAGGCGGATGCCGAAGGCGATGTTCTCGCGGATCGTCATCGGGAAGGGCGTGGGCTTCTGGAACACCATGCCGACCTTGGCGCGCAGCTCGTTCAGGTCGTAGCCCGGCCCGATGACGTTGTGCCCGTCGAGCAGCACCTCGCCCTCGGCGCGCTGGCCGGGGTAGAGGCTGTACATGCGGTTGAGCACACGCAGCAGCGTGGACTTGCCGCAGCCCGAGGGGCCGATCATGCCGGTGACCTGCCGCTCCGGCAGGTCGAGGTTGATCGACTTCAGGGCCTTGTTGTCCCCGTAGAAGAAGTCGAGGTTGCGGATCGAAACCCGCGCCACGGTATTGAGCGCCGCCTCGGACCGCGCCTGGAGCCCGCCGAAGCTCCCCGTGGCCGCCGTCGTCGTGGTCGCCTCGCTCGTCTGGTCCATCGAACGGTCTTCCCCCGTGGTCAGATGCGGCTGCGCAGCACGGTGCGCGCCAGGACGTTCAGGCCGAGGACGCCCAGGGTGATCAGCAGCGCGCCGGCCCAGGCGAGCGCGATCCAGTCCTCGAAGGGCGAGCCGGCGAAGGAATAGATCGTCACCGGCAGGCTTGCCATCGGTTTCGAGAGGTCCGTCGACCAGGCATTGTTGCCGAGCGAGGTGAAGAGCAGCGGCGCGGTCTCGCCAGCGACACGGGCGATGGCCAGCAGCACCCCGGTGATGATGCCCGACATGGCGGCGCGCCAGCAGACGAAGACGATCATCCGCCACTTCGGCGCGCCGAGGCCGATCACCGCCTCGCGCAGCGTGTTCGGGATCAGCTGCAGCATGTCCTCGGTGGTGCGCACCACGATCGGGATCACGATGATCGCCAGCGCCGCGATGCCGGCCCAGCCGGAGAAGCCGCCGAAGGGCAGCACCAGCAGCTGGTAGACGAAGAGGCCGATCAGGATCGAGGGTGCGGAGAGCAGGATGTCGGAGACGAAGCGCACCGTGTTGCCGAGCCGCGAGCCACGGGCGTACTCGGCCAGGTAGGTGCCCACCAGCATGCCGATCGGGGTGCCGATGGCGGTGCCGAGTGCCGCCTGGATCAGGCTGCCGACGATGGCGTTGAGCAGACCGCCCTCCGAGCCCGGCGGCGCCGTCACCATGGTGAAGACGCGCAGCGACATCGCCTCGAAGCCCCGGTAGGTCAGGGTGATCAGGATCGAGGCGAGGAAGGCGAGGCCGAGCAGCGTCGCCAGCAGGCAGAGCGTGCGGATGATGCGGTCCGTGCGCTTGCGGCGGCGGCCGAGCGCGGTGGCGACCGCGGCGTCCTTGACCGGGCCCGGCGCGACGCCGGAGGAGAGGGCGAGGCTCATCGGTTCAGGCCTTCAGCCGGGAGCGGAGCAGGTAGCGGGACGTCGCCAGCACGATGAAGGAGAGGACGAAGAGGATGAAGCCGAGAGCGAGCAGGGAGGCCAGCTTCAGGCTACCGATCTCGCTCTCGCCGAACTCGAGCGCGACGAGCGAGGCGATGGTGTTGCCTGGCCCGAAGAGCGAGCTGGTGATGCGGTTGGCGTTGCCGATGACGAAGGTGACCGCCATCGTCTCGCCGAGCGCGCGGCCGAGGCCGAGCATGATGCCGCCGACCACCGAGACCCGCGTGTAGGGAAGCACGACGCCGCGCATCACCTCCCAGGTGGTCGCACCCAGGCCATAGGCGCTTTCCTTGTAGACCGGCGGCACCTGCTCGAACACGTCGCGCATGGTCGCGGCGACGAAGGGCAGGATCATGATCGCCAGGATGAAGGCGGCGGTGAAGAGGCCGGTGCCGAAGGGCGGCCCCTGGAACAGCGCCCCGATCAGCGGCAGCTCGCCGATGGTGTCGATGATGGTGGGCTGGATGTAGGTGCCGAAGGCCGGGGCGATGATGAAGAAGCCCCACATGCCGTAGATGATCGAGGGCACCGCCGCCAGCAGCTCCACCGCCGTGCCGACGGGCCGGCGCATCCAGACCGGCGCCAGCTCGGTCAGGAAGAAGGCGACGCCGAAGGCCAGCGGGACGGCGAGGATGATGGCCAGCACCGAGGTGACGATGGTGCCGTAGATCGACACGCCGGCGCCGAAGACCTCCTGCACCGGATCCCAGTCGGTCGAGGTGACGAAGGCGAGGCCGAAGGCC
>CAYNYQ010000570.1:0-3020 GCA_964401305.1 uncultured Acetobacteraceae bacterium | reverse complement strand
AGGGCCTCGGCCTCGACGCCTTCTACCGCCGGCGCGAGACGGCCGAGGGCACGCTGCGCCCGGCCGTCGCGCCGCCGCCCGTCGATTTCGCGCAGCACGCCACGGCGACCAAGGACGGCGCGCAGGCGCTGGAGCTGATGGTCGCCGGCCTCTCCTGCGGCGCCTGCGTCTGGCTTGTCGAGCAGGCGCTGGCCGCCGAGCCCGACGTGCTCTCCGCCCGCGTCTCGCTCGCCGCGCGACGCCTGCGGGTGACCTGGCGCGGCGAGCCGGGGCGGGCGAACGACCTCGCCGCGCTGCTCGCCCGCTTCGGCTTCCGCGTCGCGCCCTGGTCGCCGGCCTGCCTGCGCGCCACCGAGGACGCCGAGGGCCGCGCCCTGGTCCGCGCGCTCGGCATCGCCGCCTTCGGCGCGATGAACGTCATGCTCGTCTCGGTCGCCGTCTGGGTCGGCACCGACATGGGCGAGGCGACGCGCCACCTGCTGCACTGGGTCGCGGCGCTGATCGCGCTGCCCGTCGTGCTGGTGGCGGGCATGCCCTTCTACCGCAACGCCCTCGCCGGGATGCGTGCCGGGCGGCTGAACATGGACATGGCGGTCTCGCTCGGCGTGCTGGCGACCACCCTGATGTCGGTCAGCGAGGCGGCGCGCAACGGCCCCTTCACCTGGTTCGACGGCGCGACCGCGCTGCTCGCCCTGCTGCTCGCCGGCCGAGTGATGGACCGTGCCGCGCGCCGCCGTGCCCGTCAGTCCGTCGCCGAGCTGCTGGCGCTGCAGGAGGGCAGCGTCACCGCGCTGGCCGCGTACGGCACCACCCGCACCCTGCCGGTGGACCGGCTCCGCCCCGGCGACCGGATCCTGCTCGCCGCCGGCGAGCGCCTGCGCCTCGACGCCACGCTCGAGAGCACTGAGGCGCTGCTCGACACCAGCGCCACCACGGGCGAGAGCCTGCCGCGCCACTATGGGCCCGGCGAGGCGCTGCCAGCGGGTGCGGTGAACATGGGCGCACCCTTCGTCGCCCACGTCACGGCGGCGGCCCGGGACGGCTCGCTCGCCGCCATGGCGCGGCTGCTCGAGCGCGCGGAGCAGGCGCGCGGCCGCTATGTCGACATCGCCGACCGCGCAGTGCGCTTCTATGTGCCGGTGGTGCATGCCGTGGCGCTGGCGACCTTCCTCGGCTGGTGGCTCGGGGTCGGGGTGTCGTGGCAGGCGGCGCTGGTGCCGGCGGTCGCGGCGCTGATCGTCACCTGCCCCTGCGGCTTCGCCATCGCGGTGCCGGCCGTTCAGGCGGTGGCCGTCGGCGCGCTGTTCCGCCGCGGCGTGCTGGTGGCCAGCGGCACGGCGCTGGAACGCTTGGCCTCGGCCGACCTCGCCGTGCTGGACAAGACGGGGACGCTGACCGAGGGTCGGCCGAGCCTGCTGCCCGGCGACTGGACGCCGGAGGCGCTGCACGCCGCCGCCGGCATCGCGCGGAACAGCCGCCATCCGCTGGCGCGCGCGCTGGCCGCCGCCTGCCCGGATGCGCCCCTGGTTCCCGGGGTGGTCGAGGTCCCGGGGCGGGGGCTGATGCGGGATGGCGTGGCGCTGCTCGGCAGCGCCGCCTTCCTCGGCCTGCCGGCCGCGGCGTCCGGGCTCACCCTCTGGTTCCGCCCCGCCGCCGGGGCGGCGCCCGTCGCCTTCCGCTTCGCCGACCGGCTCAGGGCCGAGGCGCCGGCGAGCGTCGCCGGCCTCGGCGCCCTCGGCCTCGAGGCCGAGCTGCTCTCGGGCGATGCCGCGCCCGCGGTGGCTGCCGTCGCAGCCCAGGCCGGCCTCGCGCGCTGGCAGGCCGGCGTCGATCCCGCCGCCAAGGCCGCCCGCATCGAGGCGCTGCGCGCCGGAGGCCGCCGCCCGCTGATGGTCGGCGACGGCATCAACGACGCGGCGGCGCTGGCGCTGGCGCATGTCTCCGCCTGCCCCGAGGCCGGCACGGACCTCGCCCAGACCGCCTCCGACCTCGTTCTGCGCGGCGAAGCGCCGCTGGCCGCGCTGCCCGCCGCCATCGCCACGGCGCGGCGGGCGCAGCGCCTGGCGAAGCAGAACATCGGCTTCAGCCTGGTCTACAACCTGGTGGCGGTGCCACTGGCGATCGCGGACCTGGTGACGCCGCTGATCGCGGCGCTGGTCATGGCCTCCTCCTCGCTGGTGGTGATCCTGAACGCGCTGCGTGCCGAGAAGGAGGCCGCCTGATGGACGTGCTGGTCTACCTGGTGCCGCTGGCGCTGCTGATGGGCTTCCTCGGCCTCGTCGCCTTCCTCTGGAACCTGCGCTCCGGCCAGTACGAGGATCTCGACGGCGCCGCCGCGCGCATCCTCTTCGACGACCAACCCCGATCCCCGCCTTCGCCCCGATCCCCGCCTTCGAAGGAGTCCTCGCCATGAGCGGCGCCCGCTGGTTCTTCCTCGTCTTTTCGATGCTGATCGCGCTGGTCGGGCTGGTCGGCGCGGCGGCCTCGCAGGCCTATCTGCAGCTGTTCAGCCTGGGCCTGCTGCTGTTCGGCGTGTTCTTCGCCTATGGCTGCATCAAGCGGCACTTCGACGAGGCGGAGGAGGCGGCGCGGCACTGACCCCACGCGGACGCGGCTTCGCCTTCGGGCCGCAGCCCGGGCCCGCATCCGCCCGGCATGCGGCCCTCAGGCTCGGCGTGCGGCGTGGCCAGGCAGGTCGCGCCGGCGCGCCGCATGGCTCGCCATGCGGGCGGCAGGCGCGGCCCCGGCCCGTTCCGCTGGCTGCCGGTCCGGATCCGCCGGGGCGCGCACCGGGTCGGCCGGGGGCGGGCCAGGATCGGCCAGCCTACGGCCGCTGGCCGCGGGGTCACGCCGGGGGCGCGGAGCCCAGGCGGGGACCACGCCCCGCCTCCGCATAGCCGCCGTCGCCTTCGGCCGCGCCGGCCGCGCCTCCGCGACGGCCCGCATTGGGCTCGGCCGCCGCCTCGACGATGGCGCAGAAGCGCGCCGCCAGCAGGCGCCGGTCCCAGCGGCGGACCGCC
>CAYNYQ010000569.1:0-3029 GCA_964401305.1 uncultured Acetobacteraceae bacterium | reverse complement strand
CGCAGGGTCCAGACGATCCCCGCCGCGGTGAGCGCCGCGCCCAGCAGCACCAGCGCATCGAAGGGCTCGGCATAGAAGGCCGCGCCGACCGCCGCGATCAGCGGGATGCGCAGGAAGTCGAGCGGCACCACCGTCGCCGCGTCGCCATGGCGGAAGGCGTTGGTCACCGAGACCTGCGCCAGCAGCCCGCTGACGCAGAGCACCGCCACCATCGGCGCCGAGGCCGCCGCCAGCCCGCCGAAGGGCAGCGCCCCGCCGGACAGCGCCAGATGCGCGGCCAGGATCAGCGGCAGCTGGATCACCTGCATCCAGACCAGCAGCGTCACCGTGTTCATGCGCGCGGTCATCGCCTTGGTGAAGACCAGCGCGGTGGCGAAGCAGAAGGCGGAGCCGAGCACCACCAGCGCCTCCGGCCGGAAGGTCTCGGCACCCGGGCGCAGCACCACCAGCACGCCGGCGAAGCCCAGCACCAGCCCGCCCAGCCGCGCCCGCGTCAGCCGCTCGCCCAGGAACAGCACCGCGAGCAGCGTCACCCAGGCCGGCGCGGTGAACTCCAGCGCGAAGACGGTGGCCAGCGGCAGCAGGGTCAGCCCGTAGGTCCAGCTCGCCTGGCCGCCGAGATGCACGACGTTGCGCGCGAGGTGCATGCCGAAGGGCACCGGCCGCCCCAGCACGCCGCCGCCCCAGGCGACGAAGCCGCCCAGCATCGCCAGGCTGCCGAGCGCACGCAGCGCCAGCATCTCGAAGACGCCGAGATGCGGCGCGAGCTCGCGCACCGCCACCGCCATGCCGCTGAAGCAGACCAGGGCGCCGGACATCCAGGCGGCGACGAGCGCAACGCGCCGCGCGGGGGAGGCAGGCATGCGAGGGGCCGCCGGATCAGGCCTGCATGGCGCGGATCCAGGCCTCGCCCTCGGCGCCGAGGCCGTGCGCGACCGCCTCCTCCGGCACCGGCGTCACCAGCAGCAGCCGCGGCGCGAGACCGCAGCGCCTGGCCGCCTGGCGCAGGTGCTGCAGCACGTAGCCGGGGGAGAGGTCGGTGCCGACGAGGGTGGCGCCGTCGGCCAGCCGCCAGTGGTCCGGCGCGATGCCGAAGAAGGTGTAGAAGAAGTCCTCCGTCGCCTCTGCCGGCGCATCGCCGAGATCGTGCAGGATCAGGCAGAGCGGCATGCGGGCCTCCCTCAAGTCCTGTTGGTCCATCAAAGCGGCGCAGGAACGCCCGCGCGGGCCATCGGCAGATCCGCGCGTGCTTCGCAGCGCCTCAGGCGCCTTCGGGGTGCAGGTGCCGGATCGCGGCGCCGGTGGTCGCGGCGACGGCCTCGGCCACCAAGGTGCGGTGGCAGGCGGCGGGATCGTCCTCGAGGCAGAGCAGGCAGACCGGCTCGCGCCGCGTCCGCTCGGCCAGCGCGGCGAGGGCGGCCTGCGGCTCCACCCCGGCGAGATGGGCGCGGAAGATGCGGTGCATCTCGGCCGTGCGCCCGGCGCGGGCGGCGGCGCGGCCGGCCGCCGGCGTGCCCAGGGCCGGCAGGTGCCAATAGGCGATCCCCGCCTCCGCCAGCGCCGCGGCGAGGGAGCGCTTGGCAAAGCCCGGCTTGCGACTGTTGGCCAACGCCCGGACATCGGCGAGCACCACGGCCCCCGCCGCCTGCAGCGCCGCGATCAGCCCGGGCTGGGTGCCGGCCTCGTAGCCGATGGTCAGCAGCGGCGGCGCCCCGCCGCTCATTTCGCCGCGATCGCCTGGTAGGCGGCGAGGCAGGCCATGTCGAGCAGCTGGTTCACGCTGGCATCGGTGGCGACGATCTGCGCCGGCGCGCCGAGGCCCATCAGCAGCGGCCCGATGGTGGTGGCGCTGGTCAGGTGCGGCGTCGCGCGGGTGAGGATATGCGCCGCGTGCAGCCCCGGCATCACCAGCACATTGGCCGGCCCGGTCAGCCGGCAGAAGGGGTAGAAGCGCGAGCGCAGGTCGGGGTCGAGGGCGACATCGGCGGCCATCTCTCCGTCGTACTCGAAATCCACCTGGCGCTGGTCGAGCAGCTTCACCGCATCGCGGATCGAGCCCGGGATCAGGCCCTTCGGGTCGCCGAAGGTCGAGAAGGAGAGGAAGGCGACCCGCGGCTCGTGCCCGAGCCGGCGCGCGGCGGCGGCCGAGCGCATGGCGATCTCGGCGAGCGTCGCCGCATCCGGGCGCTCGTGGATCGCGGTATCGGCGACGAAGACCGTGCCGGAGACGCGGGCCAGCATCAGCGTCAGGCCGAACAGCACGCCGCCCGGCTCCGGGTCGATCGCCATGCGCACGCCCTCGAGCGCGACGGAGTAGCTGCGGGTCTCGCCGGTGATCAGCGCATCCGCGTCGCCATGCGCCAGCATGCAGGCGGCGAAGACGTTGCGGTCCTGGTTCACCAGGCGCTGGCAGTCGCGGAACAGGAAGCCGTCGCGCTGGCGCCGGGCATAGAGGAACTCGGCATAGCGGCGGTTGCTGTCGGAGATGCGGGCGTTGCGGATCTCGATCCCATCGGGCAGCGGCACGCCGAGGGCGGCGACGGTGGCGTTGATCCGGTCCTCCCGCCCGACCAGCACCGGCGTGCCGTAGCCGGCGTGGCGGAAGGCGATGGCGGCGCGGATGACCTTCTCCTCCTCGCCCTCGGCGAAGACCACGCGCTGCGGATTGGCGCGCACCCGCTCGGTGATCATCTCGAGCGCATTGGCGGTGGCGTCGAGCCGCCCGGCCAGGCTGCGGGCATAGCGCGGCAGGTCGGCGATCGGCTTGCGGGCGACGCCGCTGTCCATCGCCGCCCGCGCGACGGCGAGGGGCACGCGGCTGATCAGCCGCGGGTCGAAGGCGTTGGGGATGATGTAGTCCGGCCCGTAGCGGAGCGACTTGCCGGCGCCGGCGCCGCTGACCTCCTCCGGCACGTCCTCGCGCGCCAGCAGCGCGAGTGCGCGCGCCGCGGCGATCTTCATCGTGTCGTTGATGGTGCTGGCGCGGACGTCGAGCGCGCCGCGGAAGATGAAGGGGAAGCCGAGGACGT
>CAYNYQ010000568.1:0-3037 GCA_964401305.1 uncultured Acetobacteraceae bacterium | reverse complement strand
CCGCGCTGCCCCCCGGCGGCGCGCCGCCGGCGGCGCGGCGGTCTCGCCGCCCGGCGCCGCGGATCCGCCGCGCCAGGCCCGCACCTCGGACCAGATGTCGCCGGGCTCCGGCTGCAGCGGCGCGAAGGACCGGTCGGGCACGTGGATCCGCGGGGGCGCGGCGGGCGCATTCCCCTGCGCCAGCGCCGCCGGCGCCAGCCCCGCCGCCAGCAGCACCCCGCCGAGCAGGGCGGCGCATCGCCACCCCGCCGCCGCCACGCGCCGCACCCGTCCCTGCCCGCGGCCGCTCATCCGCGCGGGCGCACCCCGCACCAGTCGGCGATGAAGCCGGCGATCGCCAGCGTCGTCCGCTGCAGGTGCGCGAGGTCCGTGCGCTCGTCGAAGGCGTGCGCCCCCTCCCCCTTCGGCCCGTAGCAGAGGCCGGGGATGCCGAAGTAGAGGCCGTAGAAGCGCGTGTCGTTCACCGCCGTGGTGATGCGCGCCGGCATCTCCTGCCCGAAGACCTGGTTGTGGACGCGGGCCAGCACCGCCTCGGCCTCGGTGCCGGGCTCGAGCACGTAGCCATCGGCCAGGAAGCCGTGCCACTCCACCTGGGGCGGGTTGTTGGCGAGGAAATTGTCGCCCCGCGCCGCCGCGGCCACGGCCTGCTCCACGCCGCGCCGCGCCTCGGCGACATCGGTGCCGGGCAGCAGGCCGATGCGGCAATCCACCTCGCACCAGGCCGGCGTGCTGCTGGCCCAGTCGCCGCCGCGGATGATGCCGGGGTTGAACTTCAGCGGGCTCTCGATGTCCTTGTACCAGGGGTGGGCGCGCGCCTCCTCGTTCAGCCGCCGCGTGTGCTCCTGCAGCGCCTGGATCAGGTGGTAGGCGGAGAGGATGGCGTTCGTCCCGCTCTGCGCCACCGCCACGTGCACCGGCACGCCGCGCACCTTGATGCGGAACCAGAGCGTGCCGGTATGGGCGCGGGTGATGGTGCCGCCCGTGGGCTCGGGGATCAGCGCGGCATCGGCGCGGTAGCCGCGCAGCAGCGTCGCCAGCGCGCCGTTGCCGGTGCTCTCCTCCTCGGTGACGGTCTGGATGTGGACATCGGCCGCGGGCTCGAGCCCGGCGGCGCGGATCGCGTCCATGGCGAAGATCATGGCGGCCACGCCCGACTTCATGTCGTGCGCGCCGCGGCCATGCATCCAGCCGTCGCGGATCACCGCGGCATAGGGCGGGTGGGTCCACATCTCGGCGGGGCCCTCGGGCACCACGTCGATATGGCCCTGCAGGATCAGGCTGCGGCCGATGGGGTCCTGGGCGCGGTGCGTCGCCACCACCTGCACGCTGCGCGCCGGGTCGGCCTCCACCATCGGGCTGGCCTTGGGGTGCGCGGCCAGGGGGACGTCCGCGAGGGTGAAGCGGTCCACCTGGTAGCCGCGGCCGGCGAGCTGGCGCGCCATCCAGTCCTGCAGCGGCGCCTCGTTGCCGCGGGTCGAGGGGAAGCGGACGAGGTCGGCGAGGAAGGCGGTCTCCGCCTCGAAGCCGGCCTCCACGGCGGCGGCGAGGCGGGCGAGCAGGTCGGCGTCCGGCATGGTCCCTCCTGAGGGCCGGCGGCGGGCATGGGCCGGCGGCGGGCGATGGGCGTGCACCGGGGGCACGGGCGAAGTCAACGGGCGGCGGGCGGCAGGGCTCCCGCGGGGCCGCCGCCGCGCCGTGCCGATTGAAGGCCGCGGCCGGCTCTGCGAGCATCCCGCCGCCGCGCAGCAGGAGGGCCGGGCCGGCATGCCATCCCATCCCGACGCGCCAGGACCCGCGGCATGATCCCGCCGCGCCGGCGCAGCCGCCCCCAGCCGCTCCCCCAGGCGCCCCCCCAGGCACCGAGGCCCGACCAGCCGGGCGGGGGCGAGGGCATCCGCTACGTCGTCCTCGGCGGCCAGGGCGGCGAGCAGGCGCCCGCCGAGACGCCGGTGGAGCGCCGCTGGCACCTGGTGCGGCAGGTGGCGCTGGGCTTCGTGCCCATCGCCTTCTTCGGCTTCTTCGTCCTGCTGGTGGTGCACGAGCTCCGCCGCGGCTCGGTCGAGGTCGCGCGCATCGAGGTGCCGGCCAAGCTGGTCGAGGCCGGCCTCACGCCGGAGGTGGTCGCGCGGCGCCTGGTCGATGCGCTGGACCGGGCCGGCGACGCCGCCCAGGCCGAGACGGCGCGCCGCCGCATGGCCCAGCTCGCCGCCATGACGCCGGACTTCAGCGTGCCCGTGGCCGGCATTTCGCTCCGCTCCCTGGCCGAGCTGGTGCGCGACCTGCTGACGCTGCCGAAGATCGAGATCTCGGGCGAGGTCACGCTGGTCGACGAGCAGCTGGCGCTGCGCCTCAGGCTCTATCGCCGCGGCGAGGTGGTCAGCCTCTCGGGCTTCGCGCCGAACCAGGTGGATGCGCTGCTGGAGGCCGCGGCGCCCGGCCTCTGGCGCGTGCTGCAGCCGCAGGTCTACGCCTGGCACATCGCCGAGACGCTGGCCGACCAGGAGGAGGTGATCCGCCGCCTCGCCGCGCTGCGGATCGAGGCCGATGTCGACCAGGCGGCGCGCGACACCGCTGCCTACCTGACCGGCCAGGCGATGCTGCGTGCCGGCCGGCCGGAGGAGGCGCTTGGCCTCTTCCAGGCGCTGGCGCGGGAGCGGCCCGGCTATGCGCAGGGCGCGCTCGGCGCCGCGACGGCGCTGGCCGCGCTCGACCGCGGCGAGGAGGCGATCGCCGCCCATGCCGAGGCGGTACGCCGGCATGGCAGCACCATCTGGACCCACCTCTCCGCCGGGCGGCTGATGCTGGAGGTGGACCGGCCCCTGCTCGCCCTGGCCGAGGCGGAGGCCGGGCTGCGCATCGACGCCGCGGCGGGCGAGCTGCTGCTGCTGCGCATTGCCGCGCTCGCCGGCGCCGGCCGGGGTGCGGAGGCGCTGGCCGAGGCGCGACGCTGGCGGGCCGAGCGGCCGGACCTCGCCGCGGCGCATCTCGCCGAGGGGATCGCGCTGCGCGGCCCCGGGCGCGACCTACCCGGGGCGCT
>CAYNYQ010000567.1:0-3037 GCA_964401305.1 uncultured Acetobacteraceae bacterium | reverse complement strand
AGGCCCGCGCTGGCGCGGTCCGTCAGGGAGAGGATCAGGCGGGCGACCATGTCGCGGCCGGCGGCCATCTATCGCTCCTTGCGCCGCCGCTCGCTCACCGCCGCCGCGGCCCCGTACCAGAAGGCCAGGTCCCGGTCCGTCAGCGCCTCGAGCTCAGCGCGCGGCCAGTGGTACCACTCGGCCAGCTCGGCCAGCCTCAGCGGCCAGTCGTCCGGCCAGCCGGCATGAAAAAACCCACCACCTCCACCGCCGCCATCACGTCCGCAGCGTCCATGCGGTCGTACAGCACCTGGCAGCGCGCCAGCGGGATGCGGGTGGTGCGGCTGAGCGCCGTAGGCCCGGCATTGTCGCCGGCGGCGATGATCGCCCGCAGGTCGGCGCCGGTCAGCCGGTGCATCTCCAGCTCCGCGTAGCTCTCTTCCCTCACCTGCCCCGCCTGGCGCATCCTCAGCGTCACCGGATAGCGCAGCGGCAGCCTCACCCGCCCGTCCGGCAGCAGCACCGCTTGGCGCGGCAGCCGCGGGGCGTCCGCCGCCGCCCCTTCGCCCTCGGGCAGGTCCACCACGTCGGCTTCGGCCGGCGCAGCCGCAGCCGGCGCGGGCTCTTCGAGGTCCACCACCACCTCTTCCTCGGGCCGCCCATGCTCAGCCATTCAGGATCTCCTCGGCGAAGCCGGCCGCCCACTCCCCTTCGCACTTGCCGCCCTCGCCGCCGGTGGCGTTCGGGCGGTTGGTCAGGAAGGCGTCGGGAAAGACGTAGGTCTGGCCGGTGTCGGTCAGCACCTGCAGCTCGCCCTGGCCGGGCGCCCAGATGTCGGAGAGGCGCATGCCGCGCTCCAGTGGGAAGGTGGCGGTCACCGTGCTCGCCTCCATCTCGCCGGCGTAGCCGACCTGGCGACCGTACATCACCGGGTTCTGCTTGATGCCGCCGAGCATCAGCTTCGCCCCCTTCTCGGTGGCGATCTTCCGGCCCCGCCAGGTCAGGTCGATGATCCCAAGGGTCTGCGCCATCGGCTTACACCTCGAACTCGAGCGCCACGGCCAGCACCATCAGGTTGCCGATGATGCGCACCACCTGGCGGCTGTTCACCCGGTTGCGGTCGGTGCCGTCGCGGACGAAGGAGGAAGCGGCGACGGTCTCCGTCGCGCCCTCGATCCAGCCGTTCCGCTCGTACTCGGTGCAGCGCGCGCCCCAGCTGCTGTGCAGGATCCGGGGCGTCACCACCACGTCGGAGTACTCGGCGGCCAGCGCGCCGTCGTCGGCCAGCTTGTGCCGTGGGTACTGCAGCGTGATCCAGGTGCGCCAGTCGTAGCGCAGGCGCGAGAGGGTCTTCGGCACCATGATGTCCAGCCAGGCGGTGTCGTCCACGCCGAGGCTGGTCTTCTGGTACATCGTGATGACCCGCTCCAGGATCACCGTGCCGTCCGACTGCACCAGGAAGGTGCTGATGCCGTCGCGCAGCAGCAGGTCCCGCTCGCTCTCGATGAAGCGGGAGGCCGGGGCGGGGGCGGCGACGCCGGGCAGCGCCAGGCCGCGCAGCTGCCGCGCCGGGTCGTTGGTCAACTGGAAGGCGCAGACGCCGGCGAGGCTGGCCGCCACCGCCCAGGGCTCGGTCACCATGCCGGCCATGCCGAGCGCGGTGACGTGCTGGCTGTTCCGCGCCGCGCCCAGGCCGGCGAGGGTGCCGTAGCTGCCCGAGAGCGCGACGTAGGCATGCGCGTCGAGCCGCCCGCTGGCGGCGTAGCGCCGCACCAGCTCCGCCTCCAGCACCGCCAGGTTGGACGTGTCGGTCCAGCCCGGGACGATGTCGGTGTACCAGTCGCTGGCGACGGCCGAGAGGGCGGCCGTGATGTCCACCACGCCGGCGCCGCTGGCCATGGCGGTGACGGCGACGGTCAGGCCCCGCGGCGTCGCCTCGTCCGGCCGCCGGTTCAGGCGCAGGTCGATCGCGTTGCCGATGGTGCCCGCATGCTTCGCCGTGACCGTCACCGTGCCCGTGGCGGCCGTGGCCGTCACAGGCAGGTCGGTGCGGGCGTTGATCGCGTCGCGGAGCTTCGTGGCAATCGTCGTCGGCGTGTCGGTGAGCGTCACCGGCGCCGTCACCCGCTCGCCGCCGATATAGGCGGCGATGGTGCCCGCGGCGGTCTGGCTGCCGCTGATGGCGAAGCTGCCGGTGGCGGCCGCGCCGCCGGCCGGGTCCGCGACCCCCATGGCGAAGAGCGGCGTGCTGCGGTTCGCCGCCAGGAACAGCGCCGCCATGCGGGCGAGCTGGCTGCCCGCGCCGAAGAGGCCGATCGCCTGGTCCGCCCGGGTGATCGGGTAGACCTGCAGCGCGGTCGCGGTGCCGGCATTCGGCGCTGCGCGCATCTGCCCGATCAGCAGGGCGCGCGCCGGCCAGGGCAGGACGCCGATGTTGGAGTAGCTCGGCCGGACCTCGACGAAGGTGCCGGGCACCCGCCAGTCGGTCGGGATCTCGCTGAAGGCGACGATGCTGGTGCTGCCGCTCATCGGCCGGCGCCCTCCTTCCTGCTGCCGCCGGTGGTGGCGGGCATCTCGACCAGGTCGCCATCGGCCAGGCGGCGGGCGACGAAGAGATCCCGCTCGACCGTGGCGCTCTCGCCCTCGGCCAGCACGGTGCCGTCCGGGAAGCGCACGCGCCGGCCGGGTGCGGCCTTGACCGTGATCGCCGTCATGGGGTCCTCACGCTGTTGTCGTCCGTCGTTGCGCCGGCGACGGGGAAGTCCCAGACCACCCGCGTCCGCAGAAAGTCTTGGAGGTCGAGCGGCGCCCGGAAGTAGGTCGGGACCGCGAGGGTGACGCGGATCAGCGCGGTCTGCTCGTCCGCGTCGCCCTCGAAGAAGCTGTTCGCCACGCCAGTGATGGCGACGGTGCCGCTGGCCTCGGCGGGATCGGCGCCGGCGATGGTGAAGCCCTGCAGGGCATGAATGGCGACCGTCAGCATGCCGAAGCCGCCGGGCCCCTGCGCGTCGCCCAGCAGGCGCTCGGCCGGGCGGACGTTGCTGGCCAGCAGGAACAG
>CAYNYQ010000566.1:0-3038 GCA_964401305.1 uncultured Acetobacteraceae bacterium | reverse complement strand
CGGAACGCATCGTCGAGGTGCAGTTCACGCCGCAGGAGAAGGCCGCCTTCGACAAATCCTGCGACGCGGTGAAGAAGCTGATTGAGGACTTCAAGAAGCTCGGCGTCTGAGGCCGGGCCGCGAGACAGGGGGCCGGGGCGGCAGGCGCCCCGGCCTTTTTGCTGGGAAGGAAGCGCCCGTTGCGGGTAGTCTCCGGCCCCGCCGGGCCGATGGCCGGTCCATGCCATAGGGTGAGCGGATGAACATCCACGAGTACCAGGCGAAGGAGCTGCTGCGACGCTACGGCGTGGCCGTGCTCGATGGTCATGTCGCGCGCACGCCGGAGGAGGCCGAGGCCGCCGCGGCGAAGCTCGGCGGGCCCATCTCGGTGGTGAAGTCGCAGATTCATGCCGGCGGGCGCGGCGCCGGGCGCTTCGCCGACGACCCGAACGGCAAGGGCGGCGTTCGCCTGGCGAAGTCCCCGGCCGAGGCAAGGGCCGCCGCCGCCGCCATGCTGGGCCATACCCTGGTCACCAAGCAGACCGGGCCGCAGGGCAAGGTGGTGAACCAGGTCTATGTCGAGGCGGGCTGCGACATCGGGCGCGAGCTCTACCTCTCGCTGCTGATCGACCGCGACACCTCGCGCCTGACCATCGTCGCCTCCAGCGAGGGCGGCATGGAGATCGAGGAGGTGGCGGCGAACCACCCCGAGCGGATCCTGCGCGCGGCCATCGACCCGGCCTCGGGCATCTCCGGCTTCCATTGCCGCAAGCTCGGCTTCGGCCTCGGGCTGGCCGGCGGACAGCTGCGCAGCTTCGAGACGTTCGTCACCGCCATGTACCGCGCCTTCCTCGAGATGGACTGCGCCATCGTCGAGGTGAACCCGCTGGTGGTCACCAAGGCGGGCGAGGTGGTCGCGCTGGATGCCAAGATCTCCTTCGACGACAACGCGCTCTACCGCCACAAGGACCTCGAGGCGCTGCGCGACGAGTCCGAGATGGACCCGAAGGAGCTCGACGCCGGCAAGCACGACCTGAACTACGTCGCGCTGGACGGCGAGATCGGCTGCATGGTGAACGGCGCCGGCCTCGCCATGGCGACGATGGACATCATCAAGCTCTACGGCTCCTCGCCGGCGAACTTCCTCGATGTCGGCGGCACGGCGAACGCGGCGCGGGTGACGGAGGCCTTCCGGATCATCACCTCCGATCCGAACGTGAAGGCGATCCTGGTGAACATCTTCGGCGGCATCGCCAAGTGCGACATGATCGCCGAGGGCATCGTCGCCGCGACCAAGACGCTGCACCTGAAGGTGCCGCTGGTGGTGCGGCTCGAGGGCACGAATGTCGAGCTGGGCAAGAAGATCCTCGCCGACAGCGGCCTTGCCATCATCCCCGCCGAGAACCTGGCCGACGCCGCGCAGAAAGCGGTGGCGGCGGTGAAAGGTCGCTGAGCCATGGCCGTTCTGGTCGACGCCAACACCAAGGTCATGACCCAGGGCTTCACCGGCGCCCAGGGCACCTTCCATGCCAGCCAGGGCATCGCCTATGGCAGCAAGTACGTGGGCGGGGTGACGCCGGGCAAGGGCGGCACCATGCACCCCGAGCTCAACCTGCCGGTCTTCGACACGGTGGCCGAGTGCCGGGAGAAGACCGGCGCCGATGCCTCCGTCATCTACGTCCCCGCGCCCTTCGCCGCGGACGCGATCCTGGAGGCGATCGATGCCGAGGTGCCGCTGATCGTCTGCATCACCGAGGGCATCCCGGTGCTCGACATGGTGAAGGTGAAGCGGGCGCTGGACGGGTCGCGGTCGCGCCTGGTCGGGCCGAACTGCCCGGGCGTCATCACGCCCGATGCCTGCAAGATCGGCATCATGCCGGGGCATATCCACCGTCGCGGCTCGGTCGGCATCGTCTCCCGCTCCGGCACCCTGACCTATGAGGCGGTGGCGCAGACCACGGCGGCGGGCCTCGGCCAGTCCTCCTGCGTCGGCATCGGCGGCGACCCGGTGAAGGGGATGGACTTCATCGAGGTGCTGGAGATGTTCCTCGCCGACCCCGAGACGCAGTCGATCGTGATGATCGGCGAGATCGGCGGGCAGTCGGAGATCCAGGCGGCGGAGTTCCTGCGGCGCGAGAATTTCGCCCCGGGCCGGCCGAACAAGAAGGTGGTCGGCTTCATCGCCGGCGCCACCGCGCCGCCGGGCCGCCGCATGGGCCATGCCGGCGCGGTCATCTCCGGCGGCAAGGACACCGCCGCCGCCAAGATGGAGGCGATGGCGGCGGCCGGCATCGCGGTGGCCGACAGCCCCTCGGCGCTCGGCTCGACCATGGTGAAGGCGCTGAAGGGGTAGGACCGCGGCCCTTGCGGGCGGCCGAGGGCCCCTGGGGACATGGTCCGCAAGGCCCGGTGGCGCAGCCCACAGCCGCCTGCCATGCAGGGCCGGGGCCTGCCGTAATCGTGCCATGGGGACTATGTTAACCAGCGCCGGGTTCCCCTGACCCCGAGGGGTGGCGACGCGTTACCGCGCGCACCCCTTCAGCGCAGACGCACAGGACGACTTCGCCGGCCAGACGCGCCGGCAGGAGAAAGACATGGCCGGAGTGGACATCCTCGCATCGGCGATGACGGGGGCGAATGCCGCCTTCCTCGCCGACACCTATGCCCGCTGGGTGGAGAGGCCGGACAGCGTCGATCCGTCCTTCGCCGAGCTCTTCGCCGCCCTGAACGACGACGCCCGCGCGGTGCTGACCGATGCGCTGGGTGCCAGCTGGGCACCGCGGCCGCGCGGCGGCTTCGCGCCGGAGCCCGAGGCGCCGCCCGCCCCCGGGCGCCGCGCCACCGACGCCGCCAAGACCGACCCCGAGGCCGCGCGACGCCAGGTGCTGGACAGCATCCGCGCCCTGATGCTGATCCGCAGCTATCGCGTGCGCGGCCATCTCGAGGCGCAGCTCGACCCGCTCGGCCTCGCCCAGCCCAAGCCGCACCCCGAGCTCGACCCGAAGACCTACGGCTTCACCGAGGCCGACTATGACCGGCCGATCTTCCTCGACTTCGTG
>CAYNYQ010000565.1:0-3049 GCA_964401305.1 uncultured Acetobacteraceae bacterium | reverse complement strand
GTTTTATGGTGGTAAATGGTGTTGGGCGCCCGCACCACCTGGCCGGGGACCATCACCACCGCGTCCGCGGGGGGGCGCCCGCCGCGGCTGCGGTCCGCGCGGGTCAGGGCGGCCTCGAGCTCCGCGCGGAGCGCCATGAAGTCTACCACGGCGCACAGCTGTTCCAGCGGATCACCAGAGGCTTACAAACAGAGCAGCCACTGCTCCGCGTCGAAGAAGCCAGGCTGTGCCATCCGCCGCCCCCACCGCCACCACCAGCGAATCAAATCAGCCCGCGTCGGAGCCAGAGATTTCTCGCGGCGCCCACAAATCTCGAGCTTCATTTCGAGTTCGACGGCCCGACCTTTCTCGTCGGCGACGAGACCCATAGGCGCATCGCCGTTGAACGTTGTGACCGGCCACCCAATAGCGCAGCAGGAGCCCAACCCCATGACCCATATTGTTGACGTGTTCTGGTCCTTCCGGAGCCCCTATTCCTACCTCGTGACGCCAGACCTCCTGCGCCTGCGCGAAGATTTCCAAGTCGATATCCACCTCCGCCCCGTCCTACCCATCGCCGTGCGCACGAAGGAGACCCTCTTTACCGGCGACAGGCGCCGAGTGAACTACATCTTGCTCGACTCGAGACGGCGTGCGGAATTCCTCGACATGACGATCCGCAGGCCCTCGCCAGATCCGATCGTACAAGATTTTTCCACCTTCGAAGTCTCAAAGGATCAGCCTTATATCTATCGCCTCACAGGCCTTGGCATAGAAGCCGATCGCCGCGGCAAGGGCGTGGAACTCGCCTACCAGGTCTCTCACCTCATCTTTGGCGGCGAGCAGGGCTGGAACGAAGGTGACAAACTCGCCGGTGCGGTGGCCAGGGCTGGCCTTGAGCTCGCCGAAATGGAGGCTGCCATCGCAACTTACGATACCATGAGGATTGTCGAAGCCAACCATGCCGCGCTCGAAGCAGCAGGTGGGTGGGGCGTGCCCACGATGGTGTTCAAGGGCGAGCCCTTCTTCGGCCAGGATCGGATCGACACACTCCGCTGGCGTCTGGCGAAGGCTGGCGTGCCGAAGCGTTGAACCCACCATATGCACGCCGACGGCGACCTAAGCAGCATCTTGCGCGAGTTGCGTGTCTGATTCAGGCATCTGCGCTGTGGCGTCAGCGAGAGCCGAGCCGCCCATGGGTGAAGCGCCGTGGACCTTCACTCCGAGCTTCAACGCGAGCGTGGTGATCGAGGCGCGCCCCGAGCGTCCGACCAGCAACGCGGGGGCGGTGATCGTGCGGGACGCGGCGGAGCGCACCCCCTCCGCCGGCACCGCGCCGCGGCGGCGGTTCCCGCCCTCCAAGGCAACGGGCAAGCGACGGTTCGAACCCGGGTGCACTCCCGCCGCCAGCGACCGCTCCCCCTGACATCCGCCCGTTCGACGCGCCGCGCCCGGAAGCTGCCGGGTATCCGCGCTCGTTATCGGATCGGCTTTGCAAGGGTGGTCGCCAAGCATAGCCTGCGGGAAGACCGCGCGGATCTGCCCGATGTCCTGCGCTTCCCGTGGTCGCCTGTGTCCAGGGGGAAACGTCTTGACCAACATCATCGGCACTGGCGGCAACGACGCGATTTCCATCACGGTGACGGGCGGAGTCATCACCTCCGGCGGCACCGGCTCCACGACCGGTGCCGATTTAATCCTCGGCTTGGGCGGCGATGATGCGATCAACGGCCGCGGCGGCCTCGATACGATCGATGGCGGCGACGGCAATGATAACATCAGCGCCGGCGCCGGCGGCCCCAACGCCGCCGCGCTGGCGGGTCAGCTCTCGGGCGGGGCCGGCAACGACACGATCGTGGCCGCGGACTTCGCCGCCTCCCTGATCCTCGACGGCGGCAGCGGCATCGACATGCTCAGCATCACCTCCCCGCCTTCCGCAGCCTTCTCCAGGTAAACATCAGCGGCTTCGAGACGCTGCAACTCGCTGTCACCAACTTCTACCTGAGGATGCGGGCGGACCAGCTTGATATGTTCTCCCGCGTTCTCCTGACCGGCCCCTCGGCCGGAACCTCGGTGCAGCTCTCCGTGGCGACGCCGGGAAGCGTGACGCTCGATTTCAGCGATGTTGAAACCGCCTATGTCGTCGGGGCCGACGGCGGAAACACCTTCGTCTTCACCGTATCCGGCGCGGTAGCCACCAGTCTTTCCGTCCCTGCGGGCGCCGGCAATGACAGCGTCCGCGGCAGCATCGGCGCCGACACCCTCAAAGGCGAGGCAGGCAATGACAGCCTGGACGGCTGGGCCGGCAATGATCTGCTCATCGGCGACGACGGCCATGACCGGCTGATCATGCATACCGGGACCGGTGCAAGGGGCGGTGCGGGCGACGACGTCTTTGTCGTGGGCGAGAATATCGGCGGCACGGGCAATCCCCTCGAGCCCTCCATGAACGGCGGCGATGGCGACGACCGCGTGGTCGTCACGGGGACCGCCATCTTCGCGCCGGACGTGTCCATCCTGGGCGTCGAGACCCTGGCGATCGGCACCGCGCCCCTCGTGCTCAGCGCCGCGCAGCTCGATGCCTTCGACCGCGTCGTCTACAACGGCGTCGCTCCGCCCGGCGCCGCTTCACGCCCTCCAGCATCGTCACCTCCAGGCCCTTCAGCCAATCTGAGGTGTCCGCTCATGCGGGGCAGGCCCACCTCAGCTCCTCAACGAACCCGATCTGCCCCAAAGGCGCCGACCCCAGACACTATGCCGTACAGGGGCCCATACCCCTGGCGGCCTGACCCACACCACACAGCCTCCGGCAAGCCCGGCGCGGTTCACTATGCCTGCGTGATGCAATGGTGAGTACGTCGAGGGGCGCCAGCGCCCGGCCGCCGAGTGTCGGGCGCAGCGGCCCAACAGGATTGCTCGGCAAAGCCCGGCAACGGCGCAGCGCTCCGTGAAAGAGCAAACCAGGGCGCGAAGCTAGCTAAGGGTCCCGGAAGCCCGGAGGACCCGAGATGACAACGAGCACCCGCCGCGCCCTTATCGGCGCCGGTCTCACGGCCGCGACGCCCGTGGC
>CAYNYQ010000564.1:0-3050 GCA_964401305.1 uncultured Acetobacteraceae bacterium | reverse complement strand
CGCAACACGCGCGAGCGCTTCGACCTGGGCATGGACCCGGACGGCCACCCCTGGGAGGAGCTGAACCCGGCCTACGAGAGCACGAAGAAAGGCCCCGGCATCCTGCGCGAGAGCGGCATGCGCGGCGGCCTGCAGGGCAGCATCACCTTCGACGTCGCCGGCCACGAGGTGGCGGTCGGCACGAACAAGATCTACGGCGCCATCCACCAGTTCGGCGGCACCATCCGCCCGAAGCGCGGCGAGTACCTGGTCTTCCGCCTGGGCGGAGCGCTGGTGAAGACGCGCCAGGTCTTCATCCCGGCGCGCCCCTATCTCGGCATCGGCGACGAGGACGAGGACACCATTCTCGACGTCGCGGAGGCCTTCCTGGAGCGGGCCAGGCGCCGCCGGTGACCGCTGCCTTGCATGGCAGGCTTCCCCCTCGCGTTTTAAGAGGCGAATAATAGCGGCTGAGAGGGGGCAGGGCGGCTTTTCGGCGCACCGCGCCCCTTGCGCCCGCGCCCGAGTGCAGACCCGCCTCAGCGGCGATTTCCCGAAGCGCCCCGGTTCAGCGCCCCACCCCGCCGGCTGGGCGTGCCCGGCCCGCGCGCGCGCGTCCATCGTCGCGCCATGCCGCTTGCGCTGCTCCTCGCCTCCGCGCTCGCCCAGACGGGCGATGAGGTACCTCCCTGGATCAGGCTGGTGCCGGCGGGGGAATTCCGCGCCGTCGACGGCCGCGGGCCCTGGCGCATTGCCGACGCGGCCTCTGTCATCACGGCCAGCCTGAAGGCGGCGCCCCTTCCGCTGGACGAGAACCACGCCACCGACCGCGCGCAGAAGAACGGCGGCGCCGCCCCGGCGCGCGGCTGGATCACCGCGCTCGAGGCCCGCGAGGACGGGCTGTGGGGCCACGTGGAGTGGACGCCCGCCGGCCGGCGGCTGCTGGCCGAGCGCGCCTACCGCGCCGTCTCGCCCGTCATCGAGCACCGCAAGGACGGCACCGTGCTGCGCCTGGTGCGGGCCGCGCTGACCAACACCCCGGCCGTGCCGGACCTGTCCCTACTCACAGAGGAGGATCCCGGAGTGGATCTTGCGCAGCTTCGTGCCGCCCTCGGCCTGCCGGAGACGGCGGACGAGGCGGCGATCCTCACCGCGGCCAGGTCCGCCGGAGAGGCCCAGCGGGCCGGCCAGGCGCTGTTGACCCGCATCGCCGGCGCCGCCGGCCTGGCGGCCGATGCGACGGGCGAGACCATCGTCTCCGCGCTGACGCAGCGAGCCGCCGCCGGCGACCCGGCGCAGCTCGCGCAGACGGTGCTGCAGCTGCAGACGCAGCTGACCACCCTGACCCAGCAGGGCGCGCGCGAGCGGGCCGAGCGGGTGGTGGACGGCGCGATCCGCGCCGGCAAGCCGATCCGGCCGCTGCGCGACCACTACGTCACCCGCCACATGGCGGACCCGCAGGCGGTCGAGACCGAGCTCGCCGCCCTGGTCTCCATCCACGACGGCGGCGTGGTGACCCCGCCGCCGACGGATGGCGGCGCCGCCGCCCCCATGGGCGAGGAGGCGCGCATCGTCGCCCTCATGGGCGTCGACCCCACGAAGTACGCCGAGCAGCGCAAGAAGCTCGGCCTGACGGAGGGGCGCTGACATGCCCGCGCTGACCGCCGACCGGAACACGCCGTCCCGCGACGGCGTGGTCTACGAGGGGGCGCCCGCCTCCGGCCAGACCATCTACAAGGGCGCGCTGGTCTGCCTGAACGCCTCGGGCGAAGTCGTGAGGGGCGCGGTCGCCACCACCCTGAAGGCCATCGGCGTCGCGCAGAACGGCACGGCCGACGCGGCCTACAACGGGACGATCCGCGCCCATCGCGGGGTCTTCCGCTTCAACAACAGCGCCGCCGGCGACGCCATCGCGGCGGCCGACTACGGCAGCACCTGCTTCATCGTGGACGACAACACGGTGGCGAAGACGAACGGGACCAACACCCGCTCCGCCGCCGGCGTCGTCCGCGGCGTGGACGCCCAGGGCGTCTGGGTCGAGATCTGAGGAGCCCGGGACGATGCTGATCAACCAGACCAGCCTGCGCACGCTCTACACGGGCTTCTCGACCGCCTTCCAGGGCGGGCTCGGCATGATCACCCCGCAGTTCCCGCGGGTGGCCATGACCGTGCCCAGCACCACCAGCCAGAACGAGTACGGCTGGCTTGGCCAGTTCCCGAAGATCCGCGAGTGGCTCGGCGACCGGGTGATCCACAACCTGAACGCCTACACCTACGCGATCAAGAACAAGCCCTGGGAGATGACCGTCCAGGTCAACCGGGACGACATCGAGGACGACAACGTTGGCATCTACACGCCGATGTTCACCGAGATGGGCCGCGCCACCGCGGCCTTCCCCGAGGAGCTGCTCTGGCCCCTGCTGAATGCCGGCTTCACCGGCCTCTGCTACGACGGCCAGTACTTCTTCGACACCGACCACCCGGTGCTCGACGCCAGCGGCACCGCGCAGTCGGTCTCCAACACCGGCGGCGGCTCCGGCACGGCCTGGTTCCTGCTGGACACCAGCCGCATGATGAAGCCGCTGATCTACCAGACCCGCCGGCCCTTCGAGATGGTCCGGATGGACGCCATGACCGACGAGGTGGTCTTCCAGCGCAAAGAGTACCGCTACGGCGTCGATGGCCGTGCGAATGCCGGCTACGGCTTCTGGCAGCTCGCCTACGGCTCCAAGCAGACGCTGGACGCCACCAGCTACGCCGCCGCCCGCGCCGCCATGCTGGGCATGAAGGGCGACTACGGCCGCCCCCTCGGCATCATGCCGAACCTCCTGGTGGTGCCGCCGAGCCTGGAGAGCGCCGGCCGGTCCGTCCTGGAGGCGGAGCGCAACGCCAACGGCGCGACGAACATCTGGCGCGGCACGGCCGAGCTGATGGTCGTCTCCTGGCTGGCCTGATCTAGGAGCCCCGAAGCATGGCAGCGAAGCCCCCGGCCGGCGCGAAGGACGCGCCGGCCCAGACTGGCCACTACATCGTCGCCTGCGCGCGCCCTGGCCTGCGCCGCGGCGGCCGCG
>CAYNYQ010000563.1:0-3055 GCA_964401305.1 uncultured Acetobacteraceae bacterium | reverse complement strand
CTGTCGCCGCTGCTGCGCGAGGCGCTGGTGCTCGTCGGTGCGCAGGGCCTGGCCTACGAGGAGGCCGCTGCGATCTGCGGCGTGCCGCTCGGCACGATGAAGGCGCGCGTGGCGCGCGCACGGCGCGAGCTGGCCGCCATCCGCCAGCGCGCGGCGGAGGACTGACCGCCTCTCGTCCTGGTGATGCGGTCACGCCGGCGCGATGCAACCCGGGCTTCGCGCCGGTCATTACCCCGCATGAGGACCGAAGAGGGAATTCCCGGAATGGATGGCTCGATCGGCACCGCGACGCAGGGGATGGACATGCCGCGGGGCGGCACGACGACGGAGCGGCCGCCACGTCCGGTGCTGGGCCCTGCCGAGGCGCGGCGGGCACGCGACGAGTTCCACGGCCTGCTCGTGACGCTGCTGCCGAAGCTCAGGGTGCAGGCGCTGGCGCTGACGCGCAACCGCGCCGCCGCCGAGGACCTGGTGCAGGACGCGGTGGCCAACGCGCTCGCCGCGCAGGACAGCTTCACGCCGGGCACGAACTTCGCCGCGTGGATGCACCGCATCCTGCGCAACCGCTTCATAAGCACGCTGCGCAAGCAGCGCGAGACGACGGACATCGAGGACCTGCCGAGCTCGGTCTTCGCGGTTTCCGCCTCGCATGACGACCGCATGGTGCTGAAGGAGCTCTCGCGGGCGCTGACGCGCCTGCCGAACGACCAGCGCGAGGCGCTGTTCATGGTGGTGCTGCAGGGCCTCTCCTACGAGGAGGTGGCGCAGGCGACGGGCTGCGCGGTGGGCACCGCGAAGAGCCGCGTCTTCCGCGCGCGTCGCCAGCTGCAGGTCTGGCTGACCGGCGAGGAGCGGAGCAGTGCCGAGGCGGCCCGCGAGGTGGCATCGCGCCCGGCGCTCGCGCGTCTGCTTGGCGAGGACGCCGTTTCGGCCTAACCTTGGGGACGTGGGACGGTGGCGCTCCCCGAGGGGGCGCCGACCGCGGGAGCGCGGCGGGCAGCCTGATGGGCGACCAGGGAAAGAGGCGCAAGGCGGCCGCCGCGATGCGGGCCGCCGCCGAGGCTGAGGAGGATGGCGTGGACCGCGCCTTCGACCTGTGGCTGCAGCGCGGCCTGCACCAGCTCTACGACCAGGTGGCGCGCGAGCCGCTGCCTGAGGATCTGCTGCGCCTGATCGAAGAGGATCGCGGCCGGAGCAGGCCACCCAAGGCCTGACCCGGGCCTCGGCGCGGGGGCAGTGGGGGCGCGGTCGATCCGCGCCCCTTTTTCGTTGCAGCCGCTCTCAGGCGGAGAGCGCGGCGCGCAGGTCGGGCGGCGCCGTGCGCTCGCGCTTCAGCAGCAGCTTGTTCAGCGCGTGGATGTAGGCGCGCGCCGAGGCGACGATGGTGTCGGTGTCGGCGCCCTGGCCATCCACCAGCTTGCCGCCCTCCTCCAGCCGGACCGTGACGCGGGCCTGCGCATCGGTGCCGCCGGTCACGCTCTGCACGGCGAAGAGCTTCAGGCTGACCTCGTGCGGGAAGGCCATGCGGATGGCGTTGAAGGTGGCGTCGACGGCGCCGTCGCCGCTGGCCATGCCCTCGCGCCGGTCGCCGTCCACCTCCAGCGCCAGCGTCGCCATCGGCCGCGTGCCGAGGCCGGTCGCGACCGTCAGCGCCGTCAGCTTCACCCGGTCGTGGCCGCGCACCACCTCGTCGTCCACCAGCGCGGCGACGTCCTCGTCGTAGACCACCTTCTTGCGGTCGGCGAGGTCCTTGAAGCGGCGGAAGGCGTCGTTCAGCTGGTTGTCGCCGATGCCTTGGTAGCCCATGGCCTTCAGCTTGTCGCGGAAGGCGGCGCGGCCGGAATGCTTGCCCAGCACCAGGCTGTTGGTGGACCAGCCGACGCTCTCGGGCGTCATGATCTCGTAGGTGGAGGCGTCCTTCAGCACGCCGTCCTGGTGGATGCCGCTCTCATGGGCGAAGGCATTCCGTCCGACGATCGCCTTGTTGGGCTGCACGTCGAAGCCGGTGATGGTGGCCAGCAGCTTCGAGGTGCGCAGGATGCGCTCCGTGGTGATGGCATTCTTCACCGGGATGGCGTCGTGGCGCGTGCGCAGCGCCATCACCACCTCCTCGAGGCTGGCATTGCCGGCGCGCTCGCCGATGCCGTTGATGGTGCTCTCGATCTGCCGCACGCCGGCACGGATGGCGGCGAGCGTGTTCGCCACCGCCAGGCCGAGGTCGTTGTGGTTGTGTGCGGAGAGCACGATCCGGTCGGCGCCCGGCACCCTCTCCCGCACCATGGTGAAGATGCGGGTCATGTCCTCCGGCACGGCGTAGCCGACGGTGTCGGGGATGTTGATCGTGGTGGCGCCGGCCTTTATGGCGGCCTCGACGCAGCGGCAGAGGAAGTCGGGCTCGGTGCGCGTGCCGTCCTCGGCCGACCACTCGACGTCGTCGGTGTGCTGGCGGGCCAGGGTGACGCTGCTGGTGACGAGGGCCAGCACCTCCTCGGGCTCGAGCCGCAGCTTGACCCGCATGTGCAGGGGCGAGGTCGAGACGAAGCTGTGGATGCGCTTGCGGGCGGCGGGCTTCACCGCCTCGGCGGCGCGCAGGATGTCGGCCGGCGCGGTGCGCGCCAGGCCGCAGACCACCGGGCCGTCCTTCGAGAAGCGCTTGGCGATCTCCAGCACGGATTCGAAATCGCCCTCGGAGGCGATGGGGAAGCCGGCCTCCATGACGTCGACGCCGAGATCGGCCAGCGCCTCGGCCATGCGCAGCTTCTCCTCGATGTTCATGGAGAAGCCGGGCGACTGCTCGCCGTCGCGCAGCGTGGTGTCGAAGATGATGATGCGGTCGGGTTCCAGCGTGCCGAAGCTGGGATGGGTGACGGGCATGGGATGCGTCCTTCGATGGGCTGCCGCGCCGAGGGCGCGCGCGTGTTCGTCCTCAGGGTCCCCCTGAGCGGTGCCGGCCGTGGTCAGCCGGGCGTCACGCCCAGGGGCGGCTAAGTCGAAGGAGAAGGAGGGGAAGCAGGGCGCGCGCGCAGCCGCCGGCGGCAAGGCCGCGATCGGAGGC
>CAYNYQ010000562.1:0-3059 GCA_964401305.1 uncultured Acetobacteraceae bacterium | reverse complement strand
GCAGGGCGCCGCGCCCGCGCCAGCCCCGGCCAGCCCCGCGCCCCGCGGCGCCGAGGCCCGGCGCGCCGAGATCGACCGCGCCTTCGAGGCGCTGAAGGCGGCGCCGGACGACGTCGCCGCCCGCATGGTCGAGCACCGCATCCGCCAGCTCTGGAACCAGGCCGCCAGCCCCGCCGCCGGCCTGCTGCTCCGCCGCGGCATCCGCAACGTGGAGGCGCAGCTGCCGGAGGAGGCGCTCGAGGATTTCGACGCCGCGCTGGTGCTCGACCCGGGCTTCGCCGAGGCCTGGGCGCTGCGGGCCCAGGCCTATGCCCGGGCCGGCGACCCGGCCGCGGCGGCGCGCGACCTGCAGGAGGCGCTGCGGCTCGAGCCGCGGCACTGGCCCTCGCTGGTGACGCTCTCGACCCTGCAGGAGGAGCGCGGCGATGCGGCGGCGGCCCTGCGCAGCATGACCGCGGCGCTGGCCATCAACCCGCGCCTGGCCGGCGGCCAGGACCGGCTGCGCGAGCTGCGCCGCAAGGCCGAGGGCGACGCGACCTGACCTGGAGCCGGGCGGTCCGCCGGCCCGGCCGGGCGCATCGATGGTGCGAGGCAGGGCCCGCCGGTCTGCCCGTGGCCGCGCGGGCTCAGTCCGGCTCGGGTGCCTGCCGCCCCGGGGTCCGGCGCCGGGTCCGCCGCGCCGCCGCGGCGGTTGCCTCGGCCTCCTCGGGCGTCGCCGCGGCCGGCGCGGCCTTCCCCTCCTCGGCGGGCGGCAGGATCACCTCCGGCGCCTGCGCGGCGGCGAGGGCCGGCACCTCCTGCGCCTGTGCGGCGGCGAGGGCCGGCACCTCCTGCGCCGGCACGCCGAACAGCCCGGCGACCGCCTCAAGCCGCGCCATCGCCTCGGGCGAGCGCTCGCCGCTCGCCATCGCCACCGCGCGCACCACGGCGAAGGCCTCGGCGCGCTGCGCCTCCGCCTCCGGCAGCATGGTCGGGATCGCCGCCAGCGCCGCCGCCTCGTCCAGCAGCAGCAGGAAGAACTGCAGCCGCAGCAGCGCCTTGAAGCCGGGCAGCGGCAGCGCCTCGGGGCCGACGCGCTGGCGGATGCGGCGGATCACCGCGAAGGCGCGCTCATCCGTCACGCGGTCGGCGCTGCCGACATGGATCATCGCGCGGATGACCGCCGCGCGGGTGCCGCCCTCGGTCATGCGCCCGCGCAGCACGCCGGCGAGGGTCTCGACGAGGCGCCGATGCTCGGCCGTGCTGCCGGGGGCGGGGCGCAGCGGGCCGGACGCGCCGGCGACGCCGGTCAGCACCTGGATCGCAGGCAGGTCGTAGATCGCCTTGAACAGCGTCTCGGTCGCGTGGTCGCGCGCCGCGGCATAGCCGTCGAGCAGCCGCGTGACCGCCTCGTCCAGCTGCCGCTCGGCGGCGCGCCCGGGATTGTCGGGCCCGACCGGGCGGCGCTGCGCCCGCACCTGCTCGGCGAGCGCCGCGATGCCGGCCATCGCCGGGTTGCGGTCGGCGAAGGCGGTGTAGGAGAGGCGCGCCGGGTGCAGCATGCGCAGCCATTCGGCCATGGCCGGATTGGCGAAGCCGCGCATCGCCTGGCCGAGCGTCGCGCGGTAGAGGCCGAGGTTGATCTCGGAGAGGCGGCGCGCGGCGGCGAAGCGGCGCTCATCCTCGGCGCTGGTGCCGCCGAAGGCGGCGAGGTCGGCGACCTCCCGCGGCTCGAAGGCCAGCAGGTGGTCGCCGGCGATCAGCTCGGCGCGCGGCAGGCCGGCCTTGTCCTTCAGCGTCGCCTCGTAGAGGCCGGGCGGGAGGACGTCGATCAGGTCGATGTTGGAGGCGAACTCCGCATGCTCCTTCCGCGCCACCGCGCCGGAGACGAAGATGCCGAGATGGCCGATGCTCTCGTGCACGCCGTAGATGATGGTCTGGTTGTGGCTCTGCAGGTCCTGCCGGTCGGCGTAGAGATCGGCGATCCAGCCGAGCGCCTGGGCGGGCGGGGTGATGTCGTCGCCACGCGAGCAGAAGACCAGGATCGGGGAGCGGATGCTGCGCAGGTCGACGCGCGTGCCGTCCGACAGGGTGAGCTCCGCGGTGGCCAGCCGGTTGCCGATGAAGAGCTCATCGACGATCCACTGCATCTCCGCGGCGTTCAGCATGACATGGCCGCCCCACCAGGTCTCGAAGCCGAGGTAGCGTGCCGCCTCCGTGTCCACCTTGGACCAGAGGTTGTACTGCTTGCTCCAGAGCGTGTTGGTCGGGTTGCCGCTCTCGAAATTGGTCACCAGCCAGGCGCCGTCGAACTTGCCGCCGCCGAGGTCGCCGGTCAGCGCCGTCAGCCAGGAGCCGCCGAGCAGGCCGCCGAGGTAGCGCATCGGCGCGAAGCCCTCGGTGCCGGCCCAGGTGGAGACCGGGGCGCCGGCGACGATGATCGGCCCGAAGGCCTCGGGGCGGATCGCGGCGGCGATCAGCGTCGCCCAGCCGGCCTGGCAATTGCCGATCGCCACCGGCTTGCCCTCGGCCCCCTGGTGCAGGCGGCCGGCGGTCTCGACGAAGGCGATGATCGCGCGCAGCACGTCCTCGAGCGTCTGGCCCGGTTCCGGCTCGGGGCGGAAGCCGACGAAGTAGCAGGGATGGCCGGCGGCGATGGCGACGCCGATCTCGCTGTCCGCCTTGAAGCCGCCGATGCCCGGGCCGTGCCCGGCGCGCGGGTCGATGACGACGAAGGGGCGCAGCAGCGGGTCGGTGGGCGGCGCGCCCTCGGGCGGGTGGATGCGCGCCAGCCAGTAGTTCACCGGCCGCGGCAGGGCGCGCCCGTCCTGCACCAGGTCGAAGCCGAAGGAGAGGACGTGGCGCATCTCGTCCTGCTCGTGCTCGAGGAAGGCATTGCCGCGCCGACGCAGCGTGTCGAGGAAGAGGATCGAGCGCTGCCAGGCATCGAGCGCGTACTCCGCCCAGGCGGCGCCGGGCAGCGGCAGGCCGGGCTGAGTGAAGCCCGGCAGGGGGAGGCCAGGAGGCGGGAAGCCGGGGATGGGGGGGCGTGCGTTCATGGGCTGCATCTACCATGCCGG
>CAYNYQ010000561.1:0-3060 GCA_964401305.1 uncultured Acetobacteraceae bacterium | reverse complement strand
CCGCACATGACGGTGCGCGACAACATGGGCTTCTCGATGAAGCTCGCCGGCGCGCCGAAGGAGATCATCGAGCAGGAGGTGCAGAAGGCTGCCGCCATCCTCGGCCTCGGCGAGCTGCTGCACCGCTACCCGCGCCAGCTCTCCGGCGGGCAACGGCAGCGCGTGGCGATGGGCCGCGCCATCGTGCGGCACCCGCAGGTCTTCCTGTTCGACGAGCCGCTCTCCAACCTCGACGCCAAGCTCCGCGTGCAGATGCGCTCCGAGATCAAGGAGCTGCACCAGCGGCTGAAGGTCACGACGGTCTACGTCACGCACGACCAGATCGAGGCGATGACCATGGCGGACAAGATCGTGGTCATGAACCACGGCAACATCGAGCAGGCGGGCCCGCCGCTCGAGCTCTACGACCGGCCGGCCAACCTCTTCACCGCCGGCTTCATCGGCAGCCCGGCGATGAACCTGGTGAAGGGCCAGCCCGCCGATGGCGGCTTCCGCACCGAGGGCGGCGCAATGCTGCCGATGCCCGCCAACGGCAAGGGCACGCCCGGCATCTACGGCATCCGCCCCGAGCACATGCGCCTCGTGCCCGGCGAGGGGATCCCGGCCAAGGTGCAGCTGGTCGAGCCCACCGGATCGGAGACGCAGGTGACGGTGCGCATCGGCGACACGCCGCTGGCCTGCGCCTTCCGCGAACGCGTCAGCGCCCGCCCCGGCGAAGAGATCCGCATCATGCCGGACACGGCGCTGGTGCACCTCTTCGATGCCGGCAGCGGCCAGCGCGTGAACTGACACCATCCAGGGAGAGACGAGCACCATGGCCTTCATCACGCGCCGCCGCGCGCTGCAACTCGGCGCCGCCGGCGCTGCCGCCCTCGCCACCGCCCAGCAGGCCGCGGCGCAGTCGCGCATCCAGGCGGCCAACGTGCCTGCCCCGAACCTGCCGATCGAGAGCGGCGCCACGCTGCGCATGCTGCGACCGGTGCGCTTCGTCCAGCCGGACGAGGAGGTGTTCCGCGCCAACGCCGCCAAGTTCACGCAGGCGACCGGGGTGCAGGTGCGCATCGACTTCGTCGGCTGGGAGGACATCAACCAGCAGACCGCGGTCACCGCGAACACCGGCGCCGGGCCCGACCTGATCATGGGCTTCTCCGACGCGCCGCACATCTACGCCGACAAGCTGATCGAGGTCAGCGACATCGCCGAGTACCTCGGGAAGAAGTACGGCGGCTGGCTGCCGCTGGCGGTGAAGTACGGCAAGAAGCACGGCACCAACAACTGGATCGGCCTGCCCTTCGGCGCCTCCTCCGGCCCGCTGGTCTACCGCAAGTCGGCGATGACGCAGGTGGGCTTCCAGCGCGCCCCGGACGACCATGCCGGCTTCCTCGACCTTTGCAAGAAGCTGAAGGCGGCGAACAAGCCGGCGGGCTTCGCGCTGGGCAATGCGGTGGGCGACGGCAACGGCTTCGCCAACTGGCTGGTCTGGTCGCATGGCGGCTACCTGGTCGACGAGGACGGCAAGGTCGCCATCAACAGCCGCGAGACCCTCGCCGCGCTGAACTACCTGCGCGAGCTCTACCCGACCTTCGTGCCGGGCACGATCGCCTGGGGCGACATCAGCAACAACCGCGCCTATGCGGCGCAGGAATGCCACCTGACCGCGAACGGCGTCTCGCTCTATTTCGCGCTGAAGAACGACCCGGCGACGCGGCCCATCGCCGACGACAGCGAGCACCAGCTGCTGCCGAAGGGCGTGCTGAACCAGCACCCGATGTCGGGGCTGACGCTGAACGCCATGGTGTTCAGGCACAGCCGCTTCCCGAACGCGGCGCGCGCCTTCCTCGCCTTCATGATGGAGCAGGAGCAGTACGACCCCTGGCTGAACGCCAACCTCGGCTACTGGGCGCAGCCGCTCGCAGCCTATGCCGAGAGCGCGGTCTGGACCAGCGACCCCAAGGTGACGATCTTCCGCGACTCGATGAAGAACGAGTTCTGGAACGGCTACAAGGGGCCGATCAGCGAGGCCTCCGGCCAGGCCAACGCGGAATACGTGATGGTGCAGATGTGCGCCGCCGTCGCCTCCGGCCAGTCCACGCCGGAAGCCGCGATGCGCGAGGCGGAGCGCCGCGCCCGCCGCATCTTCCGCCGCTGACGCAGGGGACGGGCGGCGCCGCGCGCGCCGCCCGCATCGGGGAGCACCCGCACGATGTCCGCCACCACCACCTCTCCCGCCTGGGCCAGGCGCCCCGCGGAGCAGAACTGGCTCGTGCGGCTGTTCGACTGGAAGCCCTTCCTGATCGCCATCTGCCTGTTGCCGGCGGTCGGGCTGCTGATGACCTTCCTGACCTATCCGCTGGGCTTGGGCATCTGGCTGGCCTTCACCGACACCACCATCGGGCGCAGCGGCGTCTGGGTCGGGCTCGAGAATTTCGAGTACCTGCTGGAGGACCCGCTGTGGTGGAACGCGGTGTTCTACAGCGTCTTCTACACGGGCATCGCCACGATCGGGAAGTTCGGCCTCGGCCTCTGGCTGGCGCTGCTGCTGAACAACCACCTGCCCTTCAAGAGCTTCCTGCGCGCGGTGATCCTGCTGCCCTGGATCGTGCCGACGGTGCTCTCGGCCATCGCCTTCTGGTGGATCTACGACCCGCAGTTCTCGATCATCTCGTACCTGTTCGTGGACGTGCTCGGCTGGCGCACCACCAACATCGACTTCATCGGCAGCGCCTGGCCGGCCCGCTTCAGCCTGATCGTCGCCAACATCTGGCGGGGCATCCCCTTCGTGGCGATCTCGCTGCTGGCCGGGCTGCAGACCATCTCGCCCTCGCTCTACGAGGCGGCACTGCTGGACGGGTCCACCGCATGGCAGCGCTTCCGCTACATCACCTTCCCGATGCTGCTGCCGATCCTGGCGATCGTGATGACCTTCTCGATCATCTTCACCTTCACCGACTTCCAGCTGGTCTACGCCATCACCCGCGGCGGCCCGGTGAACTCGACGCACCTCCTGGCGACGCTGGCCTTCCAGCGCGGCATCCCGGGCGGGCAGCTCGGCGAGGGCGC
>CAYNYQ010000560.1:0-3061 GCA_964401305.1 uncultured Acetobacteraceae bacterium | reverse complement strand
GCAGCACGCCCTGGCCGATGCTGCCGAAGCCGAGCATCACCAGGCGGCCGGAGAAGCGGGTATGGATCATCGATGGATCCTCCAGGTCACGCGGTGAACAACGCCCGCCGGCCACCGCGGCCGACGGATCGAGGCTTGCGGGGAAAAGCGGCCTCCCCCTGGGTCCCCACCTGCCAGGGGCCGGTCCGGCGCCGTGCGCCGCCCGCCCCTGGGACTCTCGCGCCGCCGGCGGCGGCGCTCAGGCCGCCAGCGCGCGCGGCGCCTCGGCGCCGAGCATCGGCGCGTCGCGCACCTCGACCAGCGTCGCGCGGTCGAAGCCGTTGAAGGCCGTGCGCAGCGTGGTGCCATAGGCACCGAGCTGGCCGATCTCGATCCAGTCGCCCTCGGCCACGTCCTCGGGCAGCGTCCAGGGGCCGGGCATCCGGTCCGCGCTGTCGCAGGTCGGGCCGTAGAGCGTGAAGTCCCGCAGCACCGGCGGCGGCGCCGCCCCGCCCGCCTCCTGCGGCCGGATCAGCCGGCAGGGGAAGGCGAAGCCCATGCGCGCCGCCGCATCCGACAGCGCGCCATAGACGCCGTCGTTCACGTAGAGCGCATCGCCGCGGCGGAGCTGCACCTGCACCACCACCGAGGCACCGCCGGCCACCAGCGCGCGACCGGGCTCGGCCCAGAGCGCGCAATGGCCGAGGCCGGCCTCCTCCACCGCGTCCTCGATCTCGGCGAAGAAGGCGCCAAGCGGGGGCGGCGCCTCCATGCCGGGATAGGCCGCCGGGAAGCCGCCGCCGACATCGAGCAGGTCGAGCGGCACCCCGGCCTCCCGCGCGACGGCGCCGGCCAGCGCGATGGCACGGCCCCAGGCCAGCGGCTCGCAGCACTGCGAGCCGACATGGAAGGAGAGGCCGAGCCGCGCCGCATGCGGCCGCGCCGCGCGCAGCAGCGCCACCGCCTCCTCCGGCGCCGCGCCGAACTTGCCGGAGAGGTCGTAGGCCGCCTCGCCCTTCGGCAGAGCCAGGCGCACGACCAACCCGAGCTCCGGGCCGCCGCCGGTTTCCTGCAGGATCTTCGCCAGCTCGTCCGCGTGGTCGAGCACGAAGTCGCGCACGCCGTGCTGCGCCCAGGCCTCGCAGATCGCGCCGCGCGCCTTGACCGGGTGCATGAAGTGGATCGCCGCCTCGGGGAACATCGACCGCACCAGCGCGACCTCGGCCGCGGAGGCGCAGTCGAAGTGGCGCACGCCGCCGCGCCAGAGGGCGCGCAGCACCGCGGGCTCCGGGTTGCACTTCACGGCGTAGAGGGTCGCACCCGGGAAGCCCTGCACGAAGTCCTGCGCCGCGGCCTCGATGGCGGCGGGGCGCAGGCAGTGCATCGGCTCCTCCGGCCGCGTCACCGCGACGAGGTCGGCGACGGCGGGCAGGATGGCGGGCGCGTCGATCAGGCGGCGGCGGCCGAGCGGCGCGACGGCGCCGCGGGCGCGGACAAGCTGGGTCATCGGACCATTCCCCAAGGGACAAGAGATCAGGGAGGCGCGGAGGCAGCGACGGGCGGCGCGCGGCGGCGCGGCGGCGTCAGCAGAGGTCGCGATGACGTCGCATCGCGGCGAACCGTTCGAGCAACATAGGCCAAATCCCTCACGACCCCGGCCCCGTGCTGGGTGCCGGCATGGACGAAAAGGACGCGTCCCGTCGTTGCTGTGCCCCCCGGCTCTCCCGTCCTGAAGGGGCTCTCGGCACGTGCGATGGCGTCGGCGCCAGCCAGTTCGGCGGCACGGCCGGGGATTTAGGGGGTGGGCGCGGGAAAATCCAGGGAAATTTTCAGGCCGGCTGCGAATGACCCGACAGGATGGCGGCCAGCCCGCCCGGCCGCGGGAAAATTGCCGGACGAGACGGGGTCAGGCGGGCTTCGTTGCGCCGATGCCCGCGCCGATCCCCTGGGCGCCGAGCAGCGCCAGGTATTCCCAGGCCATCGTCGCCGCGGCCAGGGCGGTGATCTCGGCCACGTCATGCGCCGGCGCCACCTCCACCACGTCCATGCCGACGAAGTCGAGGCCCTTCAGCCGCCGCAGCAGCCCCTGCGCCTGCCAGGTGGCGAGGCCCCCCACCTCCGGCGTGCCCGTCCCCGGAGCGAAGGCAGGGTCGAGGCAGTCGACGTCGAAGCTGAGATAGACGGGGCCGCCCGCCATCAGCGCGAGCACGCGGGCCGCCAGCGCCGCCGGCGTCGATTCCAGCGCCTCCTGCGCCATCACCACGGTGAAGCCCTGGGCCAGGGTCCAGTCCCAGGTCTCCTGGTCCACCGGCGAGCGGATGCCGATCTGCATGCTGCGCCGCGGGTCGATCAGCCCCTCCCCCACGGCGTGGTAGAAGACGGAGCCGTGCCGGTAGGCCTGGCCGAAATTCGTCGCCCAGGTGTCGACATGCGCATCGAGGTGCAACAGCGCGAGCGGCCTGCCCGCCCGCTGCCGGGCCGCCCGCAGCAGCGCCAGCGAGATGCCGTGGTCGCCGCCGAGCGCCACGAGGTGGCGGCAGGCGGCGGCCTGGCGCTCGATCAGCGCCAGGCTCCCGGCGACGTCGCCGAGCACGATCGCGAAGTCGCCGATGTCGGCGACATCCATCAGCGCTGGTTCCACCCGGTGCTGCGGATGCGCGCCGTCCACCAGCATGCGGCTGGCGCGGCGGATCGCCGCCGGCCCGTCGCGCTGCCCGGCACGGTTCGTCGTGCCGAGGTCGAAGGGAATGCCGGCGACGCAGAAGGCGGCGTCACGGTCGGCCCGCAGCGGCAGGCCGAGGAAGCCCGGCGGCGTGGCGAAGGTGGGCACTCCGGCCATGGCGTGAGCTCCCTGCGGCGGCCGACCCGGGCCTTGGCGCGCGGCGGCGCGGGGCTACTTCACCGCCGAGAAGGCGGTGGGGGCGAGGAGCATGTTCTCGACCTTGGCGACGATCTGGCCGCTCTCCTCGGTCTTGGCGCGCGCCGCCAGCCATTCCGGGTCGGTGGCGAACTTGCCCCACTTCTGCTCGCGCTCGGCCAGGCTCTCCCAGGCGAGCAGGTAGTAGAGGGTCTGGCTGTTCGG
>CAYNYQ010000559.1:0-3069 GCA_964401305.1 uncultured Acetobacteraceae bacterium | reverse complement strand
CTGCTCCTTCACCAGGTCGATGCCGCAGACCATCTCGGTCACCGGATGCTCGACCTGCAGGCGGGTGTTCATCTCGATGAAGGCGAACTGCCCGTCCTGCCACAGGAACTCCAGCGTGCCCGCGTTGCGGTAGCCGAGCTCGCGCAGCGCCCGCGTCACCTGCGCGCCCAGCGCCTCGCGCTCCGGGCCGGAGAGCACCGGGCTGCCGGCCTCCTCGACCAGCTTCTGGTGGCGGCGCTGCAGCGAGCAGTCGCGCTCGCCGAAATGCACGACGCTGCCATGGGCGTCGGCCAGCACCTGCAGCTCGATGTGGCGCGGCCGGTCGAGGTACTTCTCGAGGTAGACGCTGTCGTCGCCGAAGGCGGCCTTGGCCTCGGTGCGGGCGACGCGCCAGGCCTCCTCGAGCTCCGAGGCGTCGCGCGCCACCTTCATGCCGCGCCCGCCGCCGCCCGCCGCGGCCTTGATCAGCACCGGGTACTTCACCTCGGCCGCGACCGACTGCGCCTCCTCGAGCGAGGCGAGCGCGCCCGGGCTGCCGGGCACCAGCGGCACGCCGAGCCGGCGCATCGCCTCCTTCGCCGCGATCTTGTCGCCCATCATGCGGATGTGCTCGGGCGAGGGGCCGATGAAGGCCATGCCGTGCGCCTCGACCATCTCGGCGAAGCGCGCATTCTCCGAGAGGAAGCCGTAGCCCGGATGCACCGCGTCGGCGCCGGTGATGGCAGCGGCCGAGAGGATCGCCGCCATGTTCAGGTAGCTGTCGCGCGCCGCCGGCGGACCGATGCAGACGCTCTCGTCGGCCAGGCGCACATGCATGGCCGTGGTGTCGGCCGTGGAATGCACCGCCACCGTGCGGATGCCCATCTCCTGGCAGGCGCGGTGGATGCGCAGCGCGATCTCGCCGCGGTTGGCGATGAGCACCTTGCCGAATTGCACGGCGTCAGGCCCGGGCGGCGCGGCGGCGCATGGCGGGGGCTATTCCACCACCATCAGCGGCTCGCCGTATTCCACCGGCGTACCCGTCTCGACGAGGATGCGGGTGACGGTGCCGGTGCGCGGGCTGCGGATCTGGTTGAAGGTCTTCATCGCCTCGATCAGCAGCAGGGTCTGGCCCTGCTCCACCCGCGCGCCGACCGCGACGAAGGGCGCCGCACCGGGCTCGGGCGCCAGGTAGGCAACGCCCACCATGGGCGAGGCGACGAGGCCCGGGTGCTTGGGGTCGATCCCGCCCGCGGGCGGCGCCTCGGCGACGGCGGCCGGCATGGCCAGGGGCGCCGCGGCGGCCGCGGCGACCGGCGCGGCGGCCTGCAGGCTCACCGGCGCCGGGATGCGCGCCACGCGGATGCGGCTGTCGGCCTCGACCAGCTCGATCTCGGTCAGGTCGGTGTCGCGCAGGATCTGCGCCAGGGCGCGGATCGCCTCCGGGTCGAAGCGGACGCCGCTCATGCCTCGGCCTCGGCGGCCAGCAGCTCGGCCATCGCCCGCAGCGCCAGCGCATAGCCGCCGATGCCGAGGCCGGCGATGACGCCGGTGGCGGCCTTCGAGACGTAGCTGTGCTGGCGGAATTCCTCCCGCCGGTGGATGTTCGTGATGTGCACCTCGATCACCGGCAGCCCCGCCGCCAGCAGCGCATCCATCAGCCCGATCGAGGTGGTGGTGTAGCCCGCCGGGTTGATGACGATGCCGGCGGCGCGGCCGCGGCATTCCTGCACCCAGGTGATCAGCTCGCCCTCGCCGTTGGTCTGGCGGAAATCGATGGCCAGGCCGAGCTCCTCCGCCGTCTCGGCGCAGAGCGCCTCGAGGTCGTCGAGCGTCGCGGTGCCGTACTTGTCCGGCTCGCGCGTGCCGAGCAGGTTGATGTTCGGGCCGTTCAGCACGGCGATGAGGGGCGGCGTTGGCATCACGTTGGCGCGTGCTTGGCTCGGGCGAAGGGCCGGCCGCGCTAGCACGCGGGGGATGGGGCGCGCAAGGCACCCGTCCCGCCGGGCCCTCGCCGCGGATGGGCGGCCCGCCCCCCGCCCCGGCCGCGTGCCCCGTGCCGCGGCGCGGCCCGCCCCGGCACCCGGCCCCATGCCGGCAGGGCGGCTTGCCCCGGCGCCCGCCCCCCTCCACATTCGGCGCATGGGGGAGACGACGGCCACCATCCGCATCATCGTCAACGGCGACGCCCGCGAGGTGCCGGCGGCCAGCAGCGTCGCCGACCTGCTCGCGACGCTCGGCCTCGACACGCGCAAGGTCGCCGTCGAGCGGAACCTGGAGATCGTCCCCCGCTCCACCTACGCCGCCACCGCCCTCGGCCCGGGCGACCGGCTGGAGATCGTGCACTTCATCGGCGGCGGCTGAGGCCCCGCCCGGGCCCCGCGACGAGGGAGGGCTTGGACGCCATGGATGGCATCCCGACGACCACCACCACCACCACGACCGACGACGATGCCTGGGAGGTCGCGGGCTTGCGCTTCCGCTCCCGCCTGATCGTCGGCACGGGCCGCTACAAGGACCTCGAGGAGACCGGGCGGGCCATCGCCGCCTCGGGCGCCGAGATCGTCACCGTTGCCGTGCGGCGGGTGAACCTCGGCGACCCCAAGGCGCCCATGCTGCAGGATTTCGTCGACCCCAAGGTCTACACCTACCTGCCCAACACCGCCGGCTGCTTCACCGCCGAGGACGCGGTGCGCACGCTGCGCCTGGCGCGCGAGGCGGGGGGCTGGAACCTGGTGAAGCTCGAGGTGCTGGGCCCGCCGCCCTTCCTCTACCCCGACATGCGCGCGACCTTCGAGGCCGCCGAGGCGCTGCTGAAGGACGGCTTCCAGGTCATGGTCTATTGCTCGGACGACCCGATCGCCGCCCGCCGCCTCGAGGAGATGGGCTGCGTCGCGGTGATGCCGCTCGGCGCGCCGATCGGCTCGGGGCTCGGCATCCAGAACCCGGTGATGATCCGCGCCATCATCGAGCAGGCGAAGGTGCCGGTGCTGGTCGATGCCGGTGTCGGCACGGCGTCCGACGCGGCCATCGCCATGGAGCTCGGCTGCGACGCGGTGCTGATGAACAGCGCCATCGCCCATGCCCGGG
>CAYNYQ010000558.1:0-3069 GCA_964401305.1 uncultured Acetobacteraceae bacterium | reverse complement strand
GCGAGCAGGATCGGCACCTCCTCACCGGGGAGCAGCGGGAGCTCACGCTTCATCTGTAAACGTCGTCCTGACGTCACCTTGCGAAACGCCCTTCTGATGATGCCGTGTCGCGTGTCGGCATGCGGCGGAGGTGGGGTTGGAGATCGAGGCGGATGCGGCCGAGACGGGTCATAGGACCGGTCGTAGGACTGCTCGCAAGGCGCGGCCCGACGAGGTGGTCGAGGTTGTCACGCGTGGCGAGGGGCGGCGGAGCTGGTCGGCGGACCAAAAGCGCCGGATCGTCGTCGAGGCGATGCAGCCCGGTGTGACGCCGACAGAGGTGATCCGGCGCTGGGGCCTCACCTCGAGCCTGTTCTACACGTGGCGGCGGCAGGTGATGAGCGGCGAGCTCGGCGCCGTGCCGATGCCGCTCCCCGCCTTCGCCCAGGTCGCCGTTGCGGAGGATGCGCCGATCCCGACGGCGCCCGCCCCGGAGATCCCCGCACGGTCGCCCGCGCGCATAGAGGTGATGCTGCCCTGCGGGACGCTGCTGCGGCTCGACGAGGACGTCGGCGCCGACGCGCTGCGCCGGGTGCTGGCGGTGCTGCGCGGCCGATGATCGGGCCTCCGCCGGGCGCCCGGGTGTTCCTCGCCTGCGGCGTCACCGACATGCGTCGCGGCATGGACAGCCTGGCGGCGTTGGTCCAGCAGTCGCTCGGCGCCGATCCCTTTGACGGCTCGCTCTACGCCTTCCGCGGTCGCAAGGGGCGGCTGGTGAAGTGCCTCTGGCACGACGGCGTCGGGCTGTGCCTGCTGACCAAGCGCATCGAGCAGGGCGCCTTTCCATGGCCGACGACGCCGACCGGCAAGGTGGTGCTGTCGCCGGCGCAGATGTCCTTGCTGCTCGAGGGCCTCGAGTGGCGGCGCGTGCAGCCGGCCTGGCGGCCGGCGGCGGTGTGAGCGCGCACGGCGTCGCTTTTCCGCTTGGCGCGACGCGAGCGCATCGGCGACGATTCCGGCGTGCCCGACGCCGCATCCCCCGACCTGGCGGAACTGCGCACCGCGCTCGCCGCGGCCGAGGCGCGCATCGCGCAGCTCGAGCAGATCATCCACGACCTACGGCGGGCGCGGTTCGGTCAGAGTATCGAGCGCGTTGATCCAGGGCAGTTGGCACTGACGCTCGGGGCGGCTCCGCCGCCGGCAGCGAATCACGACAACGCCCCGGCGCCGGAGCGCAAGCCTGCCTCCGAACGCCGCCGCAACCGTGGTGCGCTGCCGGCGCACCTGGAGCGCATCGAGACGGTGATCGACATCGCCGATCGTGCCTGTCCCTGCTGCCGGCACGAGATGCACAGGGTCGGCGAGAACCGCGCCGAGCGGCTCGACGTGGTTCCCGCCCAACTACGGGTCCGCGTCACCGTCCGGCCCCGCTATGCCTGCCGCCGCTGCGCCGAGGGCGTGCATCAGGCGCCCGCGCCAGCGCGGATCGTCGCCGGCGGCCTGCCGACCGAGGCACTGCTCGCCAATGTCCTGGTCTCGAAATACGGCGACGGCCTGCCGCTCTACCGCCAGTGCCAGATCCTGGCCCGTGGCGGCATCCGGCTCGATCGCGCAACACTCTGCGACTGGGTCCGCCAGGCCTGCTGGTGGCTCAGGCCGCTGCACGCGCTGGTCCTCGCCCACGTGGTCGGCCATGCGCGGGTGTTCGCCGACGACACGCCGCTGCCGACCCTGGCGCCCGGTCGGGGGCGGACGCGCGACGGGCGGATCTGGGCCTACGCCGCCGATGACCGGCCCTGCGGCGGCACCGGGCCGCCGGCGGTCGCCTATGTCTATGCCCCGGACCGCAAGGGCATCCGGCCCGCCCGGCATCTCGCCGCCTTCCGGGGCACGCTGCAGGTGGACGGCTATGGCGGGTTCCGCGCGCTGACCGATCGGCGCAACGATGGCGCCGTCGCGCTCGCCTTCTGCTGGGCGCATCTGCGCCGGCGCTTCCACAAGATCCACGCCCACACCGCCTCGCCGATCGCCGCCGAGGCCCTGCTGCGCATCGGCGCCCTCTACGCTCTCGAGCGCGAGATCCGCGGCCGGCCCGCCGAGGAACGCCAGGCCGTCCGGCAGGAGCGCAGCGCGCCGCTCGTGCGCGATCTCCGCACCTGGCTCGACGCCCAACTCGGCCGCGTCAGCCAGGGCTCGGCGCTGGCCGCGGCGATCCGCTACGGCCTGCGGCATTGGGAGGGCCTCTGCCGGTTCCTGGACGACGGCACGCTCGAACTCGACACCAACAGCGTGGAGCGGGAGATCCGGCCCGTCGTCGTCACACGCAAGGCCGCGCTGTTCGCCGGCAGCGAGGGCGGCGGCGAGACCTGGGCCATCGCCACCACGCTGATCCGCACCGCGATCCTCGGCGGCGTCAACCCGCAGGCCTGGCTGACCGACGTGCTGGAGCGGATGGTCCGCGGCGAGGTGCGCTCGACGGAACTCGCCTCGCTGCTGCCCTGGGCCTGGCGCCAACCCGGCACCGCGGCCGCGGCGTAGGGCTATCGCGCCGGCAGCGCCGCCGGCACCTCCTCCGCCTCGCTCGTGTCGGCGTGCACCGCGGCGCGGATGATCCGGCTCGTCACCTCCTGCAGGTGCGCGACGAGCGCCCGGTCCAGTTCCACGAACTCCGGCCAGAGCACCGTGTCGTTGAACCCACGCGGCACCCGCAGCATCACCGTCGTGCGCTTCTGCCGCGGGTAGCGGAAGGGCTTGAGGCCGTAGCGCCGGCACAGCGCCACGAAGAGCTGCCGCGACCAGGCGTCCGGCATGGAGAACTGCAACTCGACCGGCGGATCCCGCCGCGCCTGCTCCGCCAGCCGCGCCTTGACCCGCTCAAGCGCGGCACCCGCCGCCTCACGCTCGCCAACCGTCCCAGCGCCAGCCATCAGCGCCTCGGTCTTGCGCAGCCGTGCCAGCAGATCGTCCTCGACCGCCATGCCCACCCCGCCACGTCGGAGCGGCCACGCTACCGCGCCAGCAGGCGTCCGAAAAAGACAGCCACGAGGCAGGCCAGACGACGATCACCATGGGGCCAGGACGACGGTTACG
>CAYNYQ010000557.1:0-3070 GCA_964401305.1 uncultured Acetobacteraceae bacterium | reverse complement strand
GCTCGGAGCGGACGCGCAGGCGCCGATAGGCCCATTCCAGCGCCTCGCCGTCGATATTCTCCTTCAGCAGCCCCTCGCGCAGCATCAGGCCGAGATTCTTGCGCGCCCGGCGCCAGGGCGCGTCGGCCGCCTTGTAGACCACGTGCCTGAGGTCGTTCAGCCGCCCCGGGTTGCGCGGCTTGCCCTCCTGCACCCACTTCTCGCGGCTCTGCCCGCCCTTCCAGGCTCGCGTGGTGAAGCCGAGGATCTCGGTCTTCACGGCGCAGCGCTCGAGGGTGCGGGCCAGGATGTCGCAGCACATGGCGGCGACGGTGATTGGCCGGCCGCGCATCGAGCCGGAATTGTCGATCAGCAGGGAGACGACGGTGTCGCGGAAATCCGCCTCCAGCTCCCGCTTGTAGGAGAGCGCCAGCATCGGGTTGGCGACGATGCGGGCGAGGCGGGCGGCGTCCAGCAGCCCCTCCTCGAGGTCGAACTCCCAGGCGCGCTGCTGCTGCGCCAGCAACCGCCGCTGCAGCCGGTTCGCCAGCTTCGAGACCACGCCCTGCAGGTGGCTCAGCTGCTGGTCGAGCTGCTGGCGAAGGCGCGTCAACTCCTCCGGGTCGCAGAGCTCGTCGGCGTCGATCACCTCGTCGAACTGCTGGGTGAAGGCGTGGTAGCGGGAGGCGTCGTCGGTCTGCTGGACCTCTTTCCTCTGCTGCGGCCCGCCGGGCTTGTCGTCCCCCTCGGCCGCGGCGCCTTCCTCCTCGGTCTCCTCGATCTCCTCCTCGGCCGCCTCGCCCTGCATCGCCTCGGGCTGGGCGCCGAGCATCTCCTCCTGCTCCTGGGACTGGCTCTCGCCCTCCCCGGAATTGTCCTGCATGGGCGACTGCTCGCCCTCCTCCTCGCCGTCCTCCTGGTCCTCGGATTCGGCCTCGATCTCGGCCTCGGCGAGGTCGAGCGCGGCGAGCAGGCGGCGCGCGGCGCGGGCATAGGCCTCCTGGTCGTCGGTGGCGTCGGCCATCTCGGCCATCGCCGCCTCGGCCTGGTCGCCGAGGCTGTCGCGCCAGAGGTCGAGCACGCGATGCGCCGCCTCGGGCGCCGGCTCGCCGGTGACGCGCTCGCGCGCCAGCAGGGACAGCGCCGCGGGCAGCGGCAGCTGGTCCTTGCGGGTCATGCGGTCATAGCCCTCGGCCTCGCACTGGTCGGCGAGGCGGGCGCGCAGGTTGGCGGCGACGCCCGACATGTGCTTGCTGCCCACCGCCTCGACGCGGACATCCTCGAGCGCGTCGAAGACCTCCTTGGCCTCCTTGCGGGCGGGCATGCGCGCGGCGTGCACCGCGTCCGAGTGGTGGCGCAGGCGCAGCGCGGCGGCATCGGCGGCGCCGCGCAGCTTGGCCATCTCGGCCGGCGGCAGCGTGCGGGTCGGCAGCGGCAGGCGCACGCGCTTGCCCGAGACGCCGGCGGGGCCGGGCTGGAAGGCCACCTGCACGTCGGGCTCGGCATGCGCGATGGCGCGCAGCGCGCCGGCGGTGGCGCGCTTGAACTCCTCCTGGCGCGTGAGGTCCTGTTTGCTCACTGTGCTCTGCCCTCTACGCCGGACCCTCTACGCCCCGACAACTGGCCGGTCCCGCGGCGGCGCCAGGGCGGCGCCGCCGGACGCGGCCTCGCCTCAGGCCTTCTTCAGCAGCGTGCCGGTCGGCAGCTCCTCGTTGAAGCAGCGCTGGTAGTACTCGGCCACCGTGCTGCGCTCCGCCTCGTCGCACTTGTTGAGGAAGGTGAGGCGGAAGGCGAAGCCGTTGTCCTGGAAGATCTTGGTGTTCTCGGCCCAGGTGATGACCGTGCGCGGCGACATCACGGTGCTGATGTCGCCGGCGATGAAGCCGGCGCGCGTCAGGTCGGCGAGCGCCACCATCGCCTCGACCTGCTTCTTCATCTTCGGGTCGCCCTCGAGGCCGAGCTTCTTGAGGACGATCTCGGTCTCCATCGCGTGCGGCAGGTAGTTCAGCGTGGCGACGATGTTCCAGCGGTCCATCTGCGCCTGGTTGATCTGCTGCGTGCCGTGGTAGAGGCCGGTGGTGTCGCCGAGCCCGACCGTGTTCGCCGTGGCGAACAGGCGGAAGAAGGGGTGCGGGCGGATCACCCGGTTCTGGTCGAGCAGGGTCAGCTTGCCCTCGACCTCCAGCACGCGCTGGATGACGAACATCACGTCCGGGCGGCCGGCATCGTATTCGTCGAAGACCAGCGCGCAGGGGTGCTGCAGCGCCCAGGGCAGGATGCCTTCGCGGAACTCGGTCACCTGCTTGCCGTCCTTGAGGACGATCGCGTCCTTGCCGATCAGGTCGATGCGGCTGATGTGGCTGTCGAGGTTGACGCGGATGCAGGGCCAGTTCAGCCGCGCCGCCACCTGCTCGATATGCGTCGACTTGCCGGTGCCGTGGTAGCCCTGGATGATCACGCGCCGGTTGAAGGCGAAGCCGGCGACGATGGCCAGCGTCGTCTCGCGGTCGAAGACATAGGCCTCGTCGACCTCCGGCACGTGCTCGGTGCGGGTCGAATAGGCCGGCACCGCGAGGTCGAGGTCGAGCCCGAAGGCGGTGCGGGCATCCACCGTCGTGTCCGGGGCATTGATGGCCGAGGTCGGGCGGATCTCGGCGAGGGAGGCGACCTTGTTCATCGTCATCCGCTTCAGCTTGTCACGGGAAGTCTAGGGCAGGGTGGCGCGGCAGGCTACCCGGGGCGGGTGGGCCTGGCGGGCGGGCCGGGGGCGCGCCGCCGCGGGGCCTGCCCCTCACGGTGCGGCCGCCGCGGCCGCCGCGGGCCGCGCCGCGCCGGCGCCGAGCCTGGCGCGCAGCAGGCTGTAGGCGCGGTTCACGTCCTTCAGCTGCTCCTCCGCCTCGCGGTCGCCGCCATTGGCGTCCGGGTGCAGGCGCTTGGCGAGTTCCTTGTAGCGGGCACGCAGCGCCGGCTGGTCCACCGGCCATTCGAGGCCGAGAACGTCGAGCGCGGCGCGGAGTTCGGCCGGCGGCTGGGCGGGCTGCGCGCCGGCCCGCGCGGCGGCGTCCTCGCGCCGGTGCCGGCGCGCCTCGTG
>CAYNYQ010000556.1:0-3071 GCA_964401305.1 uncultured Acetobacteraceae bacterium | reverse complement strand
CCTGTGGATAAGCTGTGGGAAACCCGGCCCGCGCGGCCGGCCCCGTTCGGCCGCGGAATGGGCTAGACTGCACCCGCAGCGGCGGATGGCGCCGCGGCGCGACGGACCGCCGGTGCATGATCCGCAAGCTCCACATTGCCTCCGGTCTCGTCCTGTTCGCCTACCTGGTCACGCACCTGGTCAACCACGCCCTGCTGGTCCACTCCATCGCCACGGCGGATGCCATGCTGCGGGCGGTCCATCCGGTGCTGATCTCCGCGCCCGTCACGCTGCTGCTGCTCGGCGCCCTGGTCGCCCATGTCGCCCTCGCGTTGCACGCGCTGTGGCGGCGGCGGACCCTGCGCCTGAGCGCCTACGAGGCGGTGCAGTACCTGCTCGGCTTCGCCCTGCCGCTGGCCCTGCTGCCGCATGTCGCGGCGACCCGGATCCCGGACACGGTCTACGAACAGAACTGGGGCTATTTCCGCAACCTGCTGGCGGTCTACTGGGCCTTCGAGCCCTGGCGCGCCGCGGTGCAGGCCGCGCTCGTGCTCGGCGCCTGGATCCATGCCGTGCTCGGCCTGCTGGCCTGGCTGCGGCTGAAGCGCTGGTTCCCGGCGGCGCGGCCTGCCCTCGCCGCGCTGGCGCTGCTGCTGCCGACCCTGGCCCTCGCCGGTTTCGTCGCCGGCGGCAACGAGGTGCGGCTGCGGCTCGCCGCCGAGCCCGGCTTCCGCGAGGCCATCCTGGCCGACGCCCCGCCGCCGGCCATCCGCCAGCAGATCGCCGCGCGCACCGATGCGCTGCTGGGCGGGCTCGCCCTGGCGCTCCTCGGCGTGCTGGCGGCGCGCGAGGTGCGGGCGCTGCTGCGCCGCCGCGAGGGCCTGATCCGCATCTCCTACCCCGATGGCCGCAGCATCGGCCTGCCCCGCGGCGTCTCGGTGCTGGAGGCGAGCTGGCTGCTCGGCATCCCGCATGCCGCCGTCTGCGGCGGGCGCGGCCGCTGCTCCACCTGCCGGGTCCGGGTCAGCGGGCCGCCGGGGTCCCTGCCGCCGCCGGATGCCGCCGAGGCCCGGGTGCTCGCCCGCATCCGCGCCGCGGAGGGCGTGCGCCTTGCCTGCCAGCTGCGGCCGCTCGGGCCGGTCGCGGTCGTGCCCCTGCTCGACCCCGCCCTGCCCGCGCCGGCGCTGCTGCGCTTCCGCGCGCCGACCGCGCTCGGGGAGGAGCGGGTCATCGCCGTGGTCTTCGTCGACATCCGCGACTTCACCCGCATCGCTGAGACCCGCCTGCCCTACGACGTGGTGGACCTGCTGAACCGCTATTTCCGCGCCATGGGCGAGGCGGTGGAGCAGGCCGGCGGCCGGGTGGACAAGTTCCTCGGCGACGGCGTGATGGCGCTGTTCGGCGCCGAGAGCCGCGACACGGGCGCGCCGCGGGACGAAGCGGCCGACCGGGCCGCCGCCTGCCGCGCCGCGCTCGAGGCCGTGCGGCGCATGGGGCTCGCCCTCGCCGCCCTGAACCGCAGCGTGGCGGCGGAGATCGGCGAGCCGCTGCGCATCGGCATCGGCCTGCATGCCGGGCCGGTGATCCTGGGCGCCATGGGCCATGGCCGGACCGTGACGCTGACCGCCATCGGCGACACGGTGAACACGGCGAGCCGGCTGGAGGCCGCCAGCAAGACCCTCGGCTGCGAGCTCGTGGTGTCGGAGGCGGTGCTGGAGGCGGCCGGCCTGGCCCTGCCCGAGACCCTCGGCGCGCCGCAGGAGGTGCTGGTGCGCGGCCGGACCCAGGCGCTGCGCGTGCGGGCCGTGCGCGAGGCCGCCGCGCTGCCGGCGCGGGACGCCGCCGCGTGAGGCCGCCGCCGCCGCTCAGCCCGCCGGCACCTCCAGCACCATGCCGTCATGGCCGGGCTCGATCCCCGGCGGCAGTTCGCGCCGCAGCGTGGCGTAGTCCATCTCGACGCTCATGTGGGTGAGCACGGTGCGCCGGGGCTTCAGCGCCGCCACCCACTCCAGCACCTGGTCGAGATTGGCGTGCACCTTGTGCGGCCGCTTCTGGAAGCAGCCGACCACCCAGGTGTCGAGGCCCTCGAGATGCGGCAGGCTCTCCTCCGGCAGCAGCACGACGTCGGTGGAATAGGCGAAGCCGCCGCAGCGGAAGCCGAGCGTGTCCATCACCCCGTGGTCCTGGCGGAACAGGGTCAGCCGCATCCCCGCCGCCTCGATCTCCTGCCCGTACTCCACGCGCGTGGCGGCCAGGGCGGGGCGGAAGAAGAAGGGCGGGGTCGGGCCGATGAAGGCGTAGTCGAACCGGTCGTCGAGGCGGGAGAGCGTCGCCCGCGTGCCGTAGGCGGGCAGCTCCCTGCCCGTGACCCGGTTCACCTGGCGCAGGTCGTCGATGCCGAGGATGTGGTCGGCATGCGCATGGGTGAAGAGCACGGCATCGAGCCGCGCCTTGCCCACGGCGAGGAGCTGGTGCCGCAGGTCTGGCCCGGCATCGACCAGCAGCCGCCCGCCGCCGGGGCCCTCCAGCAGGGCGGAGGTGCGGGTGCGGCGGTTGCGTGGCTCGGCCGGGTCGCAATCGCCCCAATTGCCCCCTTCCCCCTCGCCGCCCAGCAGCGGCACGCCGCCGGAGCCGCCGGTGCCGAGCAGCGTCACGCGCAGCATGGGCGGCGCCTCCGGGGCGGGGTCAGGGCGGGCATCGGTGGCTCCATCGCAGGGGCTGGGTGTCGCGGGGGCGCGGGGGATCGGCCGCGCCAGGGCGCCCGCGGCGGAACGGCCCCGGCGCTGGCGGCACCCGGGCGAGCCCCGGGCCGGGCGCGCGCCACCATGTGTCGCGGGCCGCCGCCGGGCGGGGCATGCGGGGCCGGCGTCAGCGGGCGAGGCCGCCGGTCACGCGGCGGCCTTGCGGAACAGGCGGTGGAAATTGGCCGTCGTGACCGCCTCGATCCGCGCCATGTCCACGCCGCGCACCTCGGCCAGCACCCGGGCGGTGTGCGCGACATGCGCCGGTTCGCAGCGCTTGCCGCGCAGCGGCACGGGGGCGAGGTAGGGCGCGTCCGTCTCCACCAGCAGCCGGTCCTCGGGCAGGTCCCG
>CAYNYQ010000555.1:0-3074 GCA_964401305.1 uncultured Acetobacteraceae bacterium | reverse complement strand
CGCGTCGCGGCGCCGGTGTAGATCTGCCGCGGGCGGCCGATGCGCTGCGCCGGGTCCTCCATCATCTCCTTCCACTGGCTTACCCAGCCGACGGTGCGCGCCACCGCGAACAGCACGGTGAACATGCTGGTCGGGATGCCCATCGCCTTCAGGATGATGCCCGAGTAGAAGTCGACATTCGGGTAGAGCTTGCGCGACAGGAAGTAGTCGTCGGTCAGCGCGATCCGCTCCATCTCCATCGCCATGTCCAGCAGCGGCTCGTTCTTGATGCCGAGCTCGCCGAGCACCTCGTGGCAGGTCTCCTTCATGATCTTGGCGCGGGGGTCGAAGTTCTTGTAGACCCGGTGGCCGAAGCCCATGAGCTTGGTGTGGCTGTTCTTGTCCTTCACCTCGCTGATGAAGGCCGGGATGTTCTTCGGATCGCCGATCTCGCCGAGCATCTTCAGCACCGCCTCGTTGGCGCCGCCATGCGCCGGGCCCCACAGCGCGGCGATGCCGGCGGCGACGCAGGCGAAGGGGTTGGCGCCGGTCGAGCCCGCGAGCCGCACCGTGCTGGTCGAGGCGTTCTGCTCGTGGTCGGCGTGCAGCACCAGGATGCGGTCCATGGCGCGCGACAGGATCGGGTTGTTGACGTAGGGCTCGGCCGGCACCGCGTTCAGCATGTAGAGGAAGTTCTCGGCGTAGCTGAGGTCGTTGCGCGGGTACATGAAGGGCTGGCCGAGCGCGTACTTGTAGGCCCAGGCGGCGATGGTCGGCACCTTGGCGATCAGGCGGAAGGCGGCGATCTCGCGCACCTTCGGGTCATGGATGTCGAGGTTGTCGTGGTAGAAAGCGGCCAGCGCGCCGACCACGCCGCAGAGCACCGCCATCGGATGCGCGTCGCGGCGGAAGCCGTCGAAGAAGCGGCGCAGCTGCTCGTGCACCATCGTGTGGTAGGTGACGCCCTTGCGGAATTCCTCGAGCTGCGCCGGCGTCGGCAGGTCGCCGTACATCAGCAGGTAGCAGACCTCGATGAAGTCGGACTGCTCGGCCAGCTGCTCGATCGGATAGCCGCGATACAGCAGGATGCCGGCATCGCCGTCGATGTAGGTGATCTTGCTCTCGGTGCTCGCCGTCGAACCGTAGCCCGGGTCGAAGGTGAAGACGCCGAGATCCCCGTAGAGCTTGCGGATGTCGACGACGTCGGGCCCCGTGGTGCCCGAGAGCAGCGGCAGGGTCGTGCTGCGGTTGCTGCCGTCCAGCGTAACCGTGACGGAGGGCCGGTTCGCCGGCTTTGCGGCCGTGCTGCTCATGGCGCGTTGTCCTCGGGTTGCGGGCGCGCATCCTCGCGTGCCCGTCATGGTGCACTGCACGATATCGACGGGTGGCAGGCATTGGCAACGCGCGTGCCGAAAAAAAGCATCGCCCGCCATGGCGGCGGAGGCAGCGCCGGTCAGCGGCCGCGGCGCAGCGCCTCGAGATCGCCCGCGGCGGCCCACAGGCCGCGCCTGCCGTCGCGCGCCGCGGCCTCCAGCGGCTGCAGCCCGCCCGTGCCGCCGGTCGCCAGCCCCCAGCCCTCGGCCACGAGGGAGGCGTTCAGCTCCGCCCCGCCGGCGCGGCAGAGGCCGAGCGGGCGGCCCTGCGGGTCGCGGCCCTGCACCTGGCACTCCACCGCCCGGCCGCCCACGAGGCGCACCAGCGCCTCGGCCGCCGCCGCGCCGCAGTCGAAGGTGCGGCCCGCCGCGTCCTGGCAACCCTGGCCACGCGGCGGCGCCCGCACGCCAGCGAGGCGCATCACCTCGGCGCCGAGCGCCAGGGTCTCGCCGTCGACCACCCGCACCTCGGCCGCCACGGCGAGCCGCGTCTGCTCCCGCGGCGCGGCGCTGAAGAGGTCGCTCGGCACCGCCGTCGCCAGCCCGACGACCGCCGCCGCGGCGCCGGCGCCGGCCAGGATCGCGCCCCAGCGGCGCGGGTGATAGGCGGGGGTGAAGATGCGTCGGGTCCGCATGGAGGCCACGCGTAACCCATTGCGAGGGCCCGCCGCAACCCGACCATGACGAGAACGCGAGCCCGCAATTTCAGGAGCTTAGAGATCACTCCAGAAAGGCTTCGCAACCATCAGATCTTCCCAGGCCGACAGGCCCCTCCGCCGCGCGCCCGAGGCCTTGGCGGCGGCGAAGCCCTCCATCGCCCCCACCGCCCAGGCCGGCACGCCGCTGCCGAGGCCGGCGACCAGCGCCCGCGCCACCTCGACGTCGTTCGCCAGGCCGAGCTCCTCCTGCACCGCGGCGAGGCGCTTGAGGAAGCGTCGCTGTGCCTTGCCGGGCCAGAGCGGGGCGAAGAGCTCGGCGGCATAGCGCAGCCGCTTCGCCGTCAGCCGCAGCTCGTGCAGCGCCTCGGCGTCGAGGCGATGGATTTCCTCGCCCTCCGAGCAGAGCCGGTGCCAGCGCTTGTCGAGCAGCCGCGAGGCGAAGGCCGGCAGCGGCTCGTCCAGCGCCTCGGCCCCCCGCGGCGCCGCGTCCGGCGCGGCGGCGGCCAGCTCGCGCCAGGGCCGCTCCAGCATCAGCGCGATGCCGTCCAGCACCAGGGCGCGGAAGCCCGGCCCGTCCAGCGCCTCGCGCAGCGCCGCATAGGCGGCAAGGCGGCGTGCCTCCGCGGTGCGCAGCAACTGCCCGATCCGCCGCTCCCCCGGCATCGCCTCCGCCGCCTCGGCGCCGAGCCCGGTGAGGAAGACGTCGAGGTCGCGCGCCGCGCCGAGCCGCTGCGCCAGGCCCTTCAGCCCGTCGTCGAAGGCCGCGGTCGCCGCGCAGCCCGCGGCCGGCTTGAAGGCCTTCAGCACGGAGCGCAGCCGGCGCAGAGCGACGCGGGTCTGGTGCACGCCCTCCGGCCCCGCATCGGGCCGGCAGCGGGGCTGGTAGTGCAGCATCACCTCGAGCAGGTGGCCGAGGGCGGCGAGCAGCGCCGCCTCCACCGTCTCGGCAGCGCCGAGGTCGGGCGGGCCGCGGCGGCGCGCGCGCGGCCGCTCGCCCCGCGCCAGCGCCCGGCCCTCCTCGGCCAGCGCGGCGGCCGTGGGCAGCAGCGGCAGGTCGGCCGCC
>CAYNYQ010000554.1:0-3076 GCA_964401305.1 uncultured Acetobacteraceae bacterium | reverse complement strand
GCCTCCTGCCACCTCGCCTTCCGCGCCGACCCGGCCGTGCCGCTGCGCGCCGAGGTGCAGACCAGTCATTTCCGCCTGCCCGCCGACCCCGCGACGCCCATCGTGATGATCGGGCCCGGGACCGGCATCGCCCCCTTCCGCGCCTTCCTGCAGCACCGCGCGGCGCTCGGTGTGAAGGGGCAATCCTGGCTCTTCTTCGGCGACCAGCGCAGCGCGACCGATTTCCTCTTCGGCGCCGAGATCGAGGCCTGGCGCGCCGCCGGCACCCTCTCCCGCCTCTCGCTGGCCTGGAGCCGCGACGGCGCCGCCAAGGTCTACGTGCAGCACCGCATGGCCGAGGACGCCGCCGATCTCTGGCGCTGGCTGCAGGAGGGCGCGCATGTCTATGTCTGCGGCGACGCGACGCGCATGGCCAAGGACGTGGACCAGGCGCTGCGCGCCGTCGCACAAGGGCAGGGCGGCATGACCGCCGACCAGGCGCGCGACTGGATCGTCGCGCTGGCGCGGCAGGGGCGCTACCAGCGCGACGTCTACTGATGCCGCGCCGATTCACCTTGCGCCGCGCGCGCACAGCAGATGGGGCGCCGGGCTGATGGACGGCTCCCTCCCCGCGCCGCGCGCGGTGCGCACGACCTGCCCCTATTGCGGCGTCGGCTGCGGCGTGCTCGCCACGCCGGACGGGTTCGGCGGCGCGGCCATCGCCGGCGATCCGGCGCATCCCGCGAACCAGGGGCGGCTCTGCAGCAAGGGCACGGCGCTCGGCGAGACGCTCGGCCTCGAGGACCGGCTGCTGCACCCCGAGGTCGGCGGCAGGCAAGCGAGCTGGGACGCGGCGCTCGACGCGGTGGCGGAGGGCTTCTCGCGCGCCCGCGCCCGGCTCGGGCCGGAGGGCGTCGCGCTCTACGTCTCGGGCCAGCTGCTGACCGAGGACTACTACGCCGCCAACAAGCTGGCCAAGGGCGTGCTCGGCACCGCCAACATCGACAGCAACTCCCGCCTCTGCATGGCCAGCGCCGTCGCCGCCCATACCCGCGCCTTCGGCGAGGACGTCGTGCCCGGCACCTACGAGGACCTGGAGCAGGCCGACCTCGTCGTGCTGGTCGGCAGCAACCTCGCCTGGTGCCACCCCGTGCTCCACCAGCGGATCCTGGCGGCGAAGGCGGTGCGGCCCGACATGCGCATCGTCGTCGTCGACCCGCGCCGCACCGCCACCTGCGAGGGCGCCGACCTCCACCTGCCGCTCGTGCCCGGCAGCGATGTCGCACTCTTCGCCGCGCTGCTCTGCCACCTTGCCGAGAGCGGCGCGATGGATCGCGGCTTCGTCGCGGCGCACACCACCGGCCTCGGCGAGGCGCTTACCGCCGCCCGCGCCATCGCGCCCGAGGCGACGCGCCTCACCGGCCTGCCGCCCGAGGCGATCGGCCGCTTCTGTGCCTGGTGGGCGGCGACGCCGCGCGTCGTCACGCTCTGGAGCCAGGGCGTAAACCAGTCCGGCGCCGGCACGGACAAGGCCAATGCCATCATCAACTGCCACCTGCTGACGGGCCGCATCGGCCGGCCCGGCGCCGGCCCCTTCAGCGTCACCGGCCAGCCCAACGCCATGGGCGGGCGCGAGGTCGGCGCCCTGGCCACCATGCTGGCCGGGCATCTGCGCTTCGACCGGCCCCAGGAGGTCGCGGCGCTCAGCCGGTTCTGGGGCGGCGCGACATTGCCCGAGGGCCCGGGCCTCAAGGCCGTGGATCTTTTCCGCGCGCTCGGGCAGGGCGGGATCGGCGCGCTCTGGGTGATGGCGACCAATCCCGCCGTCTCCCTGCCCGAGGGCGATGGCGTGCGCGCGGCGCTCGCCGGCGCGCCCTTCCTCGTCGTCAGCGAAACGACCCGGCGTTCCGACACCGCCGCCTTCGCCCATGTGCGCCTGCCCGCGCTGGCCTGGGGCGAGAAGGACGGCACCGTCACCAACAGCGAGCGCGTCATCAGCCGCCAGCGCGCCTTCCTGCCGGCGCCGGGCGAGGCGCGGCCGGACTGGTGGGCGGTGGGGGAGGTGGCGCGCCGCCTCGGCGCCGGCGCGGGCTTCGCCTGGGACGGGCCGGCGGCGATCTTCCGCGAGCACGCCGCCGTCACCGGGCTCGCCCGCCCCGCCGCGCGCGCCTTCGACATTGCGGGCCTCGCCGGCCTTGCCGATGCCGCCTACGCCGCGCTGCCGCCGACGCGCTGGCCCGTGCCTGCCGCCGCCGCCGCGCCCGCCGCGCCGCGCTTCTTCGCCGGCGGCGCGTTTCCCGCCGGCCGGGCGCGGATCGTGCCGACGCCCTTCCGCGCCCCCGGCGCCGCGCCCGACGCCGCCTTCCCGCTGCGGCTGCTGACGGGGCGGCTGCGCGACCAGTGGCACATGATGACGCGCACCGGCGCCGTGCCGCGGCTGATGGGCCACACGCCCGAGCCCTGCGTGACGCTGCACCCGGCGGATGCCACCGGCCTCGAGCCGGGCGCCCCCGTGCTGCTGCGGACGCCGCATGGCCGGGCCGTGCTGCGCCTCGTGCTCGACGCGGGCCAGCGCCGCGGCACCGCCTTCGCGCCGATGCACTGGACCGCGCAATTCGCCCCCGCCGCGCGGGTGAATGCGACGGTGAACGCGGTGACGGACCCGGTCAGCGGCCAGCCGGAGCTCAAGCACACGCCGCTGCAGGTGCTGCCCTTTCCCGCCGCCTGGCACGGTTTTGCGCTGCTGCCGGCGCGGCCCGAGCCCGCCTTGGCCGACTGGAGCGCCGCCATCCCGCTGCCGGGCGGCTTCTGGCGCGTCGAACTCGCCGGCCGCGACGCTGCATCAGGTGCCTTTGCGCGGCTCTGCACGGCGGTGGCGGCGATGGAATCCGCGGGCGCCTGGTCCCTGCTGGAGGATGCCGGCGGGGGGCTGCATCGCGGCGCGCTGATCGCGGCGGGCGCGCTGCGTGGCGCCGTGCTGCTCGGGCCGGATGCCGCGCTGCCGCCGCGCGCCTGGCTCGCCGGCCTGCTGGGTGCGCCGCTGGACGCCGCGACGCGCCGTGGCCTGCTGGCCGGGCGCGCGGCGGATGGGCCGCCG
>CAYNYQ010000553.1:0-3077 GCA_964401305.1 uncultured Acetobacteraceae bacterium | reverse complement strand
ACCACCGCGCTCGACGTCACCATCCAGGCGCAGATCCTGGAGCTGCTGGCGGCGCTTAAGCGCGAGGCCGGCATGGCCATGCTGCTGATCACCCACGACCTCGCCATCGTCCGCCGCCATGCCGACGAGGTGGTGGTGATGAAGGACGGCGAGGCGGTGGAGCAGGGCCCCGTCGCCCGCGTCTTCGACGCGCCCGCGCACCCCTATACCCGCATGCTGCTGGCGACCGAGCCGCGCGGCCGCCCCGCGCCGGTGCCCGCCGATGCGCGGGAGGTCGTGGCGGCCGAGGATCTGCGCGTGCATTTCCCGATCCGCCGCGGCCTGCTGCGCCGGACCGTGGGACACGTGAAGGCGGTGGACGGCGTCTCGCTGGCGGTGCGGGAGGGCGAGACGATCGGCCTCGTCGGCGAGAGCGGATCGGGCAAGACCACGCTTGGCCTCGCCCTGTTGCGGCTCGAGGGCAGCGAGGGCGCGATCCGCTTCGAGGGTGCCGGCATCCAGGGCCTTTCCCGCGGCGCGCTGCGGCCGCTCCGCCGGCGCATGCAGATCGTCTTCCAGGATCCCTACGGCTCCCTCTCGCCGCGGCTGACCGCGGGCGAGATCGTCGGCGAGGGGCTCGAGGTGCACGAGCCCGGCCTGGCGCGCCCCGAGCGCGAGGCGGCGGTGGCGGCGGCACTGTCCGAGGTCGGGCTCGACCCCGCCATGGCCGGGCGCTATCCGCATGAATTCTCGGGCGGGCAGCGCCAGCGCATCGCCATCGCCCGTGCCCTGGTGCTCAAGCCGCGGCTCGTGGTGCTGGACGAGCCGACCAGCGCGCTCGACGTCTCGGTGCAGGCGCAGGTGGTGGAGCTGCTGCGCGACCTGCAGGCGCGGCACCGGCTGGCCTACCTGTTCATCAGCCACGACCTGCGCGTGGTGCGGGCGCTGGCGCACCGCATCATCGTGCTGAAGGACGGCCGCGTGGTGGAGGAGGGCGAGGCGGAGGCGTTGACCGCCCAACCGGCGCAGCCCTACACGCGGGCGCTCATGGCCGCGGCCTTCGACCTCCGCACCGCGGCCCCGGAGGCCGTGGCGACGTGAACCAGGTGCTGCCCCCGCGCGCCCCCCCCTCGCCCGAGCTCGAGCGGCTCCGCGACCTTCTGGATGCCGGCCAGGTCAAGCTCGGCGTGCATATCCGCCGCATGAACTCGCCGGGCAGCCCGGTCTACCGCATGGCTGAGAACGTGGTGCCGGCCGCGGCGATCCTCGTCGGCTCCTTCGGCACCACGGTGCTGGTGCACTGGTATGCCGGCGCCGCCGTGCTGGCCGCCGCCTGCTGGTGGTGGCTGGCCCGGCACATGCCGCGCGTGAAGGATGGCGTCTTCGACCGCACCGCGGCGCTGGTGCTCTCCGACCAGGCGCAATTCGACTTCTGGTGGTCGCGCGGCGTGCTGACGCTCTACGCCAAGCTGCCGGACGGTACGGAGCGGGTGGCGATGCGCCGCAACGAGTGGCGCGACTGGGTGCGCGCCCTGCCGGAGGGGCTCGAGACGCAGGCGCCAGGACGCCGCGAGGAGGAAGGCTGATGGGCGCGGTGCTGCTGGCCACGGGCAAGGCCACCATGCCGGTCTGGCAGGAGGCCCTGCTGCGGCTCGACCCAGGGCTCGAGATCCGGCTCTGGCCCGATGCCGGTGCCGAGGCGGAGATCGACGTCGCGGTGATCTGGGGCGCGCAGTACCTGCAGGCGCTGCGGCGCTTCCCCAACCTGCGCCTGATCGTCTCCATGGGCGCGGGCGTCGACCATTTGGTCCGCCCGCCCGGGCCGCCGCCCGGCGTGCCGGTGGCACGGCTGAAGGATGCGCGGCTGACGCAGGGCATGGCGGAATGGGTGCTGCTGAACGTGCTCCGCTTCCACCGCCAGGACCCGGAATACCGCGCCCTGCAGGCCGCGCGGGTATGGGAGGAGCTGCCGGCGCCGGAGACCTCGGCCAGGCGGATCGGCGTGCTGGGCCTCGGCGAGATCGGCGGGGCAGCGGCGCGGGTGCTGGCCGGGCTCGGCTTCCCGGTGATGGGCTGGTCGCGCGGCCCGAAGGCGATCCCCGGCATCGAGACCTTCCACGGTGCCGCCGGCCTCGACGCCATGCTGGCGCGGAGCGACATGCTGGTCTGCCTGCTGCCGCTGACGCCGGAGACGCGGGGGATCATCAATGCCCGCAGCCTCGGCCTGCTGCCGCAGGGCGCCTTCCTGATCAATGGCGGCCGCGGCGGGCACCAGGTGCAGGAGGACATCCTCGAGGCGCTGGAGAGCGGCCGGCTGGCCGGGGCCGCCCTCGACGTCTTCGAGCCGGAGCCGCTGCCGGCCGAACACCCCTTCTGGGGCCACCCCAAGGTCTTCATGACCCCGCACGCGGCGAGCATCACGATCCCCGACAGCGCGGCGCCGCAGGTGGTGGAGAACATCCGCCGCGCCCGCGCCGGCGAGCCGCTGCTGAACCTCGTGGATTTCGCGGCGGGCTACTGAGCCGCTGAAGGGGAGGCGGCGCCGCTCGCGGGCGGTGCGGCATACTCCAAATGGGTGATGCCGGCGCCGTGGCGACCTGCCATCGATACGGCGCATGACCCTTCGCGCCGACCCTGGAGCGACCCCTTCGCCGCGCCATCTGGTCGCCTGGAGGCAGGGGTGCCTGGGCGCCGCCGCCTTGCCGGCATGCCCATCGTCGCTGGGCTTGCCGGCAGGCGCATCGTCGCTGGGGTTCGCGGCCGATACCCGGCGCGCGCGGCGGGGATCAGCCGGCGCGGCGGCCCGCCTCGGCGGGAATGGTGTCGGCCGGGGTGCTGCCGGCGTTGGTCTCCGCCTCCGACATGATCTGGCGCAGATCGCGGAGGAAGCCGCTGCCCTTCAGGGTGCGCTGCACGATGACGCTGCGGCGGTCCATGGGGTCCACCTTGCGGCGCGCCAGGTCGAGCTCCCCGAGACGGTCCAGCGCCCGGGTGATGGCGGGCTTGGAGACGTTGAGCTCGGCGGCGAGCCCGCGCACGGTGTGCGGGCCATCCGTGAGGTAGACGGTCAGGAAGACCCCCAGCTGCCGCGCCGAGAG
>CAYNYQ010000552.1:0-3087 GCA_964401305.1 uncultured Acetobacteraceae bacterium | reverse complement strand
CCCGGGGTCGCTCGAGGAGGCGCGGGCGGTGATGGCGAAGAAGGCGGCGGAGTAGGCTTGGGCCTCTGCGGGTTGGCAAGGCGCGGAAGGACGACGCGATGGCGCAGGTGACGCTGGAGATCCCGGACGAGGTTGCCGCGCTGCTTCGCCAGGCGGCAGCGGCGCGCGGCGTCGCGGAAGGCGCCGTGGCCGCGGAGGCGATCGCGCTGTTTGCCCGGCACGAGCGCGACATGGAGGAGCGGATCGCCGAGGGGCGGGCCGACATCGCCGCCGGTCGGAGCGTCGATCACGCCGAGGTGCAGCGCTGGCTGCGAAGCTGGGGAACCGGGGACGCGCTGCCGCCGCCGACATGCGGCTGATCTGGTCGCGGCGCGCGCTCGACGGCCTGCTCGAGATCCAACAGCGGCTTGAAGCGGCCGGTCCCGGTGCGGGCACCCGGGCGGCGGAGCGGATCCTGGCCGCGGTCGACCATCTGCATGACTTCCCCCACCTCGGTCGCCCCTTCGGCGCCTCGGGCGCGCGGCTGCTCGTCGTGGGCGGCACGCCCTTCCTCATCCGCTACGACCTCGGCCCGGAGCGGATCGAGATCGTGGATGTCTTTCATGGAGGTCGGCCATGGGCCGGGTGACCAGATCCACGCTGTGCGCGGCCGCCCTCGTCGCCGGCGCGACCTGCGCTGCCGCGCAGCCCGCCGCGCGCGACACCCTGACCATCGGCATCACCCAGTTCCCCTCCACTTTCCACCCCAACATCGAGAACATGGCGGCGAAGTCCTACGTGCTCGGCTTCGCCCGCCGGCCCGTCACCGCCTACGACGCCGCGTGGCAACTCGCCTGCCTGTTCTGCGAGACGCTGCCGACGCTCGAAAACGGCCTCGCGGTGCGCGAGACGACGCCGGACGGCAAGCCCGGCCTCCGCGCCACCTGGCGGCTGCGCGAGGGGCTGCGTTGGGGCGACGGCACGCCGATCACGTCGGAGGATCTCCGCTTCGCCTGGGAAGCGGGACGCCAGGAGGCGACCGGCTTCGGCGGCACCGAATTCTACCGCTCCGCCTACGAGCTCATCGTCGAGGATGCGCGCAGCGTCACCATCCGCTTCGACCGCGTCACCTTCCAGTTCGCCAGCCTCGGCGACGTCCAGCCCCTGCCCGCGCATGTCGAGCGCGCGCGCTGGCAGACCGATCCCCGCACCTACCGCAACCGCACCGCCTACGACACCGAGACCACCAACCCCGCCCTCTGGTCCGGCCCCTTCCGCATCGCCGCCGTGCAGCCCGGCGCCGGCATCACGCTCGAGCGCAACCCGGCCTGGTCCGGCCCGGCGCCCGCCTTCCGCCGCATCCAGGTGCGCACCGTCGAGAACACCACGGCGCTGGAGGCGCAGCTGCTGGCCGGCCAGGTGGACATGATCGCCGGCGAGCTGGGCCTGCCGGTGGAGCAGGCCGCGGCGCTGGAACGCCGGACCGGGGATCGCTTCCGCTTCCTGTACCGGCCCGGCCTCGTCTACGAGCATCTCGACCTCCGCCACGAGCACCCGGCGCTGGCCGACCCCCGCGTGCGCCGCGCCCTGCTGCTGGCGACCGACCGGGCGCAGATCGTCGCGCGCCTCTTCGAGGGGCGGCAGACCGTGGCGACGACCAGCGTGAACCCGCTCGACCCGATGCACGACGCCTCGATCCCGGCGGTCGGCTTCGACCTCGCCGCGGCGAATGCGCTGCTGGACGAGGCCGGCTGGCGCCGCGGCGCGGACGGCATCCGCCGCAACGCCGGCGGCGAGCGCCTCTCGCTCGAGCTGATGACCACCGCCGGCAACCGCGCGCGCGAGCAGGTGCAGCAGGTGCTGCAAGGCATGTGGCGCCAGGCCGGCATCGAGGCGCGCATCCGCAATGAGCCGCCGCGCGTGCTCTTCGCCGAGACGCTGTCGAAGCGCCGCTTCCAGGGTGCCGCGCTCTTCGCCTGGATCAGCGCGCCGGAGGGCGTGCCGCGCAGCACGCTGCATTCCGACGAGATCCCGACCGAGGCGCGCAACTGGTCCGGCCAGAACTACGGCGGCTGGCGCAACGCCGAGATGGACGCGCTGCTGGAGGCGATCCCGATCGAGCTGGATGCCGCGAAGCGCCGCGTGCTCTGGGCCCGGCTGCAGGCGATCTACGCCGCGGAGCTGCCGGCGCTGCCGCTCTGGTTCCGCGCGGATGCGCATGTCTGGCCGCGCTGGCTGGAGGGCGTGCGCCCCACGGGCCACCTGAACCCGAGCACGCTCTGGGCGGAGGACTGGCGCGCCCGGTAGGCGCGCCCGCGGCTCAGCCCGGCACCAGCCCCACCAGCGTGGTGCGTGGCGGGACGCCGGGCTGGAATTGCGGCCAGCGCGTGCCGGGCCTGGCGAAGCTCTGGCCCGGCCCGGCGCCGGGGTGGCGCACCGCGGCGAAGAGGATCTCGGCATCCGGCGTCGCCGCCGCGCCGCCCATCGCCGCCCCGCGCGGCGCGCCATAGACCGCCAGCGGCACGCCGCGCATCGGCCCTTCCAGCGCGCAGGCGAAGAGGCCGGCGGCCTGGGCGCGGATCTCGCCGCCATGGTCGGTGCCGATCCAGGCGCGGCCGCGGGCATCGACGGCGACGGTATCGGGGGTCTCGGGGAAGGCGGCGCCGGAAGGCAGCCCGGCCCCGCCATAGCGCCCCCGCCCGGGCAGGGCAGGATCGCCGGCGGCGAAGAGCAGCGAGACGGTGGCAGTTTCCGCCGCGTCGTCGCCGCCGCTGGGCGCGATCTCCAGCACATGGCCCGAGGGCTGAGCCGGGCTGCCGCGGCAGGCGAGCAGCAGCCGCGGCTGGCGCGGATCGAGGCCGAGGCCCGAGGGCCCGTCGAAGGCGCTGCCGCCGGCGGCGCGCGCGACAGCCTGATCGTGGCATCCGGCGGGGTCGATGAACTCATGCTGGCATCATAGCCAGCATGCCCAGCCCACTCGCCCGCTTCGACCGCAGCCCGCGCGTGGCCGACCTGGTGCAGGCGCTGCGCGACTGGCCCTGGTTCGAGACGCTGCGCACGCTGCGCCAGCGCTTCCGCGAGGACCACCTCGGCCTGACCGCCAGCAGC
>CAYNYQ010000551.1:0-3101 GCA_964401305.1 uncultured Acetobacteraceae bacterium | reverse complement strand
GCGCGCTGGCTGTCGCGGTGGCCGGGATGGGTGCGCCAGCAGCGCACCGCCGCCTCGTCCTCCCAGACGGAGAGGGACAGCAGCTTGCCGGGATTGCTCAGGCTGCGGAACCGCTCGACCGAGACGAAGCCCGGCACCCGGGCCAGTTCCTCGCGCAGCCGCGCGGCGTGGTCGAGATAGTCGTCGAAGCGGCCCTCGGCCGGCTCGACCTCGAAGATGACGGCGATCATGGCGGTTGCTCCTCCCGCCCGCGGCTATGCGGCAGGCGGGCGGCGCAGCGCCAGGGCCAGGGCGTCGCCGCCGCTTCGCCGCCGACCGAAGCGCGCGGCGCCGCGGCGTGGCAGAATGGCGCCATGCCGACCCCCGCCGCCCTCGCCAGCACCGCCGCCCTGCTCGGCGATCCCGCGCGCGCCGCCATGCTGCAGGCGCTCTTCGGCGGCGAGGCCCTGACCGCGGGGGAGCTTGCCCGCGTCGCCGGCATCGGCGCGCCGGCGGCCAGCGCGCATCTCGCGCGGCTGGTCGATGGCGGGCTGGTCGCGGTGCACCGGCAGGGCCGGCACCGCTACCACCGGCTCGCCTCCGAGGAGGTCGCCGCGGCGCTCGAGACCCTCGGCAGCCTCACCCTCACCGTCGCGCCGACGCGCCCGCCCTGGCGGCATGGCGAGGCCTTCCGCACCGCGCGGCTCTGCTACGACCATCTCGCCGGCCGGCTCGGCGTGGCGCTGCACCGCGCGCTGACCGGCCGCGCCTGGCTGGTGCCCGCTGCCGGCGGCTGGGCCACCACGGCGGCGGGCGAGGCCGGGCTCGACGCGCTCGGGGTGGACCTCGGGGCCGCCCGCACCGCCCCCCGCTTCGCCTGCGACTGCATGGACTGGTCCGAGCGCCGCGCCCATCTCGCCGGCGGGCTGGGGCGCGAGATCGCCGCCTGCTGCCTGCGCCGCCACTGGCTCAGCCGCCTGCCCGCGGCCCATGCGGGCGATGCGCTCGGCCGCCGCCGCCTGGCGCTGACGCCCGAGGGCGCGCGCCGGCTCGACGAGGCGCTCGGCGTGCGGGTCGCGGCATGAGAGACGAGGCCGGCCTCGCCGCCCCGGATGCGGCGGCCGCCCTGGCGCCGGCCCGCCGCCATCCCTCGCCGGCGCTGCTGCTGCTGGTGGCGCTGCTGCTGGCGACGGGGCTCAGCCAGTTCCACCGCACCGCGCTTGGCGTGATCGGGCCCGAGCTGGCATCCGACCTCGCCGCCGGGCCGGGGCTGCTCGGCGCGGCGAACGGCGCCTTCTTCCTGGCGCTGCTGCTGCTGCAGGTGCCGGTCGGGCTGGCGCTGGACCGGCTCGGGCCGCGCCGCACGGTGGCCTGGCTGACCGTGCCGGCCGTGCTCGGCGCCGCCGGCCAGGCGCTGGCGCCGGATGCCGGCTGGTTCCTGGCGGCGCGCTTCCTGCTCGGCGTCGGCCTCGCGGCCTCCTTCATGGCGAGCGTCGTGCTCTGCGCCCGCTGGTGGTCGGGGCCGGGGCTGACCACGGCCCTCTCCCGCGTCTTCGCGCTGAGCCAGGCCGGCATCCTGCTGGCCGGCGCGCCCTTCGCCGCCGCGGCGGAATGGCTGGGCTGGCGCGGCGCCTACGGGCTGGCGGCGGCGGTGACGGCGGGCTGCGGCCTGCTCTGGTGGCGCTGGGTGGCCGACGACCCGCCGGACCGCCCGGCCACGGCCCGCCCGGCCGAGACCCTGGCCGAGGCGCTGCGCGGCCAGGTCACGGTCTGGCGCACCCCCGGGCTGCTGCCGGTGCTCTCGATGCATCTCGTCGGCTATGCGGTGATGACGACGGTGCTGGCGGTCTGGGCCGGGCCCTACCTGGCGGAACGCTACGGCCTCTCGCCCGAGGCGCGGGGCGGGGCGATCCTCGGCATGGGGCTGCTGCTCTCGGTCGGGCTGCTCTGCGTCGGCCCCGTGGAGCGGCGGCTGAACACGCGCAAATGGCTGGTCGCCGCCCTGGCGGCGGCGGTGATGCTGGTGCTGGCGGTGCTGGCGCTGTGGACGCACCCGCCGCTCTGGGCCGGGCTCGGGCTGCTGACGCTGGTCTGCGTGCTGTCCTGCTACCCGGTGGTGGTGGTGGCGCATGGGCGCTCGCTCTTCCCCGACCACCTGGTCGGGCGTGGCGCGACCACGGTGAACCTGGCGCAGACGCTGGGCTGCGCCGCGCTGCCGGCGCTGACGGGCTGGCTGGTGGCCGCGGCGCCCGAGGTGCTGGCTTGGCCGCTGGCCTTCGGCACGCTGGCGGCGGCGCTGGCGCTCGGGCTGGCCGGCTACCTGACGGGGCGGGACGCGCCGCCAGCCCCGCCACGCTGAGCGGCCGCCGGCCGGGCCGCGCCGTGCTGCGGTCGCCTGCTGGGCTTCCGGCGGCCACGCGGCCCGGATGGAACCAGCCAGCGGCGCATCGCGCGGGGACGCGGAGCCGGGCGACGCGCCCGGCGCCCGGCTGGCCAAGCGATGCCGAGGCAGCCCCGCGGCAGCGGGCGCGCAGCGATGTCCTGGTCGCGCGTGCCTGGCCGGGTCGGAGATCCCGGGCCCTGCACGCCCGACCAGGCATGGCGCCTCAGCGGCGCCACCACCCGCCGCGGCGCGGCGCCTCGGGCGGCACCTCGCCCAGCAGCTTGGGCTGGATGGGCGGGCCCTGGCGCGGTGCCTCGGGCGCGGAGGCGCCGTTCGGCATGGCTGCCGAAGCAGCCTCGGCCGGGGCAGGGTCCGCGCCCGCCGGCGGCATCGGCGCGACAGGGGGGACCGGAGCCTCGGCCTGCGCCAGAGTGGCAGGGTCCGCGGGCGCTTCCGCCTGCGCCTGGGGGGCGGGGTCGGCAGGCACGCCCGGGGCAGCGGTGGCATGCGCCTCCGGCGCGGGGGCGGCATGCGCCTGGACGGCGAGGTCGGCATGCGCCTCCGGCGCGGGGGCGGCATGCACCTCCGGCCTGGGGTCGGCATGCACCTCCGGGGCGGGGCCGGCATGCACCTCCGGCCCAGGGTCGGCATGCGCCTCCGGGGCGGGCCGGACCTCCGCCTCCGCGACCGGGGCGGACGCCGTCTCCACCGACGGCGCGGCCGCGGCGACGACCTCGGC
>CAYNYQ010000550.1:0-3110 GCA_964401305.1 uncultured Acetobacteraceae bacterium | reverse complement strand
ATGGACCGTCTGGTGGACGAGCTGATCCGCCTGCGCGGGCAGGCCACGGGCGCCAGGCCGCGGCGACGCGGGGAGGATGCGCTGGAGAAGGAAGCGACGCTGCCAGGGCTGCTGGGGTAGCGCGGCGGGGCTCTGCGGCGCGCCGGGGAAGGGGCCGAGGGCGCCCGGGCCCCGCGGCAGGCCGGCCCCGGCACCGGGTCTTCGTGGCACGGCCGCGACACCGGCGGCGCCGCGGCAGTGCCTTCGCCAATCAGGCAGACCCTCGCCTTGTGTGCCTCCTCCCGCCGGCAGCCCGTGCCGCCGCGCGGCCGGTCAACCCTCCGGCCCACCGGAGAGGACCCGGCGGATGAAGGCCTCCGGATCGGGCGCCGGGATCGCGCCGTCGAGCAGCAGATGCGCGAGGCCATGCACCATGCCCCAGGCGCGCAGCGCGGCCTCTGGCGAGGCGGCTTCCGCCCCGAGCGCGGCGAAGGCTGCCCGGCTCGCCGCCTGCAGCTCGGGATGCCCGGCCGCGCGGGCCAGTAGCGGCCCAAACATCAGGCGGAAGCGGCCCGGCCGTGCCAGGGCGAAGCGCATATAGGCGCGGCCCATTGCGTTGAGCGATCCGGCCTCCGCCAGGGTGCGCGCGAAGTCCCGGAAGTGCCGGGCCGCGAGGGCGGCGAGCAACGCCTCCTTGTCGGCGAAGTGGCGATAGGCGGCGGTCGCGGAGACGCCGGCCTGGCGCGCCGCCTCGCGCAGGCTGACCGCGCCGTCGCCGCCGGCATCGAGCAGCCGGTCCGCCGCATCGAGCAGCGCCGCCTGGAGGTCGCCGTGATGATACGGCCGTGGCGATGTTGACATTGCTAACATCAGGGTTATGTTGACGCCGCCAACATCGTCCTCCCGGAGCGCGCCGTCCATGGGTCGCCAGCCATGATGTCCTTCCTGCGAGCCCATATCGGCATGCTGCCGATGCTGGCCTACCTGCCGGTCGCGGCCTTCGGCTGGCCGGTCGCCGGCGCGGCCGCGGGGCTGCTCGTGGCGGCCGCGCGGGCCGGCTGGCTGGCGCGGCAGGGGCGCCTGCTGGTCTTCGAGCTGGGGCTGCTCGCCGCGCTCGCCGTGCTGCTGCCGCTGCACCTGGCCGCGCCGGCGCTGCCCGCCGGCACCGCGACGGCGGTGCTGTTCGGCGCGCTGGCGCTGGGCGCCGCCGCCAGCCTGCTCATCGGCCGGCCCTGGACGGCGGAATTCTCCGCCGCCGACTACAGGGGCACGACGGAGACGCCGCTGTTCGGCCAGGTCAACCGGCTGATCTCCGGCCTCTGGGCCGGGCTCTTCGCCTGGCTGGCGCTGACCGCCCTGGTGCACGCGCCGGCCTGGCTGCACTGGGGGCCGATGGCGCTCGGGGCCGCCGCCTCGATCGCCGGGCCGAAGTTGCTGGTGCGGCGCGGGCTGCGGGCGATGCTGCGCGACCCCGATGCCGGGAGCTGGCCGGCGCCGGCGCTCATCGGCGGCGCAGCGCCGGTGCGCATCGTCGGCGCCGGGATCGGCGGGCTGGCGGCCGCCGCGCTGCTGGCCGATGCCGGCGTGCCCGTCGCCGTGCACGAGCAGCACGACCTGCCCGGCGGCTTCGCCCATACCTGGCCGCGCCGCGCCCGCGGGCGGGATCCCGCGACCGGCGCGCCGCTGCTGTTCCGCTTCGATTCCGGCGTGCACGACATCTCCGGCTGGCAGCCGGGCGGGCCGCTGCGCGCCGTCTTCGCCCGGCTCGGCATCGAAGCGGCGGTGGAGATGCGCCGCCTCGACCATCGCCACTGGGACCATGGCGCCGTGTTCGACCCGCCGCGCGACCCGGCCGCCCATGCCGAGGCGCTCGCCGCGCTGCACCCCGAGGATGCCGACGGGCTGCGCCGGTTCTTCGCCGAGACGCGGGAGGTGTTCGACGCGATGTACGGCACCGGCGCCGGCCGGGGCGGCATCCCCGGCACGCCGGCGACGCCCGAGGCGCTGCTCGCCTTCGCCCGCGCCCATCCCCTGGCGGCCGGCTGGATGTCGCGGCCCTGGTCCGCCTTCCTGGCCCGCCACCTGGCCACCGAGGCGGCGCGCCATCGCGTCTCGGCGCTGACCGGCTACATCACGGACCGGCCGGAGAGCCTCACCGTCCGCCAGATGGTGCCGCTCTTCGGCTATGCCTTCCATGGCGGCCATTACCCGGTCGGCGGCTCCGGCCGGCTGGCGGAGGCGCTGGTCGGCGCGATCCGCGCGCGCGGCGGCACGGTGCACCTGCACCAGGCGGTGCACCGCGTGCTGGCCGAGGGCGGCCGCGCCAGCGGCATCCTGCTGCGCGATGCCGACGGGCGGGAGACGGTGCTGCCGGCCTCGGCCGTGGTGCTGAACGGCGATCCGATCGAGGCGGCGCGCCACCTGCTGCCGCCGGGCGCGATGACGGCGCGGCTGGCGGGGGCGCAGCCGGCCTGCTCGGCCTTCGCCGTGCATCTCGGGCTGCGCGGCGGGCTCGACATGCCGCCGGTGGTGCATGCGCGCACACGGCTCGGCGCGGTGCACATGGTCGCGCCCTCGGTGGTGGATCCCACCGCGGCGCCGCCGGGCCATGCGACGCTGGAACTGCTCGCGCTGCTGCCGCGGGACGAGGCCGCCGCCTGGCTGCCGGCGGAACCCGGCTACCCGCCCGCGCTGGAGTCCTGGCGCCGCGGCGCTGCCTATTGGGACCGCAAGGCCGCGCTGGGCGACGCGCTGGTCGCGCGGGCGGCGGAGGTGATCCCGGACCTGGCGGAGCGGATCGTCTTCCGTGCCGATGCCTCGCCGGTGACCTTCCGGCGCTATGCCTGGACGGCGGAGGGTGCGATCTACGGCCTCGACCGCCACCTGCCGGCGAAGCAGGCCCTGCCCGGGCTGGTGCTGGCCGGCGCGGCCACCCATGGGCCGGGGGTGGAGGCGGTGGTCATCTCGGGCGCGCTGGCCGCCGAGGCGCTGATGCCCGGGCTTCTCGCGGCGCCGGGACGCGCAGACGTCGCCATGGCGGCCTGAGGAGGAAGCGCCCACGTCGAGAGTGCCTGGCGGGGGACCGCTCTCCACCCGACCACGGCGGGACCTCGGGCCGGCCACGGCTCCGC
>CAYNYQ010000549.1:0-3126 GCA_964401305.1 uncultured Acetobacteraceae bacterium | reverse complement strand
GGCCAGCCGGGCCGGACGAAGGAGATCGCGGCCGCGCTGGCCGCGAAGGGCGTGACGATGGTGGACTGCCCGGTCTCGGGCGGCGTGCCGCGCGCGAAGTCCGGCGAGCTCGCCATCATGGCGGGCGGCGAGGCCGCGGCGCTCGACCGAGCCGAGCCGGTGCTGAAGGCGATGGGCACCTCCATCCACCGCTGCGGCCCGATCGGCGCGGGCCAGGCGATGAAGGCACTGAACAACCTGGTCTCGGCGGGGGGCTTCCTGATCGGGGTCGAGGCGCTGCTGGTCGGGCAGCGCTTCGGCCTCGACGCCGGCACGATGGTGGACGTGCTGAACGAATCCTCCGGCATGAACAACAGCACGCGTCTGAAGTTCAAGCAGCACGTGCTCTCCCGCCGCTTCGAGAGCGGCTTCTCGCTCGACCTGATGGTCAAGGACATCGGCATCGCGCTCGAGGTCGCGCGGGAGACGCAGACGCCGGCGCCCTATGCCGCGCTCTGCCGCGAGATCTGGGCCGCCGCGCAGGCGATGCTCGAGCCGGGCCAGGACCACACCGGCATGGCGAAGCTGTCGGAGCGGCTGGCCAACGAAACCCTCGGGGGGAACAAATGAGCTGGGAAGCCTACGCCATCCGCTACGGCCGCTTCGACCGGCCGGCGCAGGGGAACTTCCTGATGCCGGTCGCCGACCCGCACGAGGCGATGCCGCTCGACTACTATGTCTGGCTGCTACGCAACCCGGCGACCGGCCACGACATCGTCGTCGACACCGGCTTCGACGAGGCCTGCGCGGCGAAGCGCGGGCGGAAGATCAGCCGCCCCGTCGCCGAGTGCCTGCGCGCCATGGACTGCGACCCGGCCAAGGTGCGGGACGTGGTCATCACGCACCTGCACTACGACCATGCCGGCTGCGTCGAGCTGTTCAGCGGTGCGCGCATCCACATCCAGGACCGCGAGATGGCCTTCGCCACGGGCCGGCACATGTGCACGGCCTGCATCCGCGTGCCCTTCGAGGCGGACCATGTGGTCTCGATGGTGCGCGCGCTCTTCGCCGACAAGGTGCAGTTCCACGACGGCGAGGGCGAGGTGGCGCCCGGCGTCACCGTCCACCGCGTCGGCGGCCATTCCGACGGGCTGCAGGTGGTGCGGGTGGAGACGGCGACGGGGCCGCTCGTCATCGCCTCGGACGCCCTGCACTTCTACGCGAACGAGAGCACGGGCAATCCCTTCCCCATCATCTTCGACCTCGGCGCGATGACCCAGGGCTGGCGGATCGCACGGAAGCTCGCCGGCGGCGACATCGGCCGCGTCGTGCCCGGCCATGATCCGCTGGTGCGCACCCGCTTCCCCGCCGTGCCCGGCCAGGGCGAGGAGGTCGTCGCCCTGCATCTCGGGCCGCGGGCCTGACGCTTGCCCGGGCGGCGTCCGCGGCGGTAAGGCCGCGCCCGCGCCGCGCCGCTGGAGATCCCGCCATGCCCAAGCCCGTGATGCTCGTCGTCCTCGATGGCTGGGGCTGGCGCGAGGAGCGCGCGGATAATGCGGTGCGCCAGGCGCGCACGCCCTGCTTCGACGCGCTCTGGCAGGCCGGGCCGCATGCCTTCCTGCGCACCTCCGGCCTCGATGTCGGCCTGCCCGAGGGGCAGATGGGAAATTCCGAGGTCGGGCATCTCAACCTCGGCGCCGGGCGCGTGGTGATGCAGGACCTGCCGCGCATCGACGCCGCCGTGGCGGATGGCTCGATCGCCAGGCTGCCGGCGCTGACCGAGCTTATCGCCAGGCTGCAGGCCTCGGGCGGCACCTGCCATCTGCTGGGCCTCGTCTCGCCGGGCGGCGTGCACAGCCACCAGCGCCACGCGGCGGCGCTGGCGCGGGTGCTGTCGCAGGCCGGCATTCCCGTCGCCATCCACGCGCTGACCGATGGCCGCGACACACCGCCTCGCGCCGCGCCCGGCTACCTGCGCGAGCTGCTCGACGCCGTCGTCGACCTGCCGGGCGTGCGCGTCGCCACGGTCATCGGCCGCTACTGGGCCATGGACCGCGACAACCGCTGGGACCGCGTGCGGAAGGCCTACGACGCCATGGCGCTGGGCGAGGGCGAGGCGCAGGCCGCCGATCCCGTCGCCGCGGTCGAGGCGGCGCATGCGCGGGACGTCACCGACGAGTTCGTGCCCGCCACCGTGATCGGCCACTACTCCGGCATGCAGGACGGCGACGGCGTCCTCTGCTTCAACTTCCGCGCCGACCGCGTGCGCGAGATCCTCGCCGCGCTGCTCGAGCCCGGCTTCGAGGGCTTCCCGCGCGGCCGCGTCGTGAGCTTCGCCGCCGCGGCCGGCATGACCGAATACTCCCGCGCGCTGAACGAGCGGCTCACGACCCTCTTCGCGCCGGACACGATGGCGGACATCCTCGGCGCCGTGGTCGCCGGCGCCGGCCGCCGCCAGCTCCGCATGGCGGAGACGGAGAAGTACCCGCACGTCACCTACTTCCTGAACGGCGGCGAAGAGCGCGAGTATCCCGGCGAGGACCGCATCATGGTCCCTTCGCCCAAGGTCGCGACCTACGACCTGCAGCCCGAGATGTCGGCGCCCGAGCTGACGGAGAAGGCCGTCGCCGCCATCGCCGGCGGCACCTACGACCTGATTGTGCTGAACTACGCCAACCCCGACATGGTCGGCCACACCGGCAGCCTGCCCGCGGCGATCAGGGCGGTGGAGACGGTGGATGCCGGGCTCGGCCGGATCGCCGAGGCGGTGCGGCGCCAGGGCGGTGCGCTGCTCGTCACCGCCGACCACGGCAATTGCGAGATGATGCGCGACCCCGAGACCGGCGGCCCGCACACCGCCCACACCACCAACCCGGTGCCGGTGCTGCTGATGGGCGGCCCGCCGGGAACGGCCCTGGCCGATGGCCGCCTGGCGGATGTCGCGCCGACCCTGCTGGCGCTGATGGGCCTGCCCCAGCCGGCGGCGATGACCGGCCGCTCCCTGCTGCGCCAGGGCTGAGGCCGCTGCGGCGTCGCCCCGATGCCGCGCGCGTCCCTGCGCCCCCCGCGCCGGCCCCTTCGCGCCGCGCTGCTCGCCCTCGCCGCCCTGCTGCCGCTGCATGGCCCCGCGGCCCGGTCCCAGCCGGC
>CAYNYQ010000548.1:1714-3129 GCA_964401305.1 uncultured Acetobacteraceae bacterium | reverse complement strand
CCGGCACCGCCTCCCCCCTGGCGGGGGCGGCGGCATGAGGAAGGACGCGACGGGCATGGCGCAGCGGATGGGGCGGGTGATCGCCATCGCCTCGGGCAAGGGCGGCGTCGGCAAGACCTGGCTCGCCATCACCCTGGCCCAGGCGCTGGCCGAGGCGGGCGCGGGGCCGGTGCTGCTGGTCGATGCCGACCATGGCCTGGCCAATGTGGACGTGCAGCTCGGCCTCGACCCGCGCCACGATCTGCCGGGGGTGCTCGGCGGCCGGGTGGGGCTGGAGGCGGCGGTGACCCGCCATGCGGCCGGCTTCGACGTGCTGCCCGGGCGGTCGGGCAGCGGCGTGGTGCTCGACGGCGCGGAGCTCGCCGCCTTCGAGGCGCTGCTGGACCAGGCGACGGCGCGCTGGCCGCTGGTGCTGCTCGACCTCGCGGCCGGGCTCGGCCCGGCGGAGCGGCGGCTGGCGGCGGCGGCCGACCTGCTGCTGGTGGTCGCCACCGGGGAGCCGACCAGCCTGACCGACGCCTATGCGGTGCTGAAGCTGCACCGCCGGGATCGGCCCGGCGGCGACGTGCGGCTGGTGGCGAACCAGGCCGCCGATGCCGCCGCAGGGCAGCGGATCTGGCGGACGCTCGACCGCGCCGCCTCCGCCTTCCTGGGCGCGGGGCTGCCGCTCGCCGGGGTGATCCGCCGCGACCCGCGGGTGCCGGACGCGATCCGGCGGCAGGCGCCCCTGCTCTCCCGCCATCCCATGGCGCCGGCGGCCGAGGATGCCCGGCGGCTGGCGCTGGCGCTGGCTGGCGAGGGCGCCCGGCGCGGCGCGGCGTAGCGGGGCGGGCAGGCGCGGCTGCCGCGCCGGGGGCGGGAATGCGCCCCGGCCGGGGCCGGGTCAGCGACGCGGCGAAGCTGCCGCGCCGGATGAAGGACCCGGCCTCGACGGGTCAGCGACGCGGCGAAGCTGCCGCGCCGGATGCGGGACTGCGACCCGGCCGCGACCGGATCAGCAGCGCGACGAGGCTGCCATGCCGCGGGCCGGACGGCGACCCGGCCGCGAACGGATCAGCGGCGCGCGGCCACATGGTCGTCGAGCCGCGCCTGGACCCGCCGGGCCTCGGTCCGCGCCGCCTCGCGCGCCCGGTCTTCGGCCAGCAGCTCGACCGCCCGGCTGGCCGCCCGCGCGGCGGCCAACGCCTGGCGTGCCGTCTCCTCCGCCTCGCGCTCCAGCGCCAGCAGGCCAGCGGCGCGCGCCCGGTCGGCGCGTCCCCGCACCAGCCAGGCGGCATAGTCGGCGGGCTGCGCCGCGCAGGCCGCCTCCGCCGCGATGGCGCGGTCGGCGGCCTCCAGCCGCGCCGCGGCGGCCGCGCCACGGGCAAGCCGCTCCGCCAGGTGCCGCCGCGCCTGGTCGGTCTCCAGCCGGCGCA
>CAYNYQ010000548.1:0-1614 GCA_964401305.1 uncultured Acetobacteraceae bacterium | reverse complement strand
CGGGCAAGCCGCTCCGCCAGGTGCCGCCGCGCCTGGTCGGTCTCCAGCCGGCGCACCCGCGCCAGCACGGCCAGGGGGTCACGCGCCGGCATCGGCCTCCGCCTCCTCGAGCGCCGCGGCGAGGGCGGCGAAGGTCTCGGCCACGCCCAGGCGCGGCTCGTCCTTGCGCTGTGCCAGCAGGGCCTCGATGCGGGGCGCAAGACGCAGCGCCTCGTCCACCGCCGGGTCCGTGCCGGCCCGATAGGCGCCGAGGCGCACCAGGTCCGCCATCTCCGCCGCCAGCGCCAGCACCCGGCGGGCGCGCTGCAGCACGGGCCACTCCCCGGGCGCGAGGCAGCCCGGCACGGTGCGCGAGAGGCTGCGCAGCACGTCGATCGCCGGGTAGCGCCCGCCCTCGCCGATGCGGCGGTCCAGCACGACATGGCCGTCGAGGATGCCCCGCACCGCGTCGGCGACCGGCTCGTCGTGGTCGTCGCCCTCCACCAGCACGGTGAAGAGGCCGGTGATCATGCCCGGGCTGCCCTCCGCCCGCGGCCCGGCGCGCTCGAGCAGGCGGGGCAGCGCGGCGAAGACCGAGGGCGTGTAGCCGCGGGTCGCAGGCGGCTCCCCGGCGGCGAGGCCGATCTCGCGCAGCGCCAGGGCGAAGCGGGTAACGCTGTCCATCAGCAGCAGCACGTGCCGGCCGGCCTCGGCGAAATGCTCGGCCACGGCCATGGCGGCGAAGGCGGCATCACGCCGGAGCAGCGGCGAGGCGTCGGAGGTGGCGCAGACGACGACGCTGCGCGCCATGCCCTCGGGGCCGAGATCGTCCTCGACGAATTCGCGCAGCTCACGCCCCCGCTCGCCGACCAGGCCGAGCACAACGACGTCGCAGGCGGCGCCCCGGGCCAGCATGGACAGCAGGGTGGACTTCCCGACGCCCGAGGCGGCGAAGAGCCCGAGGCGCTGGCCGCTGCGGCAGGTGGCGAAGGCATCGAGCGCCCGCACGCCGAGATCGAGCCGCGGGCCGAGCCGGCCGCGCGTGCCGGCAGAGGGCGGCGGCGCGTGCAGGGGCACCCGCCGCGGCCCGGGCGCCAGCGGCCCCTTGCCGTCGATCGGCTGGCCGAGCGGGTCGACGACGCGGCCAAGCCAGGCCTCGCTGACCGCGAGGCCCGGCGCCTCGGTGTCGAGCCAGGCGCGCTGGCCGGTGCCGAGCCCGGCGAGGGAGCCGAAGGGCATGGCCTGGGCGCGGTCCTCGCGAAGGGAAACGATCTCGGCCTCCTGGCCCGGCCCGGCGATGTTCTCATCGAGCCGGACGCGGCTGCCGAGGCGGGCCCAGGCGGAAAGCCCAGTTATTGAGACCAGGTTGTGTTCGAGAGCCTGCACCCTTCCAGCGAGACGCACTGGTTGCACGCGACCCAGGGCCGCCTCGGCACGCCGCATACCCGCAACCCAATGATCTGCCTGCATGAGCGTGCTCCATCGGCCTTCGTAATCTCTTTTTAACCGCATATCTCTAATCTTTTTACACCGCGATTGCTGAACAGGCTCTTCACTTTGCACGCGGAGGTTGTATCTAGATACACGCAGGACGCGAAACGGAGGCTGAACAATGCGCGTACTTCTGGTTGAGGA
>CAYNYQ010000547.1:0-3152 GCA_964401305.1 uncultured Acetobacteraceae bacterium | reverse complement strand
TCGCTGACCTACACGCGCGCCACGCGGAAGGGCAACGACCGCTGGGTGATCCATGGCCGCAAGCACTACATCACGGGTGCCGCGGACTCGAAGCACTTCATCCTGATGGCCCGCACCTCCGACGACGACCGCGAGGGGCTGACCGCCTTCCTGTTCCACGCCGACCAGCCCGGCTGGCGCATCACCCGGCGCATCCCGATCATGGGCCCCGAGGAGCATGGCGGGCATTGCGAGCTCGAGTTCGACGGGCTCGAGATCCCGGACGAGGACGTGCTGATGGGCGTCGGCGACGGGCTGCGGGTGACGCAGATCCGCCTCGGCCCTGCGCGGCTGACGCACTGCATGCGCTGGGGGGGCATGGGCCGCCGCGCGCTCGAGATCGCCATGGCGCGCATCGAGCAGCGCATGTCCTTCGGCACGAAGCTGGCCGACAAGGAAAGCGTGCAGCAAATGGTCGCGCAGGCGGCGATGGAGCTCGATATCGGGCGCCTGCTGACCATGCGGGCGGCCTGGCTGCTGGACGAGGGCAGCCTCGCGCGGAAGGAGATCTCGATGGCGAAGATCGTCGTGGCCGATGCGCTGCACAAGGCGACCGACACGGCGCTGCAGCTGCTGGGCGCGCGAGGCTACTCCAAGGATACGCCGGTGGAGTGGATGTACCGCTACGCCCGCCAGGCGCGCCTGGTGGACGGCGCGTCCGAGGTGCACCGCATGGTGCTGGCCAACTTCCTGCGCCGCCAGGGCAAGCATTTCTTCGAGTGGGGCGTGCACGGCAAGGGCTGAGCCGGGGCGGCGAAGGCGGGGCGCACTCTGTCAGGAGGTCACGGCGTGAACGGATTCGACACGCTGCCGAAGCTGCCGGCGAACCACGTCGCGCTCTCGCCCATTTCCTTCCTGGCGCGGGCGGCGCGGATCTACCCGGACCGCGTCGCCGTGATCCATGGCCGGCGCCGCTTCACCTATGCCGAGATGGCGGCGCGCTGCCGGCGCCTCGCCTCGGCGCTCGGCCGCGCCGGCGTGCGGCCCGGCGACGCGGTGGCGATCCTCGCGCCCAACACACCCGAGATGCTGGAGGCGCATTACGGCGTCCCCATGGCCGGGGCCGTGCTCTGCACCATCAACATCCGCCTCGATGCGCCGGCCATCGGCTTCATCCTGCGCCACTCCGGGGCCAGGGTATTCCTTGTCGACCGCGAATGGGCGGCGGTGGCGGCCGCGGCGCTGGCCGAGGTGCCGGACCCGCCCCTCGTCATCGCCATCGACGATCCGGAAGCCGGCGGCACCGGCGGCACCGGCGGCGGCGAGATCGGCGCGACGGACTACGAAGCCTTCCTCGCCGGCGGCGATGCGGAGGCGCCCGGCTACACGCCACAGGACGAGTGGGAGGCGATCTCGCTTTCCTACACCTCGGGCACGACGGGCGACCCGAAGGGCGTCGTCGCGCATCATCGCGGCGCCTACCTCAACGCCTGCGGCAATGCGCTTGCCTTCGAGCTCAGCCCGCGGAGCGTCTATCTTTGGACGCTGCCGATGTTCCATTGCAACGGCTGGACCTATACCTGGGCCGTCACGCTGCAGGGCGGCACCCATGTCTGCCTGCGCCGCGTCGAGGCCGCTTCCGTCTTCGACGCCATCGCCGAGCATGGCGTGACGCACATGTGCGCGGCGCCTGTGGTGCTGACCATGCTGATCCACGCGCCCGACACGCAGAAGCGCCCCTTCGCGCAGACCGTCCGCATCGCCACCGGCGGCGCGGCGCCGCCCTCCAGCGTGATCGCGCGCATGGAGGCGATGGGCTTCGCGGTGACGCATCTCTACGGCCTGACCGAGTGCTACGGGCCTGCGACGATCTGCCTCTGGCAGCCCGGGCTCGACGAGATGCCGCTCGAGCGCAAGGCGGCCTTCATGGCGCGCCAGGGCGTGAACCATCCGATGCTGGAGGAGGCGACCGTCCTCGACCCAGCGACGCTCGCGCCCGTGCCCGCAGACGGCACCACCATCGGCGAGATCATGCTGCGCGGCAACACGGTCATGAAGGGCTATCTGCGCAACCCGGCAGCGACCGATGCCGCCTTCGCCGGCGGATGGTTCCACACCGGCGATCTCGGCGTGCTGCACGCCGACGGCTACATCGAGGTCAAGGACCGCGCCAAGGACATCGTCATCTCCGGCGGCGAGAACATCTCCTCGCTCGAGGTGGAGGAGGTCCTCTACGCGCATCCCGCCATCATGGAGGCTGCGGTGGTCGCCGAGGCCGACGAGAAGTGGGGCGAGGTGCCGCACGCCTTCGTCACCCTCGTCCCCGGCGCCGAGGCACCGCCGACCGAGGCCGAGGTGATCGCCTGGTGCCGCGCGCGCATGGCCCACTTCAAGGCGCCGAAGCGCATCACCTTCGGCCCGCTGCCCAAGACGAGCACCGGCAAGATCCAGAAGTTCGAGCTGCGCCAGCGGCTCCGGCGCTGAGGCGCCTGGTTCGCTCGCCCACCCCGCCAAACAACCAAGGGAGACACGTCACCGATGCTGCACCGCCGCCACCTCCTCGCCGCCCTGCCCGCGGCCACCCTGATCGCGCCGCAGCCGGCAGGCGCCCAGGCCTGGCCCGACCGCCCGGTGCGCATCATCGTCCCCTACACGCCGGGCGCCTTCAACGACACGCTGGCGCGCCTGGTCGGCGAGAAGATGCAGGAGCAGATCGGCCAGCTCGGCGTCGTGGAGAACCGGCCCGGCGCGAGCGGATCGCTCGGCATCTCGACGGTGGTGCAATCGACCGACGGGCACACCATCGCGGTCGCCAACACGGCGAACCTGACGATGAACCCCTTCCTCTTCGCCAATACCGGCTACGATCCGCAGAAGGACATCGCGCCGCTCTGCGTCTCGGCGCGGCTGATGAACGCGCTCGCGGTGCGCACCGAGAGCGACATCACCAGCCTCGGCCAGCTGATCCAGCGCGCGAAGGCCAATCCGGGCAGGCTCAGCTACGCCAGTTCCGGCGCCGGCTCCTCCCCCCACCTCTCGGCCGAGCTGCTGCGGGCGCGGACCGGGATCGACGTGGTGCACGTGCCCTATCGCGGCAGCGCGCCCGCCATGGCGGACCTCATCGGCGGCCGCGTGGACTTCGCCTTCGACAACCTGCCCAACGTGCTGACGCA
>CAYNYQ010000546.1:0-3166 GCA_964401305.1 uncultured Acetobacteraceae bacterium | reverse complement strand
CCCGCCAGCCGCGCCGCCATGATCGGCGCGCCGAGCCGCATCAGCCCGTTCACGTCCGGCGCGCGGTCGAGCCCGACCACCGCATCGGCAAGCTGCATCGCGCGCTCCCGGCCCAGCACGGCATCGGCGAGGCCGTGGAACTTGGCGCGCAGCTCGGCCTCGGTGAGGAAGTTCTCCGGCTCGCCCTTGGCCACCTTCACCGTCTGCGAGAAGCTCCGGCCGCGCGCCTTCACCGTCAGCTTGCCGGCCATGTAGGTGGGGAAGAGGGCCTGGATCTCGGGGTCCTCCTCGCAGGTGATCTTCGGCAGCAGGCTGCGCACGGCCGCATCCTGCAGCAGCGCGTAGCTGTCCCAGCCCATGTGGCCGGTGGCCAGGCCACAGGCGACGACGAAGGGCCCGCTGAACTGCCCGTCCACCACGTTCTGCGGGTTCTGCTTGTAGGCCAGCGGCGTGCCGACCAGCAGCATGCCCTTGTTGGGCAGGCCCATCACCACCGCCTCGATCTCCTCGGGCTTCAGGTCGTGCGCGGCGCGCAGCGCGATCGCGGCGTCGATGCCGGCATGGCCGTAGCGGCAGGAGGGGTAGGGCTTCACCGCCGTGTTCATCAGCTCGAACATCACGCCCAGGCCCTGCAGCGCGCGCTCGGGCACCGGGTTCGGGGCATAGGCGCGGAGGAACCCGGCCTTGCCCTCGAAGGCCTCGGCCGCGCCGCGGAAGCCCTCGCGCGCCAGGCACGCGGCGGCGAGGCCGTTCATCGCCGACCAGCCGACCTGGAAGCGCTTCGTCCAGGCGCCGTTGGCCAGGAACTGCAGGCTGCCCGCGGCCTGGGAGAGGGCGATGCCGAAGGCGTCCTCCATCCCCTTCGCATCCAGGCCGAAGACCCGCGCCGCCGCCGCGGCCGCGCCGAAGGCGCCGCAGGTGGCGGTGGGGTGGTAGCCGCGGTCGTAGTGGTCGCCGCCCGGCAGCGCGAGCGCCAGGCGGCAGGTCACCTCGTAGCCGGCGACGATCGCCGAGAGCACGGTGCGGCCATTGGCGCCCACCATCTCGGCCGCGGCGAGGGCGGCCGGGATCACCGGCGCGCCGGGATGCAGCGTGCCGGCGGCGTGGGTGTCGTCGAAGTCGAGGCTGTGGGCCAGCGCGCCGTTCAGCAACGCCGCGCCCGCCGGGGTGTAGCGCGCGGGGTCGCCGAAGACCGCGGCGCCGCCGGCCGCCAGGCCGAGCGCCCGGGCGGCGGCGAGCAGGGCGGGCGTGCTCTCGGCATCGTGGCGGCCGCGCACGATGTTGCCGATGAGGTCGAGCACGAGGAAGCGCGTGCGCTCCTGCACCTCGGCGGGCAGGGCGGCGAAATCGAGGCCGGCCGCATAGGCGGCCATCTCGGCGGTGACGGGGCGGGCCATGGGGGTGCTCTCCTCGGGCGTGTTCCTCGCGCCGAGTGTAGACCCTCCCCGCGCGCAGCGGGAGCGGGGGCAGGGGGCCGCCGCGCCGCGCCGCATCAGGCCGGTTCCATGTCGCGGCGGATGCGGCCGATCCCGGCGCAGAGGCGGTGCATCGACCGCATGCCGCGCCAGGTGGCCTTCGTCGGGCGCCAGGGCGGCTCGGTGTCGCTGCCGGCGATGCGCGCCATCGCGCGGCGGAGCACGGGCAGGTAGATCGCGGACAAATCCCGGTCCGGCAGGCAGGCCGAGGGCGCCGGCAGCGCGGCATAGAGCGAGAGCCGCCGCGCCAGCGCGAGCCCCGCGAGGCCGAGGCGCTTCACGCCGATGCGGCGGAAGGCGCAGCAGGCGCGATAGCGGAGACCCAGCAGGAAGGAGCCGGGCAGGGCATGCTCGGACCGGCCGCGGCCGCCGCGGCGCGTCAGGTCGGCCACCGCACGCAGCAGGCGGTGGAAGAAGCCCGCCTCGGCGAGCCGGCGGAAGGCGCGGCGGATGGTGTCGGGCCGCGGGCCCTCGGGGGTGGCGGCGTCGGACCAGGTGGCGCGGCCGGGGCCGCGGCGGGTCTCGCGCTTCTGCAGGACGGCGCGGAAGAGGGCATCGAGGCGCGCGCGGGCGGGGTCGGCGCGGGGGCCATCGGGGGTGGCCCAGATGTCGCCGGAGACGGGGCGGCCGGGAAGGCCCTGGTCCGGGCCGGGGGGCAGGAGCCTGCGACAGAATTCCCACTCGGCATCGGTCATCGGCGCCTAGGGGCGGGGCGGGGTGAGGGCCAGCGCCGGGCCGACATAGAGGCGGTGGACGAGGTGGTGCTGGCGCAGGAAATCCGGGGGAAGGAGGTCGTCAGGGAGGCGAGTCATGGCGGCGGGTCCGGGCGGCGGGGGGCGGCAGGGTAGGGCGGATTGGTCCACGGATGCAAGGAAAATAGTCCTTGTGAACCACGGCCGTGGCGCGGCAGCGGCGCGGGGGCTCTGCCCCCATCGGACGTAGACGTCCGATCCCCCGCCAGAGGGGCGTCGCCCCTCTGGACACCCCACCAAAGGCCGAAGGGCCTTTGGAAACCGCTTGTTGGCGTGTGCGGGACCGGCAGGGCCGCTACTTGGAACGCGCGAGCGCGTCGAGTTCGCCCAGGCGCCGCTCGGCGATGGGCCCCCAATACCCGTCGCCGACCTGCCGGTAGCCAGACACGGCATCGCGCATGTGGGCCACCGCCTGCGCGAGCAGCGCCGCCCGGTCCGCGCGGCGCTCGGCGAGCGCGGCGAGGCCCTCGGCCAGGGTGTGCTGGGACTGCGCCCAGCCGAGCGGCACGCGCTCGTGCGTCCTCTCCTCCAGCGCTGCGCGGAAGGCGGCGACCGCCTCCTCCAGACACGCCGTGCCGCTCTCGCGCTCCCCGAGCGCCCGGAGCGCGTTGCCGAGGTTGTTCTGCGTCATCGCCCAGTCGAGCGGCACGCGATCGCGCGTCCACTCCTCCAGCGCGGCGCGGTAGGCGGCGACCGCCTCCTCCAGACGCGCCGTGCCGCTCTCGCGCTCCCCGAGCGTGGCGAGCGCGTTGCCGAGGTTGTTCTGCGTCTGCGCCCAGTCGAGCGGCACGCGATCGCGCATCAACTCCTCCAGCGCGGCGCGGTAGGCGGCGACCGCCTCCTCCAGCCGCACCGTGTCGCTCTCACGCTCCCCGAGACGCAGCAGCGCGTTGCCGAGGTTGTTCTGCGTCGTCGCCCAGTCGAGCGGCACGCGATCGC
>CAYNYQ010000545.1:0-3179 GCA_964401305.1 uncultured Acetobacteraceae bacterium | reverse complement strand
ACGGGGCGGAATATTCCCGCCGTCTGCACGTCGAAGCTGAACACGTCGAGGTGCTGGCGGTAGTGGCGGTAGCGGGCCTCGACATTGGTGTCGGCGGAGAGGTCGTAGCGGCCGAAGCCGCCGAGGTCCCAGTCCGTGAAGTCGAGGCTCGACTCGCTGAAGTACTGCCGCGCGGCGAGGCTTCCCGAGACGCCCACGCCGTGCCGCGACCAGGTGCTGGCGAGGGCGGCACGGCCGAGCTGGCTGCCGAAGCCGTCGGAGACGATGTTGCTTGTGCGACCGAAGACGTTGCTGTCGAAGCCGAGCCCGGCCTCGAGCGCGGCGTCGAGGCGGAAGCCGCCGATGCGCAGGCCGAGCGGGTCGAAATCCGGCCGCGGGCGGTTCGGCACGGTGACGCCGCGCTCGACGTCGCGCGGAACGATGCTCTGGCCGACCGCCGGGCCGGCCGCGCCCGCGGTCGCGATCGCTGCCGCCAGCGTGAAGGCCCTCAGCATCGCGGTCTTGCGCATTCTTCCGTCGTCCGTCGTTCTGGCCGACGGGCCAGCTATCACGGTCCGGTCCCGGATGGACGAGCGGCAAGCTTCACGAATGCGACGCCGCGGCGGGCCGGCGCGCGGGCAGTGCGGCAGGCTGCGCGCGCATTCACGGAGTCATCACGCTAGGCGGCTAGTCTGGGCGCCGGCGAGTTGGCCCTTGCAAATTCCCTTGAGCTCGGCCTGTAACCCCAGGAACAGCCGGACCCCGGGGACCATGGCAGGGTCGCCGCCGACCGAGTAGAGATGCCTCGCCGCCGCCCGGCGGAGGGGCAGGCGCAGGATGCGCGCCGCAGCATGCGGAGCCTGGAATGGCGATGAGCGAGACCATGCGAGTGACGACCGGCGCCGCCGAGGCGGCGGCGGGACCGTCCGCCTGGCGCAGCGGCGAGGGCCCCGAGGACAGGCTGATCGCGCAGGTGGCCTTCGCCCTGGCCGCCGAGGCGCCGCGGCCCGTCGCGCCGACGCCCGAGGCGCGGGAGGCGCTGCGCGGCCAGGCGGTCGCGGCGCTCAGCGACTTCGCCTTCCGCTACCTGCACAACCGCGTCGAGGAGATCCGCCGCGAGGCCGTCGCCGAGGCCGCGGCGCAGGCGCCGCGCGGCGGCGGCTTCCTGCGCCTGGTGCTGGCCAACCTCGTCGCTCTGGCGCTCGCCGGCGGTGCCTGGGTGCTGCTGGCCGGCCATCCCGACCTTCTCGCCCGCCTCACCGGCCACTGACGAGGCCCGCAGACCCATGCTCCAGCCGCGCCTCGCCGGACCTGCCGGCGCCGCCTATCCCGGGGCCTCGGGCCCGGAGACGCCGCTGCGCCGCGCGCTCGGCGCCTGCCGCCAGCAATTCATGCTCGTCGGGCTGTTCAGCGGCGCGGTGAACCTGCTGCAGCTGACGACCTCCATCTACATGATGCAGGTCTTCGACCGCGTGCTGGCGACCCGCGTGCTCGACACCCTGCTCTACCTCACCCTCATCGCCGTGGCCGCGGTGCTCGTGCTGGCCATGCTCGAGGCGGCGCGCGGCCAGATCATGCAGCGCGTGGCGACCTGGGTGGAGAACCGGGTGGCGCCCGAGGGTTTCGTCCGCGCCATCGAGAGCACGCTGCGCGGCCGGCCCTACCGCATGGAGGCGCTGCGCGACCTTGCGGTCTGCCGCAACTACGTCTCCTCCCCCGGTGCGCTGGCGCTCTACGACGTGCCCTGGGTGCCGATCTACATCGCCGTCATCTTCGCGCTGCACCCGATGATGGGCTGGATCGCCTTCGGCGGCGCGCTGGTCCTCTTCGGCCTGACCTTGCTTAGCGAGCTCTCGACCTCGAAGCTGCTGCGCGAGGCGAACACCGCGGCCATGGCCAGCCAGCGGCGGGCGGATTCCATCGCCCGCAACGCCGAGGTGATCGATTCCATGGGCATGCTGCCGGCGGTGATCGGCCACTGGCGGCAATCGGTCTCGGCCATGGCCGGGCCGCAGCAGCGCGCGATGGACCGCGCCTCGGTGCTGCTGGCGGCGACCAAGTTCTTCCGCCTCGCGGTGCAGATCGGCATCCTCGGCATCGGCGCCTATCTCGTGCTCCTGCAGGAGATCACCGCCGGCGCCTCGATCGCGGGCTCGATCATCATGGGCCGGGCGCTGGCGCCGGTGGAGCAGATGATCGGCGGCTGGAAGCAGCTGGTGCAGGCGCGGCAGTCCTTCCGCCGGCTCGAGGCCTTCCTGGTGCAGCCGCGCATCCGCCCGCCCGGCCTGCCGCTGCCCGAGCCCGAGGGGCGCCTCGCGGTCGAGCGTGTCTCCTACGCCTTCCCGGGCCAGGGCGTCGCCATGATCAAGGGCGTGAACTTCGCCCTCGCCCCGGGGGAGAGCCTGGCCGTCATCGGCCCCTCGGCCGCCGGCAAGACCACGCTGATCCGCCTCATCACCGGCACCCTGCCGCCGGCCGCGGGCAACGTGCGGCTCGACGGCGCCGACGTCTTCCAGTGGATGCGCGAGGATTTCGGCCGCCACATGGGCTACCTGCCGCAGGACGTGGAGCTGTTCGACGGCACCGTCTTCGCCAACATCGCCCGCATGGGCGAGGCCGAGCCCGACCAGGTCTACGAGGCGGCCAAGCTCGCCGGCTGCCACGAGATGATCCTGCGCCTGCCCAACGGCTACGAGACCCAGATCGGCGAGGGCGGCATGTACCTCTCGGGCGGCCAGCGCCAGCTGATCGGCCTCGCGCGCGCCATGTTCGGCCGGCCCAAGCTGGTCGTGCTCGACGAGCCCAACAGCAACCTCGACGGCGACAGCGAGGCGGCGCTGATCCGCGCGCTGGAGCGGCTGAAGGCGCAGAACACCACCGTGGTGCTGGTCAGCCACCGGCCGACCCTGGTGCAGGGGGTCGACAAGGTGCTGCTGCTGAAGGACGGCGCGATGGAGATGTTCGGCCCGCGCGCCGAGGTGCTGAAGCGCCTGATGACGCCGCCCCGCCCGGCGGGCGAGACCGCCCCCACCCCCGCCGCGCCGCCGCGGCTCGAAGGAAGTGGTGCCGCCCGATGAGCGAGACCCGCCGCGCCGAGGCCGCCATGGCCGCCGCAGCCCCCGCCATCGCCCCGGCAGCCGCGCCCGAGGCCGCCATCGCCCCCGCCGGCGCCACCGTGCCGGCCCCTTGATGCCAACGAT
>CAYNYQ010000544.1:0-3196 GCA_964401305.1 uncultured Acetobacteraceae bacterium | reverse complement strand
CGCCGGGCTCGCCGCGCTGGGCGCGCTCGGGCCTGCCCGCGTCGCGCGCGCGGCGGCGGCCGGCGAGGGCATGATGGGCGTGATCCGCCACGACCGGCCCGTGCAGCGGATCAAGAGCGTCTGCCCGCACTGCTCGGTCGGCTGCAGCGTCATCGCCGAGGTGCAGGAGGGCGTCTGGGTCGGGCAGGAGCCGGCCTGGGAATCACCGATCAACCGCGGCACGCACTGCGCCAAGGGCGCGGCGGTGCGCGAGAGCGTCGCCGGCGAGCGGCGGCTGAAATACCCGCTGAAGCTGGTGGACGGCACCTGGCAGCGCCTCTCCTGGGAGCAGGCGATCGAGGAGATCGGCGCGGGCCTGCTGAAGATCCGCGAGGAGGCTGGGCCGGACAGCGTGTTCTGGCTGGGCAGCGCCAAGTTCTCGAACGAGGCGGCCTATCTCTTCCGCAAATTCGCCGCCTTCTGGGGCACCAACAGCTGCGACCACCAGGCGCGCATCTGCCACTCGACCACCGTGGCGGGGGTGGCGAATGTCTGGGGCTACGGCGCGCAGACCAACAGCTTCAACGACATCCGCAACAGCCGCACCATCATCGTCGTCGGCGGCAACCCGGCCGAGGCGCACCCGATCTCGATGCAGCACGTGCTGACGGGGCGGGAGATGAACCGCGCCAACATGATCGTGGTCGATCCGCGCTTCACCCGCACCGCGGCGCACGCCACCGAATACGTGCGCATCCGCCCGAGCACCAACATCGCCTTCGCCTGGGGCCTGCTCTGGCACGTCTTCCGCAACGGCTGGGAGGACAAGGACTTCATCCGCCAGCGCGTCTGGGGCATGGAGCAGATCCGCGCCGAGGTGGAGCGCTGGACGCCCGAGGAATGCCAGCGCGTCACCGGCATCCCGCCGGCGCAGGTCGAGCGCGTTGCGCGCCTGCTGGCCACCGAGAAGCCGGCGACGGTGGTGTGGTGCATGGGCGCGACGCAGCACGCCACGGGCACGGCCGGCGTGCGCGCGCTCTGCGCCCTGCTGCTGGCGACCGGCAATGTCGGCGTGGACGGCACCGGCGCCAACATCTTCCGCGGCCATCCCAACGTGCAGGGCGCCACCGATTGCGGCGTCGATGTCGTGACCACGCCCTTCTACTACGGGCTCGACGAGAATGCCTGGCGGCACTGGGCGCGGGTGTGGGAGGTGGAATACGACTGGCTGGTCTCCCGCTTCGCCAGCAAGCAGCTGATGGAGACGCCGGGCATCCCGACCACGCGCTGGTTCGACGCGGTGCTAATGCCGAAGGAGGAGATCGGCCAGCCGGCGCCGATCAAGGGCATGGTCGTCTTCGGCCATGGCGGCAATACCGTCACCCGCATGACCGACAGCGTGAAGGGCCTCGAGGCGCTGGAGATGCTGGTGGTGGCGGACCCCCACCCGACCAACTACGCGCAGCTCGCCAACCGCCGCAACGGCACCTGGCTGCTGCCGATCGCCACCAGCATGGAGCAGGCCGGCAGCCGCACCGCCTCCTCGCGCCAGCTGCAGTGGTACGACCGGGTCGTCGACCCGATCTTCGAATCGCGGAGCGACTACGCCGCCATGTACCTGCTGGCGCGGCGGCTCGGCCTGGCCGAGGTGCTGTTCAAGGGCATCAAGGTCGACCGGGACGAGCCGCTGCCCGAGGACCTGCTGCGCGAGATCAACCGCGGCGCGCTCTCCACCGGCTATTCCGGCCAGTCGCCGGAGCGCCTGAAGCTGCACATGGCGAACCAGGAGCACTTCGACATCGTCACGCTGCGCGGCCGGCCCGGCACGCCGGTGGCGGGCGAGTTCTACGGCCTGCCCTGGCCCTGCTGGGGCACGCCGGAGATGAAGCACCCGGGCAGCGCCATCCTCTACAACACGAACCTGCACGTGAAGCAGGGCGGCGGCACCTTCCGCGCCCGCTTCGGCGTGGAGCGCGACGGGCAGAGCCTGCTGGCCGAGGGCAGCTACAGCAAGGGCAGCGAGATCGAGGACGGCTACCCGGAATTCACCGTCGCCGTGCTCAAGCGCCTCGGCTGGTACGAGGAGCTGACTGAGCACGAGCGCGCGGTGATCCGCCGCATCGGCGGCGAGACCGAGGACCGGGTGAGCTGGTCCACCGACCTCTCGGCCGGGATCATCCGCGTCGCCATGGAGCATGGCTGCCTGCCCTACGGCAACGCCAAGGCGCGCGCCGTCGCCTGGAACCTGCCCGACCCGGTGCCGCAGCACCGCGAGCCGATCTACACCAGCCGCACCGACCTGCTGCCGCCGCGCGCCATGATGGCCGAGGGCGGCGGCACGGCGCGGCCGCCCGCCGGCACCTACCCGGCGCTGACCGACCGCCGCGCCTTCCGCATGCCCTTCGAGTACCAGACGCGGCAGCTGCGCAGCTTCGAGGCGGCGCGCGACTTCCCGCTGATCCTCACCTCCGGGCGCCTCGTGGAGTACGAGGGCGGCGGCGAGGAGACGCGCTCCAACCGCTGGCTGGCCGAGCTGCAGCAGGACATGTTCGTCGAGATCAACCCGGCCGATGCCGAGGCGCGCGGCATCCGCAACGGCGCCTGGGTGCTGGCCTCGGGCCCGGAGATGCCGGGCGGCGCCGCCTGCCGCATGAAGGCGATGGTGACCGAGCGTGTCGGCCGCGGCGTGGTCTTCATGCCCTTCCACTTCGGCGGCTGGTTCCTCGGCGAGAACCGGCGCGGGCACTACCCGCCCGGCACCGACCCGATCGTGCTGGGCGAGAGCGTGAACGCCATCACCACCTACGGCTACGACCCCGTCACCGCCATGCAGGAGACCAAGGTGACGCTCTGCCAGATCAGGGCCGCCTGAGATGGCGCCGCCCGGCGAGGGAGCCCGCTGAGATGGCCACGCGGCTGAAATTCCTCTGCGACGGCGAGCGCTGCATCGAATGCAACGCCTGCGTCACCGCCTGCAAGAACGAGCACCAGGTGCCCTGGGGCATCAACCGCCGCCGCGTCGTCACGCTGAACGACGGGCGCCCGGGCGAGCGCAGCATCTCCATGGCCTGCATGCACTGCACGGATGCGCCCTGCGCCGCGGTCTGCCCCGTCTCCTGCTTCTACGGCACGGCGGACGGGCTGGTGCTGCACGACAAGGATCTCTGCATCGGCTGCGGCTACTGCTTCTACGCCTGCCCCTTCGGCGCGCCGCAGT
>CAYNYQ010000543.1:2091-3197 GCA_964401305.1 uncultured Acetobacteraceae bacterium | reverse complement strand
GCCGGCGGCATGGACGTGCTCTACATGGGCTATGAGAAGGAGATGACGCGCGAGTTCATCGGCTATGTCGGTGAGTTCGCGCGCCTGTTCCAGCTCGCGGCCCGGCCCATGGAGGAGCTCGTCTTCCAGGACCCTGACCGGCCCGAGGCGGCGATCGGCGCCTTCCGCATCGGCTTCGACAGCGGCTTCGACACGGTGGCCCTGCCCAGCGTTGCGCGCGCGCTGCGCGGCAAGCAGGGCCTGGTCATCCTGGACGAGGCCGCCTTCATGGACGACCTGGAGGAGGTGCTGAAGGCCGCGCTGGCGCTGCTGATCTGGGGCGGCAAGGTCATCATCGTCTCCACCCACAACGGCGACACGAACCCCTTCAACACGCTGGTCCAGGAGATCCGCGCCGGGCGCCTGCCCTACCACCTGATGCGCCTGACCTTCGACGAGGCGATGGAGGAGGGGCTCTACGAGCGGGTCTGCCTGCGCGGCGGCAAGACGCCGACGCCGGAGGGCAAGACGGCTTTCCGCGACGGGATCCTGAAGGCGTACCGGAACAACGCCGACGAGGAGCTGCACGTCATCCCGAACCCGTCCTCGGGCGGGGTGCTGCCGCTGGCGCTGATCGAGGCCCGCCAGGACCGCTCCATCCCGGTGCTGCACCTGGAATGCCCGAAGGACTTCCTCTCGACGTCGGAGGCGATGCAGCAGGCCTGGCTGCGCGACTGGATCCGCACCCACCTGGACCCGGTGCTGGACCAGCTCGACCCCAATCGGCCGCACGTCTTCGGCATGGATTTCGGCCGGGTGCGCGACCTGTCGGTGCTGTGGCCGCGCGAGCTCGGCCGCGACCTGGTCAACCGCACGCCCTTCCTGCTGGAGATGCGCAACGTCCCCCACGACGAGCAGCGCCAGGTGGTCCTCCACATCGGCGACCGCCTGCCCCGCTTCCGCGCGGCGAAGTTCGACGCCGGCGGCAACGGCAGCGCCCTCGCCGAGGCAGCCGTGCGCCGATGGGGCGAGAGCCGCGTGGAGGCCGTGCAGCTCTCCGAGCCCTGGTACCGGGAGCACATGCCGCACTTCAAGGCGGCCTTCGAGGACGCGACCATCACCGTCCC
>CAYNYQ010000543.1:0-1991 GCA_964401305.1 uncultured Acetobacteraceae bacterium | reverse complement strand
GACCGGCACCTGGCGCCACGCCGAGGGCGGGCTGGAGCGCATCGGCGTCGACGGCGGCTGGATCTACCGCGACCCGGCCTCCGGCGCGCTCTGCTTCGTGCCGGCCACGGCCGCCGGCGCCGCGGCGCGCCCGCGCCCGCAGCCGGTGCGGCAGGAGGAGGACAGGGCGGCATGACGCAGGAACACGCCGAGGAGCCAACCTGGCCGCTGGGGCAGGCGCCGGCAGCGGTGCTGGTGCCGGCCTGGGTAATCGAGCACCCGAACAGCGACCCGCAGCGCCCGCTCTTCTACGCCTGCGACACCACGCCCGGCGCCATGTCCTGGCGCTGGACGGCCGAGCCCTCCGAGGCGCTCCGCTTTTCCCGCCGCTACGACGCGCAGCGCGTCGCCGGGGCCAAGGGCTACCTGCATGCGCGCCTGGTCGAGCGCCACTATCCGGCGGGGAGGTAGGCGATGGCGCTGCTCGACCAGTACGGCCGCCCGCTGCCGCCGCTCTCCCGCCTGCGGCAGGAGGTGGCGCGCCCGACCCTCGCCGGCGTGCGCCCGGCCGTTTCGGAAAGCCCGGCCGCGGGCCTGACGCCGGCGCGGCTGGCCGCGATCCACCGCGACGCGGCCGAGGGCGAGGGCCTTGCCTATCTCGAGCTCGCCGAGGACATCGAGGAGCGGGACCTGCACTACGGCAGCGTGCTCGGCACTCGGAAGCGATCCGTCGCGCAGCTGCCGATCACGGTCGAAGCCGCGTCCGACGCCCCGGACCACCAGAAGCACCAGGCGCTGGTCGAGGAGTGGATCGAGACCGGCGTGCTGGAGGAGGCGCTGTTCGACATCCTCGACGCTGTGGGCAAAGGCTTCTCGGTCTGCGAGATCATGTGGCGGACCGAGCCCGGCATGTTCTGGCCGGAGAAGCTGATCTTCCGCCCGCAGCGCTGGTTCACCGTGGACCAGGAGAGCCGCGACCAGATCCTGCTGCGCGACCTGGCGGCGATCGAGGGCGTGCCGCTGCAGCCGCACAAGTTCCTGGTGCACCGCCACCCGCAGAAGAGCGGCCTGATCCTGCGCTCCGGCCTGGCGCGCCTCGCCTCCTGGGCCTGGATGTTCAAGGCCTTCACGCTGCGCGACTGGGCGCTCTTCGTGCAGAATTACGGTCAGCCGATGCGCGTCGGCCGCTACGGGCCCGAGAGCAGCGAGGCCGACCGCGACACGCTCTGGACCGCGATCGCCAACATCGCCGGCGACTGCGCCGCCATCATCCCGAAGGGGATGGAGATCGAGTTCGTCACCGGCCTCGACCTGAAGGACGGCTCCGACCTGTTCGAGCGGCGGGCCGACTGGCTGGACCGGCAGATCTCGAAGGCCGTGCTCGGCCAGACCACCACGACGGATGCAGTCTCCGGCGGCCATGCGGTCGCCCAGGAGCACCGCCTGGTGCAGGAGGACATCGAGCGCGCGGATGCGCGGGCGGTCTCCACCACCCTCACGCGCCAGCTCGTCCAGGCCATCGTCGCCTTCAACTTCGGGCCGCAGCCGAAGTACCCGCGGCTGCGCATCGGCCGCCCGGACGAGGTGCCGATCGAGAAGGTGGTCGACGCGGTGCACAAGCTGGTGCCGCTCGGCCTGCGGGTGGAGGCGAGCCAGATCCGCGACCGCCTGGGGCTGTCCGAGCCCGAGGGCGAGGCGGAGGTGATCGGGCGCGCGGCGGGGGATGCGGCAGCCCCGCCGGTGCCCGGGGCGGCGCCGCAGCCGGTCTCTCGGGGGGGAGACGGCGCGGCGCCGCCCGACCAGGCGGCGCAGGAAGAGACGCCGGCGTCGGGAGACCCCACGCGGCAGGCGCTGACCAGGCTTCGTACCCTGCTGGCGGCGGCGCCGGCCTCGGCCGAGCACGTGGAGCAGCTGACGGAGCGCGTGGCGGTGGAGGCGGAGGGCGCGCTGGCGCGGCTGACGGCGCAGGTGCGCGCGGAGGTGGACGCGGCGACGGACCTGCCCGACCTGGC
>CAYNYQ010000542.1:0-3200 GCA_964401305.1 uncultured Acetobacteraceae bacterium | reverse complement strand
CCTCGGGGTCGGAGACGGCGTCGCGCAGGTCGTCGGCGACCTGGTAGGCCTCGCCGAGCAGCTCGCCCAGCACGCGCCAGGGGCCGTGCTCCGCCCCGGCGGCCGCGGCGCCGGCCACGGTGGCGGCGGCGAAGAGCGCGCCGGTCTTCTCCTGCTGGTAGACCGAGAGATCGACCGTCGGCTCGCATTCCCAGGCCTGGCCCGCGACGATGCCGTGCGGCGCGCCGACCGCCCCGCTGATCGTGGCGAGCACCGCGGGCAGGCGCTGCGGCGTGGTGGCGGCGGCGTCGGCCAGGGCCTGGAAGGCCAGCACGATCAGCGCATCGCCGGCGAGCACGGCCAGCGGCTCGTTGAAGGCGCGGTGCAGGCTCGGTTTGCCGCGGCGCGTGTCGGCGTCGTCGAAGCAGGGCAGGTCGTCATGCACGAGCGAGGCGCAGTGCAGCAGCTCGATCGCGGCGGCGGCGGCGTCGGCCAGGGCCGGGTTGTCGTCGCCGCAGGCATGCGCGACGGCGAGGCAGAGCCGCGGCCGGATGCGCGCACCGCGCGGGAAGACGGCGTAGCGCATGGCCTCCGCCAGGCGCGGCGGGCCGCCTTGCGCATCCGCCCGTTCCACCGCCGAGGCCAATGCCCGCTCGATCCGCGACACCGCGTCCATGCCGGGCCTCCCGTGTCTGTCAACGAAAACCGTCGCCATCACTGTCAGTCAAGATTGACAGTGAAGTCAATCGTAAACGCGGGTTGACGCCGCGCGCCCGGCACGCGGACCCGTGACCGCCGCAAAGGGGGCTCCGGGCCTAGGCTTTCCGCAGACGGCGCCGACCTGGAACGCGGGCGGGGAGCGCGTGCGGGCGCCGCGCCCGCCTTCCGATGGGACAAGCCTCGTCACCCGATCCGGTGGCCTCACCCGGTCGGGATCCGCTGCAGCGGCGCCAGGCCCTGCCGGCCTGCGTGCCCGATCAGGAAAGGGAGACGCATGGCCACCGAGACCCCCTGGAGCCTGCGGACCGAAGGCACGGACGCGTCCGCCGCGGCGCGGCCCGCCATCCGCCGGATCGGCCCGGCCGATATCGGCGCCGCCCTGCGCGCCGGCATCGAGGATTTCCTCGCCATCCCCACCCAGCTCGTCTTCCTCGGGCTGATCTATCCCCTCGTCGGCCTGGTGGCGGCGCGCGCGGCCTGGGGCGGCGACATGCTGGCGCTGCTCTGGCCGATGGTGGCGGGGCTGTCGCTGCTTGGGCCCGTGGCGGCGCTCGGCCTGACCAATCTCAGCCGCCGGCGCGAGCGCGGCGAGACCGTGCGGTGGACCCAGGCCTTCGCGCTCTCGCGGGCCCGCTCGCCGGGGGCCATCCTCGGCATGACGCTGGTGCTCGCGGCGATCTTCCTGCTCTGGCTCGCGGCGGCGCAGGCGATCTACGCGGCGACGCTCGGGCCGCAGCAGCCGGCGGGCCTCGGCGCGCTGCTCGAGGAGGTCTTCGCCACGGCGGAGGGCTGGCGGCTGCTGGTGATCGGCAACCTCGTCGGCTTCGGCTTCGCGCTGCTGGTGCTGGCGATCAGCGTGGTGTCGCTGCCGCTGCTGCTGGACCGGCGGGCGACGCTCGGCACGGCGATCGGGACCTCGCTGCGGGCCTGCCAGGCCAATCCCGGGCCGATGGCGCTCTGGGGCCTCGCCGTCGCGGCCGGGCTGGCGCTGGGCTGCCTGCCGCTCTTCGTGGGCCTCGCGGTGGTGATGCCCGTGCTCGGCCATGCGAGCTGGCATCTCTACCGCCGCGTCGTGGTCTAGCAGCGGCCGCGCGGCCAGCCGAGTTCGAAGACGCAGGCAGCATCGCCCAGGGCCTGGCAGGCGACCTCGACGGCCTGCGTGCCGGGATGCACCAGGGCACGGAACAGGCCCGCCAGCGTCGCGGCGAAGTACGCGCAGGCCGGGCGCTCGGTCGCGGCGCCGCGGCAGAGCGGGCAATGCGCGATCGTCACGCGGCTCGGGTTGCCGGGCTCGGCGCGGAAGGCGCCGCTGCCGGAGAAGGTCCAGGCGTTCCGCGCGATGGCACGGAGCAGCACGCGTGCCGCGATGCCAGGCGGCGCGACGCACAGCACGGCCTGCAGCGGCCGTGGGATACGGTGCGCGAGCAGGTAGCCGGCGGTGAGCCGCCCAGCCTCGGCGCCGATGACGGCTGCTGCCGCATCGCCAAGCCGTTCCCGCAGCATGGCATGCAGCGCGGTGACGTCCCGCTCGGCGACCATCCTGCCCGGCGGCGAGCGCAGGTGGTGGTCGAGCCCGGCCGCGGCGAAGAGCGCCTGCACCGCATCCTCGCCCCGGGCCGCGCGCATCGCCTCGGCGATCCGCGTCACCGCATTCGGGCCGATGCGCGCCGCGGCGGCGGGGGGCAGGCTTCCGTCCACGCCGCCGGGCTCAGCCCTGGCCGGCCTGCGGCCCGGCGCCCGTGGCCGGCGTCCCGCCGAGCGCGTCCATCTCGGCCTCGGTCAGCTGCCGGTCGGTGCCGCCGCCACAGGCGAGCGGGACGGGGCGGCTCCGGGTCAGCGCGTCCATCTCCGCCTCGGTCAGCTGCCGGTCCGTGCCGCCGCCGCAGGCCATGGCGCGGGCCGCCTCCTCGGACTGCGTGGTGGCGAGGACGGGCTCGTTCGCGCGCGGCAGCTTCGCCTTCGGCCGGTGCATGGTCTTCCACATGGCGTTGTGCGGCGCGCGCGCCGCGTCGACCGGCGCGGTGCGGCTCGCGTCGAAGTGGAAGTCGACCTTCTTCTTGGTCTGCGGCCCCCAGTAGCCGACCTTGCCGAGGTCGTAGAAGGTCCGCTGGAAGCCCGACTTCAGGAAGGCCTTCAGGCAGCCGACCAGATAGCTGCGCCGCCGCCGGTCGCGCGTCCAGGGGTACTGGAAGAAGGCCTTGTTCATGTAGAAGCGCCGGTAGTTCGCCATGGTGCGGTCGAGCAGCGTGGCGCGGTCCATCGCGTCCGGCTTCATGATCGGCGTGACGAAGTTGTACTTTTCGAAGTCGAAGACCTCGACCTTGTCGCCGAGCTCGCGGAACAGGTCGCTGAACGGCCAGGGCGTGTACATCGCCCAGTTCGCCATGTCCGGGTTCCAGTCCCGGGCCATGCGGTAGGTCTCCTCCAGCGTCTCCGCCGTCTCGTTCTCGAGGCCGACGATGAACTGCGCCTCGGTCACGATGCCGGCCTCGCGCAGCAGC
>CAYNYQ010000541.1:0-3203 GCA_964401305.1 uncultured Acetobacteraceae bacterium | reverse complement strand
CGGCACCGGCGACCTGGCGGCGGCGGAGGACGCGATCGGCGACGCCTTCGCCGCGGCGCTCGACCACTGGCCGCGCGAGGGCGTGCCGGACCGTCCCGAGGCCTGGCTGCTGACTGCGGCGCGGCGCCGGCTGCTCGACGGGCACCGCCGCCGCGCCACCCATGCCGGCGCGGTGCCCGAGCTGCTGCGCCGCGCCGCCCTGCCCGACGACCCGGCCGCGCTGCCCGACCACCGGCTCGCCCTGCTGCTCGCCTGCGCCGACCCCGCGGTGGAGCCGGCCGCGCGCGCGCCGCTGATGCTGCAGGCCGTGCTGGGGCTGGAGGCGGCGCGCATCGCCTCGGCCTTCCTGGTCTCGCCGGCGGCGATGGCGCAGCGCCTGGTGCGGGCCAAGCGGCGGCTGAAGGAGGGTGGCGCCGGCTTCGCCCTGCCCGGCCCCGAGGCGGTGGCGGCGCGGCTGCCGGAGGTGCTGGCGGCGATCTACGCCGCCTATGCGGCGGGCGCGGCGGACCACGCGGATGGCGGCGCGCTGGCCGGCGAGGCGCTGTGGCTGGCGCGGCTCTGCGCCGCCCTGGCGCCTGGGGAGCCGGAGGCGCTCGGCCTCGCCGCCCTGCTGCTGCACCTCGAGGCGCGGCGGCCGGCGGGGCGCGACGCGGCCGGCGACTACGTGCCGCTCTCGGCCCAGGACCCGGCGCGCTGGGACGCGGCGCTGCAGGCCGAGGCCGAGGCGCTGCTGCGCCGCGCCTTCGCCGCCGGCCGGCCCGGTCGCTACCAGTGGGAGGCAGCCGTCGCCTCGGCCCATGCCGCGCGGCGCTTCACCGGGGAGACGGACTGGGCGGCGATCCTCGCGCTCTACGACGCGCTGGCGGCGGAGACCGGCTCGCCGGTGGTCGCCGTGAACCGCGCGGTGGCGGTGGCGGCGGTGCGCGGGCCGGCGGCGGGCCTGGCGGCGCTGCGCGCGGCGGTGGCGGCGGATGCGCGGCTGGCGGAGTACCAGCCCTGCTGGGCCGCCATGGCGGCGCTGGCCGAGCGCGCCGGCGACGCCGGGACGGAGGCGATGGCGCGCAGCCGGGCGATCGGCCTTGCCACCGACAATGCGGTCCGGCGCTTCCTGATGCGGCGCGGGGGCTGAGCGGCGCGCGCGCTGGCCGGCGGGCGGGCGGCTTGTGCCCGGCTCATGACGTGCTGCCGCACGTCATCCTCAAGCGCCGGCGACGGCTGCGCCGCCTTGGCTGCGCGCCACCTGGCGCGGCGCCCATTCGGGCGCTCGGCCGCCTGCGGCGGCCGCAGGTCGGAACCCGGCGAAGGGGGAATCAGCCCTCCAGCGCCGCGTCCTCGGCCGAGCGCTGCACCGGGCGGCGGCGGCGGATGACGCGCTGCACCGGGCGCATCAGCGTGTTGATCAGCAGCACCAGGATGGTCAGCCAGATCGCGCCCACCGTCTCGCCCGCCCCGGCCTGGGCGCCAATGGCGGCGACGCACCAGATGGTGGCGGCGGTGGAGAGGCCGCGGATATTGGCCCCCTCGCGCAGGATCGCGCCGGCGCCGAGGAAGCCGACCCCGGTCGCCACCGCGCCGAAGCCCGCGCCGAGGTTGGAGGCCTCGACCCGCGTCACCATCAGGTCGGCGAAGGCCGCCGCGGCGATCGAGATCAGCACGCAGGAGCGCAGGCCGGCCGCATTGGTCTGGCGCCATTCGCGCTCCGCGCCGACCAGGGCACCGAGCAGGAAGGCGATGGGCAGGCCGGGCAGCGTGGTGTCGCCGGCCAGGCCGATGAGCAGCTCCTGCAGCACCGCGCCCGCGCGCCCCGCCTTCAGACGTTGAAGCGGAACAGCAGGACGTCGCCGTCCTTCACCACGTATTCCTTGCCCTCGACCCGCATCTTCCCGGCTTCCTTGGCGCCCTGCTCGCCGCCGAGCGCCACGTAGTCGGCATAGGCGATGGTCTCGGCGGCGATGAAGCCGCGCTCGAAGTCGCCATGGATCACGCCGGCGGCCTGCGGCGCCCGGGTGCCCCTGGTGATGGTCCAGGCGCGGGCCTCCTTCGGCCCCACGGTGAAGTAGGTGACCAGGCCGAGCAGCGCGTAGCCGGCGCGGATGACGCGGTCGAGCCCGCTGTCCTCGAGCCCGAGCGAGGCGAGGAAGTCGGCGCGGTCGGCCTGCGGCATCTGGCTGATCTCGGCCTCGATCGCCGCCGAGACGACGACCGATTGCGCGCCCTCCGCCCGCGCGCGCGCCTCGACCCGGGCGCTGTGCGCGTTGCCGGTCGCGGCCGCGGCTTCCTCGACGTTGCAGACGTAGAGCACCGGCTTGGTCGTCATCAGCTGCAGGCGACGCGCGGCCTCCTCCTCGCCCGCCGGGATGGCGGTGCGGGCGGGGCGGCCGGCCTGCAGCGCGGCGAGGATCGGGTCGATCAGGCCGAGCTGGGCCTGGGCCTCCTTGTCGCCGCCGCGGGCGCGCTTCACCAGGCCCTGCTGGCGCTTCTCCAGGCTGTCGAGGTCGGCGAGCATGAGCTCGGTCTCTACCGTCTCGGCATCGCGGATCGGGTCGACGCTGCCTTCCACATGCGTGATGTCGCCATCCTCGAAGCAGCGCAGCACATGGACGATGGCGTCCACCTCGCGGATGTTCGCCAGGAACTGATTGCCCAGCCCCTCGCCCTTGGAGGCGCCGCGCACCAGGCCGGCGATGTCCACGAACTCCAGGCTGGTCGGGATGGTCTTCGCCGACTTGCCGATGCGCGCCAGGGTGTCGAGGCGCGGGTCGGGCACGGCGACGCGCCCGACATTCGGCTCGATGGTGCAGAATGGGTAGTTGGCCGCCTGCGCCGCGGCGGTCTCGGTCAGCGCGTTGAAGAGGGTCGACTTGCCGACATTCGGCAGGCCCACGATGCCGCAATTGAAACCCATGTCCTGCCTCCGCGCCGGCCCCTGGCCGCCACACCAATCCCGTTCGACGGCGCTGCCCCCCTCACCCCGGCCCCCATCCCCGCGCGGGGCAGGGGCGGCGTCGCGGTGCCGCGCCTAGGCCTGCTCCAGCCGCGCCGCGACCTCCGACACGATCGCCGTCGCGGCGATGCGCGCCGCCGCGTCGTCGGTGCGGAAGTCGAGGGCGGCGGCACGCAGCAGCGGCGCCGCCTGGGCCGGGGCGAGGCCGGCGCGCCTGGCCGCCACGGCGATGCGCTCGGCCAGCGCCGCGCCGCCGGTC
>CAYNYQ010000540.1:0-3204 GCA_964401305.1 uncultured Acetobacteraceae bacterium | reverse complement strand
GAAGCGGGCGGGGAAGAGCTCGCCGCCGATGTCGATGATGATGTCCGCCATGGGGGCCTCCGGATGGTTCGTTGCGTGCCTTCAGAGGGCGGCCCAATATGGAAAGCCAGGACGAAAAGCTAGGCGCTTTCCCCGCCATCGGGTTGTCGCCTGCGCCGAATCGATGAGACCGGAGACATGGCCGCGACCGAGCAGCTTCGCTTCACCCGGGTCGCCCTGGTGAACTGGCGCAACTTCCGTCATGCGGAGGCGAGGCTCGGGGCGCGCGCCTTCATCATTGGGCCGAACGCCTCCGGCAAGTCGAACTTCCTGGATGCGCTGCGCTTCCTGCGCGACTTGGCGCGGCCGACGGGTGGTGGCCTAGCGGCAGCGATCGCGGCGCGCGAAAGCTTCTCGACCATCCGCTGCCTGCATGCGCGCGACCCCAGCGACGTCGTCCTCGATGTCGAGGTCGGCTCGACGACGAAGCCCGCCGCTTGGCGCTATCGGCTGAGGCTCCAACGTCGCAAGGGCGAGCGGCAAGCGACGGTCAGTGAGGAGCGCGTCTATCGGAACGGACGCGAGATCGAGAACCTACTTCGCCCGCCGGACGCCTCCGATCCGCTGATCTATTCGCAGACGAAGCTGGAACAGGTTGCGCAGAATCGCAAGTTCCGCGAGCTTGCAGACTTCTTCGCGTCGATACGCTACCTGCATGTGGTGCCGCAGATCGTGCGCGACCCGCGGCGGCACCTCGCGCTCGGAGACGACCCCTATGGCGGCGACCTGCTCCGGCGCATAAAGGACGTTCCGAAGAAGACGCGGGAGCCGCGCCTGCGCCGCATCGCGGAGGCGCTGAGGGTAGCAGTTCCGCAATTCGTGAGCCTCGAACTGAAGGACGATGCCGACGGCCACCCGCATCTCGAAGCCGCCTTCGCGCATTGGCGCGCGAATGCTGCTCGCCAGCAGGAGGATCAGTTCTCCGACGGGACGCTGCGGCTGATCGGCTTTCTCTGGTCCCTGACGGAACGCGGCGGGCCTCTCCTCCTAGAGGAGCCCGAACTGTCGCTCAACGACGCGATCGTCGAAAAGCTGCCGGAGATGATGCGCCGGGCACAACGCTTCTCCGGCCGGCAGGTGATCGCAACGACGCATTCCTATGCCATCCTCAATGCCCCCGGTGTCGGGCTGTCGGATGTTCATCGTCTTCATGTCGGCACGGACGGAAGCGTCATCCTGACCGCATCCGATGACCTCGAGGTCGTTGCCCAGGTGCAGGCCGGCTCATTGCTGGGCGATGTTGCCCTGCCGCTGTCGGCGCCTTCGCAGGCTCATCGGCTGGCTACCCTCGATGTCGCCACACGATGAGGTCGCTCTATGCGGCGAGGGGCCGGTCGACATCGAGGTTGCGCGCCGTCTGGTGATCGCAGCGGGCGGCGTCCCCGGCCCGGATCTGCTGTCGCGGCAGCGCGGGCGCGGCAAGGCCTGGCTGGACGCGCGGCTGCCCGGCTTGAATGCAGGTGCCGAATACCGCTCTATGCTCGTGCTCCGCGACCTTGATCAGGATGCGGCCTGTGCGGGCGCGCTGGTGCGGGCGTTGCTGCCGCGGCGTCACAGGCGCCTTTGTCTGCGCGTCGCCGTTCGCGCCGTTGAGGCTTGGCTGCTGGCGGATACCGAGGCTTTCGCGCGCTACGCCCACATCAGGCGGTCCGCCGTGCCTCGATCGCCGGAACTTCTGCCGGACCCGAAGCGCACCATGATCAACGCCTGGGCCACCTCGCGGGACCCCGAGCTCCGCCGGATCGCAGTGTCGAGTCCCGTCGAGATGCAGCTTGCCGGTGCCCGCACGGCGGAATTCGTGCGCGATCATTGGGATCCGGTTCGCGCGGCAGAGACGGGCGAGGCGCCGTCGCTCGCCCGGGCGCTCCGACGTTTGCGCGAGGCCTTTACTTGACGGCCGCTCAGCTCTCCAGCTCGGAATCCCAGTAGAGATAGTCCCGCCAGCTCTCGTGCAGGTAGTTCGGCGGGAAGAGGCGGCCGTTCTCCTGCAATTCCCAGCTCGTCGGCTGCCGCGGCGGCTGGCGCGGCAGCATGTTGCACTCGCGCGGCAGGCGGTTGCCCTTGCGCAGGTTGCAGGGGCCGCAGGCGGTGCAGACATTGTCCCAGGTCGTGCGCCCGCCGCGGCTGCGCGGAATCACGTGGTCGAAGGTCAGGTCCTGGGTCGGCCGGCCCTCGCCGCAGTACTGGCACTCGAAGCGGTCGCGCAGGAAGACATTGAAGCGCGTGAAGGCCGGGCGCCGCGCGGCGGGGATGTATTCCTTCAGCGCGATCACGCTGGGCAGGCGCATGGAGAGGGTGGGGGAATGCACCTCCACCTCGTACTCGTTCAGCACCGAGACGCGGTCGAGGAAGACGGCCTTCACCGCATCCTGCCAGGACCACAGCGAGAGCGGGAAATAGGAGAGCGGCCGGAAATCCGCGTTCAGCACGAGTGCCGGGAAGGACGACCCCAGCGCCAGGTTTCCGCCACCGTCAGGCAAGCGCCGCTCCTTTCAGCGGCGGCACAGGCCCCTGCGGAACGGCGCCACCCGTTCCGTGAGAACCCAGCCCTGGGGCTTGTCACGTCGGAAGAACCCCAGATGCTGTGGCACCGCCGTGTTCGCCATCTTTCATGCCAGCCCTGCCGCCGCCGCGCAACACGCGATGCGCCGCCCGAACGCTGTGGCAGTGGCCGCGCCGGCAGGTTTCATCGCCGCGTCACGCGCCGACCGCCCCGGTGCCGAAGACCCGCGCCAGCAGGCGCGCGCCGGCGGCAAGCCCCGCCTCCTCGATGCCGTGCGCGAGGCCCGGCACGAACAACGCCTCCACTGGCACGCCGGCTTCCTGAAGCGCCGATTCGGCGAAGCGGCTGGCCCAGACCGGCACCACGTCGTCCGCCTCGCCATGCACCAGCAGCACCGGCGGGCGGGCGCGCAGCTCGGCGCCGAGCGTCGCGGGCGCCAGCAGCGCGCCGGAATAGGCGAGGATCGCCGCCGGCGACACGGCGCCGCGCAACCCGACATGCAGCGCCGTCATCGCGCCCTGGCTGAACCCCATCAGCGCCAGTGCCGAGCCATCCAGGCCGAGCGCCGCGAGCTCGTCCGCGAGGAACCCCTCGAGCGCCGGGGCGGCGGCGCGCACCCCGGCCTCCATGCGCTCCGGCGCGCGGTCCTGCACGCTGAACCA
>CAYNYQ010000539.1:0-3208 GCA_964401305.1 uncultured Acetobacteraceae bacterium | reverse complement strand
GGAAAGCCCCATGTCGGACATCACTTTCAGCACGCGGTCGGCCGCATCCAGCGGCACCGCCCCCGGGTGGGCGGCGCAGGCCAAGGGTCTGGCTGGCTCAGCCTTGACATTAGTCTGGCTGATGCTTGCCCGATCCCGCGAACGCCAGCTGCTGGCCAGCCTCGACGCGCGGGGCCTGCGCGACATCGGCCTCGCCCGCGAGGAGGCCGCGCGCGAGGCCCGCAAGTGGTTCTGGCAGGGCTGAACCCCGCGCCCTGCCCGCTACGCCCCGGGCAGCCCGAGCGCCGCGCGCGCCGCCGGGAGCGGGTCCTGCGCCGCGTCGAGCGCGACCCAACCCGCCGGCGGCGGCGCCCCGGCATGCGCCGCCGCGGCCTCCTCCAGCACCGCCACCGTCGCGTCCGAGGCGTCGCCCTGCCGGGACGCGACCCGCGCCCGCAGCACCTCGAGCGGCGCGGCCAACCATAGCCCGGTGAAGGGCACGCCCGCCGTCGCCGCCGCCGCCGCGATGCCGGCGCGATCGAAGGGCGCGAGGAAGGACGCATCGGCGATCACCGCATGGCCGCCGCCCGCCACCCCCGCGGCGGCGGCGAACAACGCCTCGAAGACGGCGGCGCTCGCGGCGGCGGAATAGGCCTCCGGCGGCAGCCGCGCTTCGGGCGCCACGCCGTGCCGGCGCTTCCTGATCTCGTCCGAGCGCAGCACCAGCGCCCCCGGCGCCGCGCCCAGCAGCGGCGCCAGCGCGCGCGCCAGCCGGCTCTTGCCCGTGCCCTGCAGCCCGCCGATCGCCACCACCCGCGCCGGCGGCGGGTCGAGCACGGCCTCGGCGCGCGCGAGATAGGCCGCGGCGTCGTGCCGCACATCGCCGGGGATGCTGCCGCGCCGCTCCTCGACATGCGCGCGGATCAGCGCGCGCAGCGCCAGCCAGGGCGGCAGCGCGGCGCAGAGCCCCGCGTCGCCGCCGCGCGCGACATAGCGGTTCAGCACCCGGTTCGCGGCGTCCCGGCCGACCTGGTGGTCGAGGTCCATCAGCAGGAAGGCGAGGTCGTAGCCGGTGTCGATGCTGGCGAGGGTCTCGTCGAATTCCAGCGCGTCGAAGGGGGTGGGGCGGCCCTCGAGCAGGCAGAGATTGCCGAGATGCAGGTCGCCATGGCAGCGCCGCACCCGCCCCTCGGCGGCGCGCGCGGCCAGCAGCGGGGCGAGGCGGTCGATCCACGCACCGGCGCGGGCGCCGAGCGCGGCGATGCGGGCCTGGTCCAGCCCCGCCGCGCCCGCGGCCTCGAGGTTGCCCGCCAGCACGCGGCGCAGCGCCGCCGGGGCGTCGATGCCGGCAAGCGGCGGCAGCGCGGCATGCATGGCGGCGACCGCGTCGGCCACCTGGTCCAGCAGCGCCGGCGTCAGCGCGCCGCGCGCGGCGATGGCTTCGAGGAAGTCGCCGGGCGGCACGGGCGCCATGCGCAGCACCCAGTCCACCACCGCCCCCTCCCCGCCGAGGGCCAGCGCGCCATCGGCGCCGCGCCGCACCGCCAGCACGTCGCGATAGAGCGCCGGCGCGTGCGGCGCATTCAGCGCCAGTTCGCGGCGGGTGAAGCGTTCGCGCGCGTCGAGGCTGGAGAAGTCCAAGAACCCGAGCGCCACCGCCTTCTTCAGCTTGAAGGCGTCCTCGCGGCCGACGAAGACGGCGGAGACATGCGTCTCGATCGGCGCCGCCACGCCGGTCAGCCGCGCGAGGAACCCGGCAACCTCGTGCTGCGGCGCCGGGATCGTCAGGGGTAGAGCGCCTCCACGCGCCAGCTGCCGCGCTCGGCCGGGCCTTCGCGGTGGAAGACCTGGCGGTCGTGCAAGCGGAAGGGCATGTCGCGCCAGAACTCGATGCGCTCGGGCAGGATACGGAAACCGGACCAGAATTCCGGGCGCGGGATCTCGCCGAGGCCGAATTTCAGCGTGTACTCCGCCACCGCCTTCTCCAGCGCCCAGCGTCCCTCCAGCGGCCGCGACTGCCGGCTGGCCCAGGCGCCGATGCGGCTGCCGCGCGCGCGGGAGGCATAGTAGGCATCCGCTTCCTCGGTGCCGACCGGCTCCACCGGCCCCTCGACGCGCACGCTGCGCGCCAGCGTCTTCCAGTGGAAGCACAGCGCGGCATGCGGGTTGGCGGCAAGCTCGCGCCCCTTGCGGCTCTCGAGGTTGGTGTAGAAGACGAAGCCGCGCGGATCGACGCCCTTGAGCAGCACCATGCGGGCGGAGGGCCGGCCCTCGGGCGTGCAGGTGGCGAGGCAGACGGCGTTCGGGTCGTTCGGTTCGCTGCGCGTCGCCTCCGCCATCCAGGCGGCGAAGCGGGCGAAGGGGTCGGCGGCCTCGGGGCCGCTGCTGGGCTCGGTCATGGCATGATGATCCTCGGGCGCGCCTGGCGCCGCCGCCAGAGGCTGGGGTCTCGGCGCCACGGGACAAGGAGGGGAGAAGGCCCCTTGCCCGCCTGCCGGGGGTGTGCCACCACCGGCCGCGTTCCCGCAACCGCCGTCACAGGCCGCCGCCGAGTCCCAATGCCCGACGCCGATCCCGTCGCCGCCGCGATTCCGACCGGCACGCTGATGGCGGGCCGCCGCGGCCTGATCATGGGCGTGGCGAACGACCGTTCCATCGCCTGGGGCATTGCCCGGGCCTTGGCGGCGCAGGGCGCCGAGGTCGCCTTCACCTACCAGGGCGAGGCGCTGGAGAAACGGGTGCGGCCGCTGGCCGAGAGCGTCGGCGCGCGGCTCGTGCTGCCCTGCGACGTGACCGACGACGCCAGCGTGGACGCCGCCTTCGGCGCGCTGCGCGAGGCCTGGGGCGGTCTGGATTTCCTGGTGCATGCCATCGGCTTCGCCGACAAGAACTTCCTGCGCGGCAAGTACCTGGACACGCCGCGGGAGGTGTTCCTGCAGGCGCTCGACATCTCCTGCTATTCCTTCGTCTCGGTCGCCCAGCGCGCGGTGCCGCTGATGAAGCCGGGCGGCGCGCTGCTGACGATGAGCTATCTCGGCGCCGAGCGCGTGACGCCGCACTACAACGTCATGGGCGTGGCCAAGGCGGCGCTGGAGGCCAGCGTGCGTTACCTCGCGGCCGATCTCGGCGGCCTCGGGATCCGGGTCAACGCGATCTCGGCCGGCCCGATCAAGACGCTGGCGGCCAGCGGCATCGGCGATTTCCGCTACATCCTGAAGTGGAACCAGCT
>CAYNYQ010000538.1:0-3219 GCA_964401305.1 uncultured Acetobacteraceae bacterium | reverse complement strand
ACAAGTGCGGCGGCAGCAAGTGCCGCGCGGACAGTGGAGCGTTGCATCGTCATGTGTTCCTCCTCGTGACGACAGGATGCCACTTCGCCGGCGTTCAGAAGAACAGCCGAACGCCCGCGACGACGGTGGATTGCGAGGGTTTCTCGCCAAGCCGGCGGTTCAGTCCCGTGGCGCCGCCGTTGAAGCTCTCGAAGGAGTAGCCGATGTAGGGGGCGAACTCGCGCGTGATCTCGTAGCGAAGTCGGAGGCCCACCTCCATGCGGTAGAGGCCCGGGGCGATCAGGGCCTCGCGGTCCCAGCCGGTCGAGAAGTTCAGCTCGAACTCCGGCTGCAGCACGACGCGGTTGGTGATGAGCAGGTCGTAGGACGCCGCGGCCCGCGCCAGGAAGATGCCCGTCTGGCTCACGAAGCCCTGCAGCTGCACTTCGAAGAACCCCGGGGCGAGGCCCTGAAGCGAGACGACGCCGTAGGTGCGCGGCGGCGTTCCTGCCTGGCGGTCGATCTGGAAATCGTGCCGCACGCCCGCCTGGATGTCCCAGTAGTAGCCCAGCAGCCGGGAGTAGAGCGCCTGCACCTCCGCGCGCTCCAGCCCCCCGCCCGCACTCTTCGTCTCGCCCCGGCTGTTGATCCAGAGGCGATGGTAGTCGGTTCCGTAGTAGGCGCTGCCTTCCCAGGCATAGAACGGGTTCCCGCGCCCGCGGCTGCGCAGCTCGTTCTGATCGAAAAGCACCGCGCCGAAGTAGAGCGGTGAGTGACCCGCATGATCCTCGCCGCCCGCGGCAGCGGCGGAGGCCGGCGTGGCCCCCGCACTCTGCACGGGCGACGGATTCACCGCGGTGACCGGCGAGGGCGCCGCCATCGGCGCCGCCGCCCCATGGCCGGCATGCGGATCAGCGGTTGCCTGCGCCCGCACCGACGACGTACCCGCCACCGCCAGCGCGCCGGCGAGAGCCACGCGAAGGATTGCCCGCCCCATGTCGATCCTGTTCCGCATGGTCAATGGACGTGCGCCGAGACCGGGCGCACCGCGCCGCCCTGCTGCGGCGCGGCGGCGACCGGAGCACCGTCCCGCACCACGCGGAACACCCGCATCATCCCGCTCTCCATGTGGTACAGCAGGTGGCAGTGGAAAGCCCAGTCGCCCTCGGCGTCCACGATCACGTCCACGTCGAGCGCCGTGCCGGGCCTGATGTTCACCACGTGCTTGCGCGGATTGAAGGCGCCGGCGCCGAGGTCCGGGACCATCCACATGCCGTGCAGATGCATGGGATGGTTCATCATGGTCTCGTTGATGAAGCGGATCCGGAGCCGCTCGCCGTAGCGGGCGACGATGGGCTGGGCACGCCAGAACTCGTTGCCGTTCATCGACCAGATGTAGCGTTCCATGTTCCCCGTCAGCCGCACCTCGATGATGCGGTCGTAGGGACGCCACTCCGGATCGGGGCGCATCGGCTTCAGGTCGCGGTAGGACAGCACGCGTGCACCAGGAGGAGCGCCGGTGTCGTGCGCCACCAGATCGGGGGCCATGCCCGCGCCGTGGCCGGCATGGCCGCCCGCGGATGCCTGCGGCATGGCGTGCCCCATGGCCGCATGATCCATGCCCCCCTGATCCCTCGCCGGAGTCCCGCCCCGGGTGGCCGCAGCACTGCGACCGGGCCGGGCAGCCGGTGCCGTCCCCGCCGACGGCGGCACATGCCCGACATGCGGGTTGCCCGGAACGCCCTGATGCGCCTCATGTCCCGTGGCCTGCGCCGCCAGGTGCTCGGCATGGCCCGAAGGCGCGCCCGTCGGGCCGCCCGGCATCGCGTGCCCACCGTGGTCCATGCCCGAGGACGGCCAGACATGGCCGGGCTGATCCACCTCGGGCCGCGGCGTCCCGCGGTCGAGCCCGGTCGGCCCGGGCGTCATGTACATGTCGGCCATGGTCAGCACCGGGCGGGGGCGGTGCGCCGGCGGCGGCATGGCCGGTGCGTCGGCCCGCGTCGCCAGCTGCGTGATAGCCCAGCCAGTGCGGTCCATCGTCTCGGCCAGCACCTGGTAGACGCGGTCCTCGCGCGGCTGGACGATCACGTCGTAGGTCTCGGCGACGGCGATCCGCAGCTCATCCACCACGACAGGCTGCACGTTGTTCCCGTCCGACTGCACCACCGTCATCTTGAGGCCAGGGATGCGCACGTCGAAATAGGTCATGGCGCCCGAGTTGATGAACCTCAGGCGCACCCGCTCGCCGGGACGGAACACCAGGTTGGCCGGGCGCGCGGCCGGCATGCCGTTCGCCAGGTAGGTGTATGTCGCGCCCGTGATGTCGGCGATGTCGGTGGGGTCCATGCGCATGTCGCCCCACTCGATGCGGTCGCGGATGATGGCGCGCCGTGCCTCCCCGTCCGGGGCGCGGCTGAGGTCGCGGATGAGGCTGGCCAGGGTCCGCTTGTTCCAGTTGTAGTAGCCCGGATCGCGCTTCAGGTTCGCCAGGGCGCGGGCAGGGCTGGTGTCGGTCCATTCGGAGAGCTGCACCACGTAGTCGCGGTCGTAGCGGAAGGGCTCCGGCTGCCGCGGCTCGATCACGATCGGCGCGTAGAGGCCGCGCTGCTCATGGTCCAGGTTGTGCGCGTGGTACCAGTAGGTGCCGGCCTGCACGACCGGGAAGCGGTACTCGAAGGTCTCGCCGGGCGCGATGCCACGGACGAAGCCCGGGCTGAACCCCGGCGCCCCGTCCATCGCCGCCGGCAGGATCAGCCCGTGCCAGTGGATCGAACTCGACTGGCGCATCCTGTTGGTCACCCGGATCACCGCCTCCTCGCCCTCGCGCAGGCGGAGCAGCGGTCCCGGCAGGCTGCCGTTCACGGCTACCGCCGGCCGCGGCGTGCCCGTGAAGTTCGCCGTCCGCTCCTCGAGGACGAGGTCATAGGTCTGCCCGAATGCGGGCAGACCCGCAAAAGCTGCGATGGCCAGCGCCACCGCTGCTGCGGTCCATCTCATGGCGTCATGTCTCCTTCCGCGGCGCCGCGATCCCACATCCCGCTCAGCGTCCGAACCTGACCTGCCCCACCATCCCGGATTCCGAGTGGCCGGGCACATTGCAGGAGATCTCGAGCGTGCCGCCCTGCGGGAAGCGCCAGATCACCTCGCCGCGCTTCCCGGGCTCGAGCAGCACGCTGTTCGGATCGTCATGCGCCATGCCGCCGTGGCCGGCGCCATGCCCGGCCATGACGCTCGTCG
>CAYNYQ010000537.1:0-3221 GCA_964401305.1 uncultured Acetobacteraceae bacterium | reverse complement strand
TTCCACTGCTTCGGCTGCGGCGCGCATGGCGACGCCATCACCTTCCTCATGCGCGCCGAGGGCGCCTCCTTCCCCGAGGCGGTGGAGCGGCTCGCCGCCGAGGCGGGCCTCGAGGTGCCGAAGCCCAGCCCGCAGGCCGCGGCGCGGGAGAGGCGGGCGCGCGATCTGCATGGTGTGCTCGCCGCCGCCGAGGCCGCCTTCCGCCGCCGCCTGCTGCTGCCCGAGGGACGCGCGGCGCTCGACTATCTCCGCCGCCGCGGCCTTGCCGAGGAGACCATCGCGCGCTTCGGCCTCGGCTGGTCGGGAGAGGGGCGCGGCGCGCTGGCGGCCGACCTCAAGGCCGAGGGGATCGAGACGCCGCAGCTGGTCGAGGCCGGGCTGATGAAGTGGCGCGACCCGGAGGACCCGGGCGCCGGCGCCGTCGACCTCTTCTTCAACCGGGTGATGTTCCCGATCCGCGACCGCCGCGGCCGGGTGATCAGCTTCGGCGGCCGGATCCTCGGCGATGGCCAGCCGAAATACGTCAACGGACCCGAGACCGCGCTGTTCCAGAAGCGCCGCAGCCTCTACGGCCTCGACCTGGCGCGGGAGGGCGCCTTCCGCGGCGCCGCGGTGGTGGTGGTCGAGGGCTACATGGACGTCATCGCCCTGCACCAGGCCGGCTTCGCGGGGGCGCTGGCGCCGCTCGGCACGGCACTGACCGCCGAGCAGCTCGAGGCGCTGTGGCAGCTCGGGCCGGCGCCCGTGCTCTGCCTCGACGGCGACGCGGCGGGGGCACGGGCGGCGGCACGCGCGGCCGAGCTCGCCCTGCCGCTGCTGGCGCCGGACCGCAGCCTGCGCCTGGCCACCCTGCCGGCCGGCGAGGATCCGGATACGCTCGTTGCAGGCGCCGGGACGGCGGCCTTCCAGGCCGTGCTGGATGCGGCGCGCCCGCTCGGCGTCGCGCTCTACGACCTGCTGGCCGAAGGCGTGCCGGCGCGGCCGACGCCGGAGCAGCGCGCGGCCCTGCGCCACCGCCTGACCGAGGCCGCGGCGCTGATCCCCGACCGCGCACTGGCCGCCGAGTATCGCCGCGCGCTGCTCGACCGGTTCTTCGCCGCCGCCAAGGCCCGCAGCAGCCGGACCGGCGGCACGACGCCGCCCGCGCATGCGCCGCAGCGCCGGCCGGTCGATCCTGCCGCCATCCGGCTGCAACGTGCCCGCAACCTGATCGCCATCCTGCTGCGCCACCCGTCGCTGCTGCCCGAGGTCGAGGAGCCGCTGGCCGGCCTCGACCTGCCCGAGGGGCCCTGCGCCGCGCTCCGCGACGCCATGCTGCGCTGGCTCGGTAGTACCGGAACGCTTGACTCGCCTGCCTTGATGGCCCAACTCGCCGAATGTGGTCTGGGGGATTCCGTCGCCTGGGCGACCCGGCGCGACGGGTTGAGTGCGGCCGCCTCGCCGGACGCGCAGCCGAGGGAGGCTCTCGATGGCTTCTGGCACTTCTTCGGGCTGCTGCGCGGCGAGGCGGAGCTGATCGCCGACCGCGCGGAAGCCCAGCGGATGCTGATCGAGACCAATGACCCCGTGGCCCAGCAGCGCGTCATCCGTCTGAGCGAGGCGCTGGCTGTGTTGCGCGGTGGCGGCGAGGGCGATGCCGGCTACGGTCCCTGAGGGTGGGAGGCCACGCCGCGGCGGTCGGCAGCGCGGCGGTCTTCGCGGTCCAGTCGTGATGGAGCGGTGAATGGCGAGCAAGGTCGCGAACGGCGCCGAGACCATCGAAAGCCGCGAGGAGGCTGTCGAGGGCGTCCTCCTCGACATCCAGTCCGCAGCGGTCAAGAAGCTCATCGCCCGCGGCAAGGAGCGCGGATACGTCACCTATGACGAGGTGAACGCCGCCATGCCCGACGGCCAGGTCTCCTCCGAGTTCATCGAGGACACGCTCGCCTGGCTGAACGAGAACGGCGTGACCGTCGTCGCCGACGAGGAGGGCGAGGACGGCGAGGGCGCGGCAAAGCCCGCCGGCGCCAAGGCCGAGGGCGAGGAGGGCGCCGCCGAGGACGAGGAATCCTCGGGCAATGTCGACGAGGAGAGCCTCGGCCGCACCGACGACCCGGTGCGCATGTACCTGCGCGAGATGGGCAGCGTCGAGCTGCTCTCGCGCGAGGGCGAGATCGCCATCGCCAAGCGCATCGAGGCCGGGCGCGACATGATGATCGGCGGGCTCTGCGAGAGCCCGCTCACCTTCAAGGCCATCATCGCCTGGCACGACGCGGTCAAGGACGGCCGCATGCTGCTGCGCGACGTCATCGACCTCGAGGCCACGAACAACGCCGACAACCCCGATGTCGCCGCCGTCGGCAACGGCGCCGCCGAGGGCGAGGTGCCGGGCGGCGACGAGGAGGGCGAGGACGGCGAGGAGGGCGAGGGCATGGGCCTCTCCCTCTCCGCGCTCGAGGAGAAGCTGAAGCCCGAGGCGCTGGTCGCCTTCGAGGCGATCGAGGAGGCCTATGGCCGGCTGCAGAAGCTGCAGGCCCGCCGCATGGAGGCCTATACCGCGGGCGAGGACCTCCCCGACCGGTCGGAGAAGGGCTACGAGAAGGCCCGGGCCGAGCTGGTGGGCCTGGTGGAGAAGGTGCATCTCCACAACAACCGCATCGAGGAGCTGGTCGAGCAGCTCAAGGGGCTGAACCGCAAGCTGAACGCCCTGGAAGGCCAGGTCCTGCGTCTCGCCGAGGCGAGCAAGATCAAGCGCGAGGAGTTCCTGCAGCACTGGCGCGGCGCCGAGCTCGACCCCGCCTGGTTCGAGCGGCTGGAGCGGCTGGCGGCCAAGGGCTGGAAGACCTTCGTCGCGCGCTCGCGCGACGACGTGGAGGCGATCCGCGCGCAGATCGGCGCCACCGCGACCGAGACCGGCCTGCCGCTCGGCGAGTTCCGCCGCGTCTACGCCACGGTCTCGCGCGGCGAGCGCGACATGAGCCAGGCGAAGAAGGAGATGATCGAGGCCAACCTGCGCCTCGTCATCTCCATCGCCAAGAAGTACACCAACCGCGGCCTGCAGTTCCTGGACCTGATCCAGGAGGGCAACATCGGCCTGATGAAGGCGGTCGACAAGTTCGAGTATCGCCGCGGCTACAAGTTCTCGACCTACGCCACCTGGTGGATCCGCCAGGCGATCACGCGCAGCATCGCCGACCAGGCGCGCACCATCCGCATCCCCGTGCACATGATCGAGACGATCA
>CAYNYQ010000536.1:0-3222 GCA_964401305.1 uncultured Acetobacteraceae bacterium | reverse complement strand
GACGACCTGATGCGCATCTTCGGCTCCGACCGCATGGGCGGCATGCTGGAGAAGCTCGGCCTCAAGCCCGGCGAGGCGATCGTCCACCCCTGGATCAACCGCGCGCTCGAGAAGGCGCAGAAGAAGGTCGAGGCGCGCAATTTCGACACGCGCAAGAACCTCCTGAAGTACGACGACGTCATGAACGACCAGCGCCGCGAGGTCTACGCGCAGCGCAAGGCGTTCATGAAGGCCGACGACGTCTCCGAGACCATCGCCGAGATGCGGCGCGAGGCGATCGGCGCCATGGTCGACGCCGCCATCCCCGAGAATGCCTACCCCGAGCAGTGGGACCTCGAGGGGCTCGAGCGACGGGTGCGCGACGATCTCGGCCTCGACCTGCCCGTCATCGCCTGGGGCAAGGAGGAGGGGATCGACGAGACCCAGGTGCGCGAGCGCATCGAGGAGGCGGCCGAGCGGCAGTTCGCCGCCAAGGCCGCCAATATCGGCCCCGAGCTGATGCGCGTCGTCGAGAAGTCGCTGCTGCTGCAGGTCTTCGACCAGGTCTGGAAGGAGCACCTGCTGGCGCTCGACCACCTGCGCCAGGGCATCGGCCTGCGCGCCTATGGCCAGCGCGACCCGCTGAACGAGTACAAGTCCGAGGCCTTCATCCTGTTCAACGCCATGCTCGGCGAGCTGCGCGAGCGCACCACGGCGCTGCTGATGCGCATCGAGCTGCGCCCCGACGCGCCGCCGCCGATGCCCGAGCCGGTGATGGTCACCGACATGCGCCACCCGGACGCCAATGCGCCGGAGGGCGCGCTGGCGCTCGAGATGGCCGGCGTCGCCGGTGGCTGGGCGAGCGGGCCCTCGAGCGCTATCCCGCAGGCGGCGCCCGAGGTCGATCCGAAGGATCCCTCCACCTGGGGCCGGGTCTCGCGCAACGCCCCCTGCCCCTGCGGCTCGGGGAAGAAGTACAAGCACTGCCACGGGCGGAACAGCTGAGCGCAGCCGCGCCGGCACTGCTGCACCGCGACGACGCGGTGCTGATCATCGACAAGCCGGCGGGGCTTCCCGTGCATGCCGGCCCGCGCGGCGGGCCCTCCCTCGAGGACCACCTGGAGGCGCTGCGCTTCGGCAAGCGCCACCTGCCGCAGCCGGCGCATCGCCTCGATGCCGACACCGCGGGCTGCCTGGTGCTCGGGCGCACCAAGCCGGCGCTGGCCGCGCTCGGCGCGCTCTTCGCCAGGCCGGGCGCGGTGGCGAAGACCTACTGGGCCGTCGTGCGCGGTGCGCCGCCGCAACCCGAGGGCGAGGTCCACGCACCGCTGCTGAAGACCAGCACCCGCGCCGAGGGCTGGCGCATGGTGGTCGATCCCGCCGGGCAGCCGGCCGCCACGCGCTGGCGCCTGCGCGGCGCGGCCGCCGGCCTGGCCTGGCTGGAGCTGACTCCGCTGACCGGCCGCACGCACCAGCTCCGCGTCCATTGCGCGCATCTCGGCTGCCCGGTCCTGGGCGATGCACGCTACGGCGGGGGCGGCGATGCGCCGCTGCACCTGCTGGCCCGCGCCATCGCCCTGCCGCTCGACCCGCCGCTTGCCGCCACCGCCCCGGTACCGCCGCACATGCGCGCGGCGCTGGCGGCCTGCGGCTGGGCCGGGCCGGGCTGAGGCGCCATCGGCCTGTCCCCCGCGGAACAGGCCCCTCCGCTGCCTCCGGGCATGCTGCCGGCGGCCGCCCCGCCCGGCGCGCCCTACAGCGGAGGGACCGATGACGCTGCGCGCCACCACCACCTTCTCCGCCGGCTTCGCCGATCCCGTGGCGGTCGCCGGCGGCGAGACCCTGCCCGGCACGGCCGGCGACGACCTTCTGATGGGCAGCGCGCTGGCCGACCTCCTGGAAGGGCACTACGGCAACGACACGCTGTCCGGCGGCGACGGCAACGACGTCCTGCGCGGCGAGGCCGGCCATGACAGCCTCATGGGCGGCAACGGCCATGATGCGCTCGAGGGCGGCAAGGGCGGCGACCTGCTCGACGGCGGCGCCGGCAGCGACCTGCTGGACGGCGGCAGCGGCCGCGACCGGCTGATGGGTGGCGGCGGCAGCGACACGCTGGTCGGCGGCGCCGGCGCCGATACCATGGCGGGCGGCGGCGGCGGCGACATCTTCCGCTGGACCTCCGTCGCCGACAGCCCAGGCTCCGACACGCTGAACGGCGTGACGCTGCCCCTCCGCGACACGGTCACGGATTTCCAGCCCGGCTTCGACCGGCTCGACCTCCGCGGCATCGATGCGGACGCGACGCGCGCCGGGGACTCCGCCTTCCACTTCATCGGCGATGCCGGGTTCAACGGCACGGCCGGCCAGCTGCGCGCCGAGTTCGACGGTCTGCGGAGCATCGTGCAGGGCGATATCGACGGCGACCGCCGGCCCGACTTCGTGATCGAGGTGCAGTACGTCGTCGCCCGGCCGCTCTCGGCCGCCGATTTCCTGCTGTAGCGCCCGGCGCGGCGCGGTCGTGCCGGCCACCGGGCCTCCGACCTCGTCGACCGCGATGGCACGCGCCGCCGCTTGGCCCCGCCCGGCGGGACGCTAGACTCGCCCCTGCGGCGCAAGGTGGAGGCAGCCGGATGCCGACCGGGCCGGGCAGCGGGGCGAAGGGGCGGCGGCGCTGGCGCATCCTCGCCGCGGTCGTGCTGCTGCCGGCGCTGCTCGCCGCCGCGCTGCTGCTGCTGGACCGGCTCCTGCCGCCGAACCTGGCCCGCCTCGCCGCGCACGGGACGGAGGTGCTCGACCGCGAGGGGCGGACGCTAGCGGTGCTGCCGGCGCCGGGCGGGGTCTGGCGCCTGCCGACCGGTGCGGCGGATGTCGCGCCACTCGTCCTCGACCTGCTGGTCGCCGCCGAGGACCGCCGCTTCGCCCGCCACCCCGGCGTCGATCCACTCGCCCTCGCACGCGCCGCGGGGCAATGGGTGGCGGCGGGCGGGCGCGTCGTCTCCGGCGGCTCGACGCTGTCGATGCAGGCGGCGCGGCTGCTCGAGCCGCGGCCGCGGACGCTCGGCGCCAAGGCCCGCGAGATGCTCCGCGCGGCGCAGCTGGAATGGCGCTTCGGCAAGCCGGGCGTGCTCGGCATCTGGCTGACGCTGGCGCCGATGGGCGGCAACATCGAGGGGGTGCGGGCCGGCGCCCTGGCCTGGTTCGGCAAGCCCGCCCATGCGCTCGATGCGGCCGAGGCGGCGCTGC
>CAYNYQ010000535.1:0-3231 GCA_964401305.1 uncultured Acetobacteraceae bacterium | reverse complement strand
TCAGGCCGGCGCCGGGGAATCCCCTTCCGACTCAGTCAGCCAGGAAAATGCTCTAGCTCGATGCCCGCGGCCTGGTGCCGAAGGCCGACACGCTGATCGACGCGACGCTGGTGGAGACCTCGGTCGCCCGGCCGCCGCGGCGCGAGGGCGCGGCTTCGACCCTGGATTCGGAGGCCGGCTTCACACGGCGCGGCCAGCGCAGCTTCTTCGGCTTCAAGGCGCACCTGGCCGTTGACCTCGGCTCCGACCTGGTGCGCAGCGCGATCCTGACCGGCGCAGATGTCAGCGACAGCCTGGCCGCCGATGCCCTGGTGCAGGGCGACGAGGACGCGGTCTTCGCCGATAAGGCGTACGACAGCGCGGCCCGGCGCGAGGCACTGGCCGAGGCCGGCATCGTCGATGCGATCATGCACCGCGGCGCTAAAGGGTTGGGAACTGCTGCCGCGCCGATGAGCGATCGAGGAGAACCTTCGGCGGCTGTAACCGCCGCCTCGCCGGGGACTGCGAGGACACCGTCGACCCCTCCCCGGCCTTCATCTACCTCGCCAGCGTCCAACTGCTCGTCCGACGCCTCACGCGGGCGTAGAGACTTTTGTGGCAGGCTCTGAGTCGAAGGCCGGAACGGCGACGCCAAACTGCGGCTTCCCGCCGCAACAGTCTGGCATTGATCCACCCACCTCTATAGGGTCCGCCACGATGCGGGTGCTCTCCTTCACCACGGCCTTCCCGAACGCGGCCCGGCCGCAGCACGGCCTCTTCGTGCTCGAGCGGCTGCGTTACTGCGCGCGTCTCGCCGAGCTGACGGTGGTCGCCCCCCGTCCCTTCTATCCCTGGCCCGCCATGCAGGCCGTGCCACGGCGGGACGAGCGCGCCGGCCTGCCCGTGCTGCACCCCACCTTTCGCTACCTGCCCCGCTTCGGGAAGTGGTCGGACGGCCTCTGCCTCTATGCCTCGGCCCTGCCCACCCTGCGGCGCCTGCACCGGGAGCAGTCCTTCGACCTGATCGACGCGCACTTCGCCTATCCTGACGGCTTCGCCGCCGTGCTGCTCGGCCGCAGTCTCGGCCTGCCTGTGACCATCACCATGCGCGGGACGGAGCCGCTCATCGCCGCTGCCGGCGCCTGGCGCCGCCACGCCGTGGCCTTCGCGCTCGGCGGCGCAACACGCCTCATCGCCGTCTCGGAGCCGCTGGCCGAGTTCGCGCGCACGACGCTCGCCGCGCGGCCAGGGGCGGCGCCACCTGTCACCGTCATCGCCAACGGGGTCGATCTCGGCCGCTTCTCCCCGGCGCCGCAGGGCCCGGCGCGCGCGGCGCTCGGCGTGCCGGAGGGACGGCGCCTGCTGGTCTCGGTCGGCCATCTCTCGCCGCGCAAGGGCTTCCAGCGTGTCCTGCGCGTCCTGCCCGGGCTGCTGGACGCGACGCCCGACCTGATGTTCGCCGTCATCGGCGGCCCCGGGGCGGAGGGGAACAACGAGGCCGAGCTCAAGCGGCTGGCCGCGGAGCTCGGCCTTGCCGACCGCGTGGTCTTCGCCGGATCCCAGCCGCCGGAGCGCGTCGTCACCTGGCTGCGCGCGGCCGACCTCTTCGTCCTCGCCAGCGACTACGAAGGCTGCCCGAACGTGGTCTGGGAAGCGCAGGCCTGCGGCCTGCCCGTGGTGGCGACGAAGGTGGGCGAGGTGCCGCGCATGGTGCCGGATTTCGCCGGCCATCTCTTCGACGAGGCGGACGACCTCCCGGCGCTGCAGCAGGCGCTTGCTGCGGGCTTGGCCGGCGGGCATGACCGCGCTGCCATCCGCGGCTGGGCCGAGCGCCATGGCTGGGAAGGCGTGGCCGGGCGCGTATTCGAGGAATGGCAGGCGGCCATCGCGGCCGTTGCACCGAAGGGGATGCCGGCCTGGGCCGGCAAGCAGGGAATCGCAGCATGAGGCCTCGGCTCCTCGACATCGTCCGCTGCCCGGCCTGCCGGTCGCGGCTCGAACTGCATGCGACCGTGGAGGAGCAGCGGCCAATCGCCGACCCCGCCCAGCGCGCCCGCTGCATCGGCGGCCCGGAGGCCTATGAGCGCGAGGTGCGCGAGGGCTTCCTGCGCTGCACCGGCTGCCCGCTGGTCTTCCCCGTCATCGCCGGCGTGCCGCGGCTGATCCGCAACGCCTATGACGAGTACCGGGAGTTCTTCTTCCGCCACCGCGACGCGCTCGGCGGTCTCGCGGGCACGGAAGAGACGCTGCGCAAGCTCGGCACGGTCGATCCCGCGATCTTCGACAAGCGCAGCAACGAGAGCTTCGGCCGGCAGTGGCAGGAGTACCAGTACGAGGATCGCACCTGGTTCAAGGACGACCTGGCGCTGCGCAAGGGCGAATTCCTGGCCTCCATGGACCTGCCGGAGGACGGGCTGAGGGGCAAGCTGCTGCTCGATGCCGGCTGCGGCAACGGCAAGCTGACCGCCTCGGTCGCCGCCTACGGCGCCGAGGTGGTGGGCATGGACCTCTCCCGCAGCATCGAGCGCGCGGCGGCCAATGCCGAGGCCAATGCCGGGACGGATGCGCCCTTCATCCACTTCGTCCAGGGCAACGTGATGGAGCCGCCGCTGGCCGAGGCGAGCTTCGACCACATCCACACCTCGGGCGTGCTGCACCACACGCCCGACACCTGGCGCGCCTTCCAGAGCTTCGTGCCCCTCGGCAAGCCGGGCGCCCATGTCTACGTGCAGCTCTACCGCGTGCGCGAGCCCTGGGTCGGCGTGCCGAACGCGATGATCCGTTCCGTCACGTCCCGCCTGCCGGTCGAGGTGACCTGGAAGCTCTGCTGGCACCTGGTGCCGCTGCACACGCTGGCGGTGCGCACCGTGGCGGCGCTGCGCGGCGAGAAGACCCCGATCACCGAGGCCAACCGGCGCGAACGCGCGGTCTCGCTCTTCGACAACTACAGCCCGCCCTACCAGTACCGGTACCACCCGCACGAGGTGGAGGCGAAGTTCAAGGCCGCGGGCCTCGAGCAGGTGAAGGACGTCACCTTCGAGAACGAGGCGCGCCACATGGTGGCCTTCGTCGGGCGCAAGCCCTCGGCCGTGGCGGTGGAAGCTTTGGGGCGGGCGGCCTGAACCAGCCCGTGCCGGTCACGCTCAGGCGGGTTCCGTCACCCGCCGGGAGCGGTGGATGTGGGCGTCGGCGAAGACCATGTCCGCCTCCGCCAGGCCGCAGAAGCCGAGCAGGCGCCGCTTCGCCTCCTCG
>CAYNYQ010000534.1:0-3231 GCA_964401305.1 uncultured Acetobacteraceae bacterium | reverse complement strand
AGGCGCTGCCGCGGCCGGCGCGGCTGCTCGGCACCGCGCTCTGGCTCGGCGATGCCGGGCTCGGGCAGGAGCCGGCGCTGGTCGGCGCCTGGTTCCCCGCGCCGGACCCCGCCGCGCGCCAGCGCTTCGAGGCGCGCTACGCCACCGCCTTCGGCGACCGCCCGCCGCGCCTCGCCGGCCTGGCCTACGATGCCGCAGCGCTCTCGCTCCGCGCGGTGCGGGATGGCGGGGGCACGCCGCCGGTCGGCCAGGCACTGCTCGGCGCCGACGGGCCGATCCGGCTGATGGCCGATGGCCAGGCGCGGCGCGGCCTGGCGATCCTGGCGGTCGATCCCTCCGGCGAGCCGGCGGTGGTGGAACCGGCGCCGCTGCCGCCCCTGGCGGCGGGGTTCTGAGGCGGCGGATGGCCGATGCCTGGCGCCGCCCCGGCCGAACCCCGGGCCATGTCCCATGGGGCAGCGTGCTGCGCGCAGCCGCGCTGATCGGCGCCGCCCCGATGGCAGCGCTGTCGGTGCTGATGGCGCGGGACCTGCTCGCGGCGGGGCCGGGCCTGGCCGCGCTCGGCGCGACCATCGCCGGCTCGCTCGTCGTCGCGCGCATCTGGATCGGCAACCTGACGCGCCTTGCCGAGGGGCTGCGCCGCGCGGCGGAGGAGGATGCCGGCTTCGAACGCCCGACCCTCGCCCCGCTGCTGCCGGCGGTCGGCGAGATCGCCGAGGGCGTGGCGCGGCTGGCGCGGCGGCTGGCCGAGCGGGCGGAGCAGGTCGGGCGGCTGCGCCGGGCCGACGGGGCGATCGTCGAGAGCCTGCCGGACCCGCTGCTGGTGCTCTCGGCCGACCGCGCACCGCTGCGCGCCAACGCCGCCGCCCGCGCGCTGTTCGGCATGGCCGAGGGCGGCGCCGGCTCGGCCGCGGGCGGCGATGCCGCGGCGCTGCTGCGCCACCCGGTGCTGGCCGGGGCGGTGGACCGGGCGCTGGCCGAGGGCACGCCACAGGCCGCGGACGTGACCCTGCCCGTGCCGGTGGCGCGCGAGCTTGCCGTGCGCGCCATCCCGATGGACCCGCCGCTGGCCGATGGCGGGCGGGTGGTGGTGCTGCTCTCCGACCGCTCGCGCGAGCGCGCGGTGGAGCGGATGCGGGCCGATTTCGTCGCCAATGCCAGCCACGAGCTGCGCACCCCGCTGGCCAGCCTGATCGGCTTCATCGAGACCCTGCGCGGCCCGGCCGAGGACGACCCGGCCGCGCGCGCCCGCTTCCTCGGCATCATGGCCGAGCAGTCCGAGCGCATGCGGCGGCTGATCGACGATCTGCTCGGCCTCTCCCGCATCGAGCTGACAGAGCACCAGGCGCCGACCGGCCGGGCGCTGCCGGGGCGGATCGCCCGGGCCGAGGCCGAGGCGCTGGAGCCGCTGGTCCGGCAGCGCGGCGTGGCGATGCGGCTCGAGCTGGACGAGGCGGTGGCGGCGGCGCCGGCGGATGCCGAGCAGCTGGCGCAGGTGGCGCGCAACCTGATGGAGAATGCGCTGCGCTACGGCAACGAGGGCGGCACGGTGACGGTACGGGTCGGCCGCGCCGAGCCCGGCGCCGACCGCCGCCTGCCGGCGCGGCCGGGGGTGCTGCTGGCGGTGCAGGACGACGGCCCCGGCATCCCGCGCGAGCACATCCCGCGCCTGACGGAGCGCTTCTACCGCGTGGACCGTGGCCGTTCGCGCACCGCGGGGGGCACGGGGCTGGGCCTGGCGATCGTCAAGCACATCGTGAACCGGCACCGCGGCGTGCTGCTGATCGACAGCCGGGTGGGCGAGGGCAGCCTGTTCCGGGTGTGGCTGCCGGCGGCGGCGGCGGAACCCGCGCGGGGCGACGCGGCGGGGCGCGAGGCGGAGACACGGGCCATGGGCGGGACGGCGCGGGGGTAGGGGCGCGCGGAGTGGCCGGTCATCCGCTTCCCCGGCCACCCCCGCGACCTCCCGAGGGTACCCAGCAGCGGGCGCGCCCGCCGATCCGCCATCCCCACCCGCCATCCGGGGCATGGCGCCCGGCGCCTTTCATCCCGACATTCCCCGCATGAGCCCCGACGCCCCCGACCCCCTCGCCGCCTTCTCCGACCGCCTGGCGCTGCTGGCCGAGGCCGGCGCCGCCCGCACCGTCGCCGTGCATGGCCGGGACGGCCGGGCGCGCAGCGGCATCCTCTGGGCCGAGGATCTCGTCGTCACCGCCGAGGAGGCGCTGGAGCGCGACGACCGCATCGTCCTCGTCCTGCCCGATGGCAGCCGCGTCGGCGCCGAGCTCGCCGGGCGCGACCCGGGCACCGACATCGCGCTGCTGCGCGCCCCCACCGGCCCCGTCGCCCCCCTGCCGCCGGCGCCGCCCGGCGCGGCCGCGGCCGGGCACCTGGTGCTGGCCCTCGGCCGCGCCGAGCACGGCGCCTTCAGCAGCTTCGGCATGCTGGCGCTGGCCGGCGGCCCCTGGCGCTCCATGCGCGGCGGGCGGCTGGAGCGACGGCTGCAGCTCGGCCTGCGCCTCGAGGCCGAGGCGGAGGGCGGGCCGGTGCTGGACCATGCCGGGCGGCTGCTCGGCATGGCGGTGCCGGGGCCGCGGCGCCAGGTGCTGGCCATCCCCGCGGCGACCCTCGCCCGGGTGGTCGAGGTGCTGCGGACGAAGGGGCGCATCGCCCGCGGCTATCTCGGCCTCGCCATGCAGCCCGTGGGACTGCCAGGCGGCCAGGCCGGGCGGCGCGGCGCGCGCGGGGTGATCGTGGTCGGGCTCGACCCGGACGGGCCGGGGGCGAAGGCCGGCGTGCTGCTGGGCGACGTGGTCACCGGCTGGAACGGCACGCCGATCGGCTCCGTGCGGGAGCTGCTGGACCGGCTCGACCCCGAAATGGTCGGGCGGGAGGTGGCGCTCGACCTGCTGCGCGCCGGGGCGCCGCTGCGGCTTCACGTGCGCATCGCCGAGCGGGCGGCGGCCTGAGATGGCGGTGCTGCTCGAGGACCGGCCGCTTGCCGGGGCGCCGGCCATCCCGCTGGCGCTGCGCATCGCCGATGCCGAGATCGCCGCGCGCCTCGCCCCCCTGCCGGACCAGGTGCCGATCGCGCAGCTGGCCGCCGTGCTGGTGACGGACGGGCTGCCGGAGCCCGGCGACCCGCCGGCGGTGCTGGCGCTCGCCGAGGGCGAGGCCGCGAAGCGGGCGCTGCGCGCCGGCGCCCGGGCCGTGCTGCCGCCGGCCGCGGGC
>CAYNYQ010000533.1:0-3248 GCA_964401305.1 uncultured Acetobacteraceae bacterium | reverse complement strand
GACGGCCATCGGGGCCGGGCAGCGTCGCGGTCATGGCGGCGGTCCTTCACCGGGGGGCGGGGTGGGGGACGATGGCAGCGGTGCGGCGGGAGTCCAGGGAGGCTTGGGGAGCTGCTTCAGAGTGCGAGCGGAACACCCTGGACTGGCCCGGGACGGACCTTCGCTGGCGGCGCTCCTTTTCACTCCAATTGCAGGCTGCTCTGGGCGAAGCTGCTGCAAACCAACCGCATGCTTGTTTAGGTGATCTTAAGCCGGTTCATCAACTCCTCTACTCGACTAACGTGCGGCGCGATCCGCTCGGGCGTCGGCACTTCGTAGCCGACCTCTTCGTGGTGCGCTGGACTGCAGAAGTTGATGGTGTCTCGCATGCCCGCATGCTCGCGGGGCTCAACGCCGGGAATCTGCGTGAACAGGCGCAGCAAATCGTTCGGCTGTGACGTGTCGTACGCGGCGGGCACCGGAGTTCCGGTCTTAAGCCTGTAGGCTTCACGGATGACGCTCTCAGCCAGCTTGCGCAAGGTCATCACGGCCTGCTCGCGGAAGCTCTCTCCACCTTTCGCGCCGTACTTAATCTCAGCCAGGAGTTGGCGGCGCCGCTCCTGCAAAACGATCGACGGTCCCTGCAACGTGTAGGTGTCGAAGTGGTAGTGTCCAAGCGCGCGGTGCGCGTTAAGGTCGCGCAGTCGGTCAGTAATCTTACGCACATGCGAGAGCAAGATTACTTGCTTTCCGGCCTTCTCAAGGAGGTGAGGAACGACGGATGTCAGAAATGCTTCAGCATGCACATCATCCATCGCTTGTATGGGGTCGTCGAGAACGATAAAGCCGAACGGCGAATCGGGCGCGGTCGCACGCATCAGCCACATTGCTAGCCCGAGGCAGTTTAGCTGGCATTCGCTAAGCGTCGCGGCAGCAGACATGCGCTTATCGAAACTTCGCGCGTGCAGTTTCATGCTGTCAGTCGCAGGCTCCATCGACTCGAACCCAACGTCCGAGCCGGGGTGTAGCAGGTCGTGGAGATCCTTCACCGCTTTGCCGCGCGTGACGAGCAGTTCCGTCTGCTTGCGCTGGATCTCCTCCTCGACGGAACGGATCAGCGCCTGGCTCTCGGCCAGCACCGCGTCGTAGCGTCCGAGAACACGGATCTGGCTTGCGTGGCGCAGCGACATGCCGACCGCGTCGATGCAGGCAACCAGACCGTTCTCAGCCACCTTGCCATCGAGCAGCGGCTTCAGCGTCAGCCATGCGCCAAGATAAGCGTGAAGCGCGCCGATCAAGGCTGGGACAGCAATGTTGAGAGCATCCCAGCTAGCGTTCAGCGCAGCGACAAGACCAGGCAGTTCGCCGGGCCGCGCCGCCTTTAGGGGAGCCTCGGCAGCGGTGCGCGTCGCCTCGGCTACGATCTCGCCGAACGTGCTCCGGTCGGTCGCCAGAGTGTCGTGGGCAGCGAGGAAGGCGGCGACCTCTCCGGTATGGCTCGGCAACAAACGCTGCACGGCGGCGCGCTCGGCCTCGCCGGCCAGCGCCATCTTCCCTAAGGCGGCAAGTGCGCTTGTCAGCCCGGTGGAACGTGAGGCGAAGGCGGCCGCACTGGACACAACGGCCCGCTGAGTGTCGACCACCGCCCGGCTTTCAATGATACGACCAGCCAGTACTGAGCGCCTTACCGCGTTCAGCGTCTCAGCCTCGCACATGGGGCAGGTGTCGTCCTCCGGCGCGATGCGCAGGCCTTCCGCCCAGAAGTTCAGCAGCTCGGCCGCGTACTTCGCGGCCGATGCTGCCGCAGCGGCGGCGACGTCCCGGATCAGCTGCTCGCCGGCCTTCGTCAGCTCGGCGGTGGCCACCGACAGCGCCTCTAGGCCCGCAGCCGGTTCCTCTGCGAACGCAATGGCGGCCATGTCGAACACGGCCTCGCTCGCCTTCTGGCGAGCTTGCCTCAGGCCACCCAGTGCGGCGGTCTCATCGGCATAAGCCTCGCCCGTGAGCTCGGCAGCGGCCGCCATTAATGCGATGACATCAAGCTGCGGGTCTACGGACGGGGTCGCCTTCGACCAGCGCTGCACCACCTTAGCGAGCGACGGAATTAGTCGCAGCCGAGGTAGTAGCTGAGATAGAGCGGCTCGCGCCTGCTGGACCGACGTCGGCGGCGTCTTCTGAAACGAGGCTCGGGCGCTCTCTAGGGCCGACTTAAGTTGAATCAAGTCGTCCAACCCCAGCGCCTCGCAAATTGCGTCTCTGCGGTCCTTTGGGCGTCGGTGGATGAAGAACTGCAACGCGTGCTGCGCCACAACAGGATAGGCGGTTTCGGGCGGGTCCAGGCCGATAGTGCTGAAGTCGCAGGCGCGCCCATTTACTAGCGTTTCGGACGTCTCGTCAGCCTTCATTCGCCGCGTCAGCATTACCTCGCCGTCCTGACACCGAACACGCGCGGACACTTCGGCAGTGCCGCTGCCATGGACGTTAGCAAACGAGCCGGCATACTCGGCCTTGCTGTACGTTTCTCCACGCTGGCGGCGCAGCGTGTTGCCATAGAACAGCCATTCGACGGCCTCGGCGAGGCTTGTCTTGCCAAAGCCGTTGGGGCCATACAGCAGCACCAAGTCGGCACTGAGGTCGATGTCAGTGCGTTTCGGACCGAAACCGCGGAAGTTAGTGATTGACAGCTCGAGGAGGCGCATGTGTCGGCTCCTCGAGCCTGGCTTCCATGGTTGTCTTGAGGCGAGACACAATATCTGAGTGACTGAGGGCCGCGTCTTCGAGCGAGACGCGATATGTCTCGATGAGGCTACGCGCCGTCTCGCCCGTCACTTTGGCAGCAAAACTCGCGAGATGAGCCCCCATGGCATACCTGTCCCGTGCCCATGTTCGATACGCACGGCGTAACGCCTTGGCCGACTATTCCGCAAGCGGCCGATTGTGCAAGATCTCCCTTCCGCCCCTCGTGGCCATCACCCCCGCCCGAGACAACTCCTGACGAGGGGTGGCCGCACATGTCCGCCACTCGCTCCACGCACCGACGCCACGCCTCACGCCGCGTCCCCTCCGACCACCGGCGCGGACTGACCCAGCCCTCTCCCATGGGCATAATTTAGGCATTTTTTCCTTGCCCTCACCCTTCCCTCTCAGGCACAGTCCCCGGTCCCCCGCCCCGGACCACCCCATGCCCCGCCGCCCCCGCTCCCCCCTCGGCCTCCGCCGCCTGCCCCCCGGGATCCTGCCGCCCGACTTCATCGCCCGGCACGACCTGG
>CAYNYQ010000532.1:0-3260 GCA_964401305.1 uncultured Acetobacteraceae bacterium | reverse complement strand
GCGGTCCGCACCACCGGCCCGCCGGCGAGGAAGGCGGAGGCGACGGCGACCGCCTGGCCGAGCAGCCCGCCGCGATTGCCCCGCAGGTCCAGCACCACGCCGCGGACCGGGCCTTGCCCAGCGCCCGGGGCAAGCCCGGCGGCCAGGGCCTCGGCCAGCCGGCGGTCGGTGTCGTTGGCGAAGCCCTCGATGCGCAGCCAGAGGATGTCGTCGCGCCGCATCGCCTGCACGGTGTCGGGCGGGATCACCTCGCGCGGCAGCAGGATGGACAGGCGCCGGCGGTCGCGCAGCAGGCGCAGCTCCGTCGCGCTGCCGACCGGGCCCTCGAGCAGTGCCACCGCCTCGGCCAGGCGCCGCGCCGTGACCCGCTCGCCCGCGATCCTCAGCACGCGGTCGCCGACCCGCAGGCCGACGCGGTCGGCGGTGCCGCCCGGCGCCACCGAGGCGACGACGACGCTGCCGCCCGTGCCGGCGGCCAGCTGCAGGCCGAGCGCGGACTGGCCGATGCGCCGCTGCCGCGCCGCCTCGGCCTCCTGCGGCGTCAGATAGCGGCTGTAGGGGTCGAGGTGGTTGAACACCTCCTCGAAGGCGCTCTGCAGCAGCCGCTCGACCCCGGCCTGGCGCAGCACGGGGGAGGCGCGCCAGGCGGCATCGAACAGCGCGGCGATGCCGACGGCGAGCGGGCGCGTGGCCGCCGCCGCGGCGCCGGGCGCGACCGCGCCCGGCATCGGCCGCGCGCCGAGCAGGCGGCGCTCGTCCGACAGCAGCAGGGTGCCGGCGCGCAGCTCGGGGCGCAGGCCGGGCTCGATCACCTCGAGCCCGCGCAGTGCCCAGAGGCCGAGCTCGCCCGGCAGCGCCGCCTCCAGGTGGCGGTCAAGGATGACGTCGAAGGCGGTGGCGAGCACGGCCTGCACGAGGTCGCGCGGGAAGGGGGGATCGGCGGCGCGCGCCGGGGCCATGGCACCCGGCAGCAGCAGCAGCAGGCCGAGCAGGAGCGCAGCGGCCGGCCACAGGCGGCCGAGGGCGGAGGTACGCTCTAGCGCCGCCCGCGCTGCCGGTCCTTGCGCCGCTTCGGCCCGCCGCCCGTCTTCGCGCCGCGCGGCGCCTCGTCCCGCGCCTGGCCGCCGGCCTTCCCGCGACCCGGCTTCGGCCCGCCCCGAGCCGCGCGGTGCGGCGCCCCGGGCCCGGTCATCAGCTGGAACACCATGCCCCCCGTGCGCGGCGTCGCCTGCACCAGCCGCGCCTCCACCTCCTGCCCCAGGGCGAAGCGCAGGCCGGTGCGCTGGCCGAGCAGCGAATGCGTGGCCTGGTCCTCGATCCATCGGTCGTCCGGCAGCGACGCGAGGGGGACGATTCCGCTCGCACCGTTCTCGGCAACCGTGACGAACAGGCCGAAGCGTGTCACCCCACTAATCCGCGCCTCGAACACCTCGCCCGCGCGCTGTGCCATGAAGGCCGCAAGGTAGCGATCGACCGCGTCGCGCTCGGCCTGGGCGGCGCGCCGCTCGGTCTGGGTGATGTGCTCGCCGGTGTCGGGGAAGCGCGCCGCCTCCACCTCCTCCAGCGTGCCGGCGCCGAGCCGGAGGCCGCGGATCAGCGACCGGTGCACCAGCAGGTCGGCATAGCGCCGGATCGGGCTGGTGAAATGCGCATAGCGGCGCAGCGCCAGGCCGAAATGGCCGATGTTGTCCGGGGCATAGGCGGCCTGGGACTGGCTGCGCAGCACGGTCTCGTGGATCAGCCGCTCCTCCGGCAGGCCGCGCGCCTTCTCCAGCACGGCGGCGAAGTTGCGTGGCTGGAGGTGGTTCGAGGGGGCGAGGGTGATGCCGATGCCCTCGAGGAAGTCGCGCAAGCCATCGAGCTTCTCGTCCGAGGGGCGGTCGTGGATGCGGTACATGCAGGGCTGGCCGAGCCGCTCGAGCTCCTCCGCCGCGCAGACATTGGCCGCGACCATGAACTCCTCGATCAGCCGGTGGCTGTCGAGGCGCGGCCGCGGCACCACCGCCGTGACATGGCCCCGCGCATCGAGCAGCACGCGGCGCTCGGGCAGGTCGAGGTCGAGCGTGCCGCGGCGCTCGCGCGCGCCGAGCAGGGCGCGGAAGGCGCCGTAGAGCGCGGCGAGATGCCCGGGCGCCAGGCCCTCGGGGTCGCTGCCGGCCTCGGCCGCGCGCTGCACCTGCTCGTAGGTCAGCCGCGCGGCGCTGCGCATGATGCCCCGGCCGAAGCGGTGGCCGGTCTTGGTGCCGGCGCGGTCGAAGCGCATCTCGACGAAGAGGCAGCCGCGATTCTCGCTCGGGCGCAGGCTGCACCAGCCGTTCGACAGCGCCTCGGGCAGCATCGGCACGACGCGGTCCGGGAAGTAGACGGAATTGCCGCGCGTCCAGGCCTCGCGGTCGAGCGCGCTGCCGGGCCGGACGTAGTGCGCGACATCGGCGATGGCGACGAGCACGCGCCAACCGTCGCCTTCGGGCGCAGCCCAGACGGCGTCGTCGAAGTCGCGCGCATCCTCGCCGTCGATGGTCACCAGCGGGATGGCGCGGAGATCCTCGCGGCCGCGGGCGGTGACGGCGCGGGCGCGCTCGGCCTCGCGGAGCGCCTCGGCGGGGAAGATCTCGGGGATGCCGTGCTGGTGGATGCAGATCAGCGAGACCGAGCGCGGCTCCCCCATCACGCCGAGGCGTTCCAGCACGCGGGCCGGGCGCGGGCCCATGGGGCGGTGCGCCGGCAGCGGCTCGGCGAGCACGATCTCGCCCGGCTCGGCGCCGGAAGCGGCCTCGGCCGGCACCATCCATTCGGCGCGGGAGCGGCGGTCGGTCGGGATGATGCGGCCGGGGGCGCCGGGCCCGCCGGCCTCGTAGACGCCGAGGATGCGGCCCGCCGTGCCGGGCCCGCCCTCGATGCGGCGGATGGTGCGACCCTCGTACTTGCCGCCGCCGAGCGGGCGCAGCCGGGCCAGCACCTTCTGGCCCGGGGCGAGGGCCGGCTGGCCGCGCGCCTCGGGCTGCATGAAGATCACGGGGGGCGGGCCCTGGCCGGTGGCGCGCCAGCCGGCGGGGCGGGCGATCGGGTCGCCATCGGCATCGATGCCGGTGACCTCGACGATGGTGGTCTCGGGCAGGCGGCCGGCATGCGCGCGCGACGCGCCGACATCGCGGGCGGGGCGAGGCGGTGCCTTGCCCTCGGCATCCCGCGCCTGGCGGGGCCGCGGCGGCGCGCCTGCATCGCCAGGGTGCGGCCGGTGCGCGGCGGCGGGCCGGTCG
>CAYNYQ010000531.1:0-3260 GCA_964401305.1 uncultured Acetobacteraceae bacterium | reverse complement strand
CTCCGGCCGCCAGTCCGCCCGCGCGGTGAGTGGCGCGCCGCGCGGCCAGAGCGCGAGGTCGAGGTCGTCGAGCCCACGCGAGGTGATCTCCTCGCGCCAGTGCTCGTCGAGATAGGGCAGCAGCGCCGTGCAGCCCGGCAGCGCCGGGTGCAGGTCGCAGTCGATGGCGCCGGCCGTGGCGGCGGTCATTCCCGTGTCCTCATGACGCCGGCCAAGCCTGCGCAAAGCATCGGAGCAGGTCAAGGCGAAGCGCCTGCTGCGGTGCAGCATGCCGTGGGGCGGGAGGCGGCCTCCCGCCCCCCCGGCCTCAACGCACGGCGCGCGTTTCCGCCAGGTGGTCGAAGCGCCGCGTGTAGCTGCCGAGGCCGAGCGTCTGGCTGCGCAGCTCGATGATGAGCTCGTGCAGCTCGGCCTCGGGCACCAGCGCCTGCACCTCGTCCCAGCCCTCCCAGCCCTCCTTCGCCGCGAAGCCCAGGATCTGGCCACGCCGCGCGCTGAGCAGCCGTTGCGCCGCCGGGGTGAACTCGGCGGGCACGCTCACGGTGACGTGGTCGATCGGCTCGAGCAGCACCGGCTCGGCCTTGGCCAGGCCCTCCTGCATGGCCATGCGCGTCGCCGTGCCGAAGGCCATGTCGGAGCTGTCGACGGAGTGGAAGGTGCCGTCCACCAGCGTCACCGCGACGTCCACCACCGGGTGGCCGAGCGGGCCCTTCCTCGTCGCCTCCTCCGCCGCCTCGCCGACCGCCGGGATGAATCGCTTCGGCACGACGCCGCCGACGATGCGGTCGGTGAACAGGAAGCCCTCGCCGCGGGCGCGCGGCGCGATCTCCAGCTTCACGTCGGCGAACTGGCCGTGCCCGCCGGTCTGGCGCTTCAGCCGCGCATGCTGCGTGACGGCACGGCGGATGGTCTCGCGGTAGGCGACCTGCGGCCGCACCGTGCGCAGCTTCACGCCCGAGGCGGTCGCCAGGCGGTCGAGCGCGGCGCGCAGATGCAGGTCGCCCTGGCCCGACAGCACCATCTGCCCCATCTCGGCGTCGTGGTGCAGGGTCAGCGCGCCATCCTCCTCGGTCAGCCGCTGCAGCGCGGTGGAGAGCCGCACCTCGTCCTTGCGGTCCTCGAGCAGGATGGCGATGGCATGCACCGCCGGCGGCGCCACGGGAAAGGCCAGGCGTTCGCCGCCCAGCGTGTCGCCGGTGCGCACGCCTTCCATGCGCGCGAGCGCCACGACCTCGCCGGCCTCGGCCTGCGGCGCCTTCTGCGCCTCGCCGTTCGGGAAGCGGTGCAGCCCGGCGACGCGGATGCCACCCAGCGGCGCGCCCTCCCGCGCCGGCCCGCGCCAGAGCCTGGCATAGGAGAGCCGGCCGGCATGCCCGGCATGCAGGGTGCGGAAGACCTGCGCCATGGGCTCGCCCTCCGCCGCGATGCCGAGCCGGGCGCGGGTCTCGCCGAGGCCCGGCGTGTCGTGGCGCAGCGCCTTCCACAGCCGCTGGATGCCGTTGTTGTGCTCGGCGGCCCCGAGCAGAACGGAGACGACGGCGCCCTTCGCCTCGCCCGCGTGCAGGGGGCGGTAGATCTCCTCGGGCGTCGGCACCAGGTCCTCGAGCACCTTCTCCATCAGCGCGTCGTCGTGGTCGGCCAGCGCCTCCAGCAGCTCGCCCCGGGCCTCGGCCTCGCGGGCGCGCACGGCCTCCGGCATGGCGATGCGCTCGGAAGGGGCGCCGCGGCGGTAGCGGTAGGCCCGCTCGCTGACGAGGTCGACATAGCCGGTGACCGCGCTGCCCTCGCGGATCGGCACCTGGCGCAGCACGAGCTTGCGGCGGCTCTGCCCCTGCAGCGCGGCCAGCGTGTCGCGCACCTGCGCATCGCCCAGCATGTCGAGCTTGTTGACGAAGAGCAGGGCGGGGACGCCGGCCGCCTCGGCCGCGCGGAGCGCCGGGCCGACGGTCGCCGCGCGCTCGGGCGCCGCCTCGCAGACGATCACGGCGAGATCGGCGACGGCCAGCGCGCAATCGGCCTCGTGCGCGAACTCGATCGAACCCGGGCAGTCGAGGATGGCCCAGGCATCGCCCATGAACGTGGCATGGGCCAGGCGGAGCTCCGTGCCGGTGGTGCGGCCGGCGGCGTCGCGCCGGCGCGGCGCGGCGCCCGGCCCGGCGCCGGCGAGCATGGCGTCGAGCAGGCTGGACTTGCCCGCCCCCTGCGGGCCGATGAGCGCGATGCAGCGGGGCCCGGCCCCGCCGGATTCTCTGCCGGTGAAATCTGGCATGCGTTCGCCCTCCCTGAGGGGCCGGGCGATGGCGCGCGCGCGGCCCTTGGCCGCCGGCGTCCGGAGGGCCCCGGGACGGGGTCCCGGGCGCCATGCGTCATCGAAGCGTAGCGGAGGGAGGGGGGCGGGAGTCCAGCGACGTTTCGCCCGGGCCCTGTCACAGGGCCGTCCCCCGGGCTAGTCGGGAGGGGAATGACGGAGGAGCATCGGCATGAACGGCGCTGTCGCGAGGCCCGGCAACCTGGGCGCATACGACCTCACGGGCCGCGTCGCGGTGGTCACGGGGGGCAGCAACGGCATCGGCGCGGCCACGGTGCGGCGGCTCGCGGCGCAGGGCGCGACCTGCGCGGTGGGCTACCACCAGGGCCTCGACCGCGCCCGGGCGCTGATCGCGGAACTGCCGGGCAGCGGGCATCTCGCGCTGCGGATGCCCATGGAGGACAGCGCGGCGCTGCGCGCGGCGGCGGCCGAGGTGCAGGCCGGGCTCGGCCGCTGCGACGTGCTGGTGAACTCGGCCGCGACGACGCGCGCCGTGCCGCATGCCGACCTCGAGGCGCTGGACGACGACCTGATCGACCGCGTGCTGGTTGCCAATGTCCGCGGCCCCTTCGCCACCATCCGCGCCTTCGCGCCGATGCTGAAGGCGAGCGGCGACGGGGTGATCGTGAACATCTCCTCCCTCGCCGCGACGACGGGGACGGGCAGCTCCATCATCTACGGCGCCTCGAAGGCGGCGCTCGACACGATGGGCATGTCGCTGGCCCGCGTGCTGGGGCCGGAGGTGCGGGTGCTCTCCATCTCGCCCTCGGCGGTGCTGACGGATTTCGTCCCCGGCCGCTCGCGCGAGGCGGTGGAGCGGCTGGCGCTGGCCTCGCCGCTGCAGCGGCTGACCGAGGCGGATGACGTGGCGCTGGCGATCCTCGGCGCCATCACGCATTTCCGCCTGACCACCGGGACGGCGATCCTCGTGGATGGCGGCAAGCACCTGTAG
>CAYNYQ010000530.1:0-3262 GCA_964401305.1 uncultured Acetobacteraceae bacterium | reverse complement strand
AGGGGCAGAGCATGCCGACGGCGAAGTTCCGCGTGGCGACGGCGACGCCGAGCGCGCCGGTCGCGGGTTCGCGGGCCAGGATGGACCAGGTCATGCCGCATCAGACCCGCCGCGGCGCGGCGTCGCAAGCCGTGGCCGGGATGCGGGACGGGGCGGAGGGCGGGTGCCGGATCACGAAGGGCGGCGGACCGGGGCGGCGGCGACCATCGTCCCGGCCGCACCGGCCCCGGTACCGGTCCGGGCGAGGGTCGCGCATCGCGCCGCGCCGGTCCCGCGGTGCACCCCCGCCGGCGGCCTGCCCCGGCGCCCGCGACGCGGCCGAGCGAGGGACCTCCGGAGCAGAGCCTGGGCCGAAGGCCGCCTCTCAGGCCGCCGCCCGCGCCCCGGTTCCGACGAAGCGGCGGTCCACCTCGGCCGTCGCGTCGCGGACGGCGCCGGTCATCACCGCGCGCAGCTCGCCGACGGCGCTCGTCGCCGCCTCCGCCTGCGCCTTCACCCGCGACGCCGCCTCGCCGGCCATGGCGGCCTGCTCCGACACCTCGGTGATCCGGGCGGCGACCTGCTGGCCGGCCGCGGCGGTGCGGGCGACGGCGCGGGCGATCTCGCCGGTGGCGTGCTCCTGCTCGCGCATCGCGTCGCCGATGCCGGCGGCCACCGCGTCGAGCGCCGCGATGGTCTGGCCGATGCCGCCGATCGCGGCGACGGCATCCGTCGTGCCGGCGCTGATCTCGGCGATCTGGCGGCTGATCTCCTCGGTGCTGCGCGCGGTCTGCGCCGCCAGCGCCTTCACCTCGCCCGCGACGACCGCGAAGCCCTTGCCCGCATCGCCGGCCCGGGCCGCCTCGATCGTGGCGTTCAGCGCGAGCAGGTTGGTCCGCGCCGCGATGTCGGCGATCAGCCGCGCCACGGCGCCGATGCGCTCGACCGATCCTGCCAGGCCGGCGATGGTGCGCGCGCCCGCCTCGGTCCGCTCGACCGCGTCGCGGGTGCCGGCGGCGGCCGCGGCGACCTGCCCGGCGATGGCACGGATCGAGGCGGAGAGCTGCTCCGCCGCCCCGGCCACCGCCTCGGTGCTGGCCAACGCCTCGCCGGAGGACCCGGCGACGCTGCGGCTGCCCTCGGCCGCGACGGTGGCGCCGGAGGCCAGGCCGCGCGCCTCCGCCTCCATGGCCTGCATGCCCTCGGCGATCCGTGTCACCGCCTCGCGCGTGTCGCGCTCCAGCCGCTCGGCCATGTCGCGCAGCGCGACCTGCCGGGCGGCGTCCATGGCCTCGCGCTCGGCGTCCTGGCTCGCGCGCAGCCGCGCCAGTTCGGCCGTGCGGTCGCGCAGCACGCCGAGGGCGCGGGCCATCTCGCCGATCTCGTCGCTCCGCCCCTGGTCGGGCACGGCGGTCTCCAGCCGGTCCTCCGCCAGGGCGCGCATGGAGGCGGTCAGGCGGGCGAGCGGGCCGGTGATGCGGCGCCGCACCAGCATCGCGGCAAGGACCAGGGTGATGACGACGCCGCCAAGGGTCGCCCCCAGGAGGCGTTGCATCAGGGTTTCCCCATGCGCCTGCGCCACCGCCGCCGAGTCCTCGGCCTCGCGGATCAGCCGCGCGGCGGTGGCGAGCAGGAGGCGATTCAGCGCCTGGCGGTTGGCCCGGTTGGCCTCGTTGTTGCCCATGGCGTCGGCGGCGGCGGGGCCCTGGTCGAGCGCCGCCTGGATCATCTCCGTGCGGAAGCGGATGAAGGCCTCGGTGACCCGTCCCAGGTCCGCCGCCTCGGCGTCCTCGGCCGGCACCAGGCCGCGGAAGCGGGCGAGGGTGGCGCCGAGGTCCTGCAGGTGGCTGCGCATCGGTTGGACGAAGCGTTCCGCCCGGGCGCGATCGCGCGACATGTAGATGCCGCGGCTCTCGCTGACCGCGGCATGCACCAGCCCGTTCATGTGCGTGGCGAGCCGCGCCGCCTCCTGAACCCGGTCGGCCGCGGCCACCTTGGCGTTGACGGCGGCGAGGTCGCGTGCCGCCAGCCCCGCCGCGCCGAGCGCGAGCAGGCCGAGCGCGACCAGCACGAGCTGGATGCAGAGGGCGATGGTCAGGCGGGGTCGCGGCACGGTCTGCGCCTCCTTCGAGCGAAGCAGGGCGGGACCATGACGGTTCGCGGTTAACCGATCCTCAGCGCTGCTGCCGGGCCATGCGCATGGCCGTTGTCGGCAGGTTGCGGGGCGATGGCGGCGCCGCGGCGCCGCAGCGGGGTCAGCGGCTGCCCCGGCGACGGGAAGGCGTGGCCGTGGCCGCCTCGGCCAGTTCCTCGTAGGCGGTCGGTGTCGTGCCCGCCTCGGACCCGGAGAGTGCCGTCATCATGCGGCGGTCCGGGCGGTTGTGGATGAAGCCGTAGGTCGGATAGACGCTGCCATAGGTGCCGGCATCCCAGCCGACCTGCACCCGCACCTGGGTCCAGTCGTTCCGCTCGGAGACGTCGATGACGTCGACGTTGCGCATGATGGTGCCGCGTCGGATGCCCGGCCCACCCCAGTTGGCGTGGTCGATCTCGATGTGGCGCGGCCCGTGTACGCGGTTGACCACCGCCACGTGCCCGCGCGACATCCGCCCCGTGGCGCGGAAGGCGAGGATCGAGCCCGGCTCCGGCCGGCTGCCGCGGTCGTAGGTGCCGGCGGCGCTGTACCACCACTGCCCGCCATTCCCGCTGATCTGCATGCCGGTGACCATGCGGGCATAGGGCACGCAGGACATGCCCCCCGAGGACGCATGCGTGGCCACGCGGTGGCGCCGCGCGGCGGTGGGCGAGGCGGCATGGCCGCGGCGGGCGGGGGTGGTGGCCTGGGGACGGGCGGCATGGCGTGTGGGCGACTTGGCGGCAGCGCGCTGGGATTGCGCCGTGCTTCGGCGCTCCTGCGCCGCCTCGGCCGCGCAGGGCGCCGCCAGGCCGAGCAACAGCACGGCGAACAGGGCAAGCCCCGTCGTCCCCCAACCCGTCATTCAAGCCCCCGTTATGACTCCAGCACGACGCTTTGCTCACGGCCGCGTGAACGAAACGCGTGTAATATCGGTAACAAGCTCGCGCCGGCAGGAGCAACCCGGACGGGTGAAACAACCCGAAATGTGAGGTGATTTGTCATCCGGACGGGCGAACAGGGGCGCCGCTGCGGATCATCGTCCTAGGGGCGGGACGGCGAGAGGGGTCGGGCCACAGTGTGGCAGCGCTTATGCCACGCATCGGGGCGTGCAGGGCCGGGCGAGTCACCCCGGCCCGAGGAGCGGTG
>CAYNYQ010000529.1:0-3282 GCA_964401305.1 uncultured Acetobacteraceae bacterium | reverse complement strand
AGACCTCGCGGCCCGCGGCGTCGCGGACGATGAGGTCGCCCTCGTTGCCCGAGGCACCGATGCGCAGCACGGCGAACTCGCCGTCGAACTGCAGCACCTCGCGGTCGGCGGCGTCGCGGACCGAGATGTCGCCCTCGTTGCCGGCGGTGCCGATGCGCAGCACGGCGTTGTTGCCGTCGACATGGAAGACCTCGCGCCCCTCGGCGTCGCGGACGATGACGTCGCCCTCGTTGCCGGCGGCGCCGATGCGCAGCACGGCGTTGTCGCCGTCGAACTGAAGCACCTCGCGGTCCGAGGCGTCGCGGACCGAGATGTCACCCTCGTTGCCGGCGGTGCCGATGCGCAGCAGGGCGCTGCCGCCGTCGACGTGGAAGACCTCGCGGTTCGCGGCGTCGCGGACGATGAGGTCGCCCTCGTTGCCGGTGGCGCCGATGCGCAGCACGGCGTTGCTGCCGTCGAACTGCAGCACCTCGCGGTTGGCGGCGTCGCGGATGCTGACGTCGCCGGCATTGCGCGGCGCGCCGAGGCGGAGCAGGGCATCGGCGCCGTCGACGCGGAAGGCCTCGTTGCCGTTGGCGTCGCGGGCCGCGAGGTCGCCGGCATTGCCGCCGGCGCCGACGCGCAGCAAGGCGGTGCCGGATTCGAAGCGCAGCACCTCCCGCCCGCCGGCATCGAGGATGCGCAGGTCGCCGGCATTGCCCGCGGCGCCGAGCTGCAGCACCGCGCCGATGCCGTCCACGCGGAAGGCCTCGGCGCCGGAGGGGTCGCGCACCACCAGCACGCCGCCGGCGATGCCGCCGCCGATCGTGGCATTGGCCGTGTCGCCGTCGAGCCGGATGGTGACGGCGCCGCCGCCATCGGTGATGTCCACGGGCCCCGTGAAGGTTTCCGGCATGCGACGCCTCCCCCGTTCTGCGATCCCGCGATCGGTTCGACCGAGGATTGCACGCCGGGCGACATTCGCCTCTACACGGACCTGTGAGATCGTCGCCGGAACGCGGTAGGCGCCGCGGTCAGGCCCGCACCAGCCTCTGCCCCGCCAGCAGGCCCGTGACCCCGGGCCCGAGCCCCATCGCCTGGCGCGCGAAGGCGCGCTTCAGCGCGGGGATGCGGTCCACCGCGGCGATGCCGAGGCGCCGCGCGATGCGCACCGGTGCGAAGTCGTTGCCGAAGAGCCGCTCCAGCGCGTGCATGCCGGACAGCATCATCAGCGTGTCGGGCCGCCGCCGCGCCTGGTAGCGGCGCAGCACGGCGGCCTCGCCCGGGTCGGCGCCGCCGTTCCACGCCGCGATCACCTCCTCGGCCAGCGCCGCGACGTCGCGAAAGCCGAGGTTCAGCCCCTGCCCGGCGATCGGGTGGACGCCATGCGCGGCATCGCCCACCAGCGCGAGCCGGGTGTCCCACCAGCGCTCCACGTGCAGCGCCGAGAGCGGATAGGACCAGCGTCGGCCGATCGGGCGGATCGCCCCCAGCCGGTCGCCGAGGCGGCGGCGCAGCTCGCGCCCGAACGCCTCCTCGGGCAGGGCCAGCATGCGGCGGGCGATCTCCGTGCGGTCGGCCCAGACGAAGGCCGAGGCGTGCGGCAGCGCCGCGGTGCCGAAATGCCCAGGCCCGGCCAGCGGCAGCTGCGCGAAGGGCCCGTTCGGCAGGAACTGCTCGAGCGCCTGGTTCCCGTGCGGGCGCTCATGCGCGAAGGCGCCGACCATGCCGATCTGGTGGTAGTCGAGCGTGGCGGCACGGATGCCGGCCTGGCGCCGCAGCGGGCTGCCGCGGCCCTCCGCCGCGACGACGAGGCGCGCCCGGATCACCGGCCCGGTCGAGAGGGTGACGGTCGCGCCATCGTCCCGCCGCTCGACCGTGGCGCGGGCGGGGGCGTGCACGGCGAGGTTCGGCATGCCGGGCAGGCGCGCGTTCAGCGCGACGCGCAGCGCCCGCGCCTCGACCATCCAGCCGAAGGGCTCCTCGCCCACCGCATCGGCGCGCCAGTGCAGTGCGAGCGGGGAGGGCGGTCGGCCCGGGCTGCCGTCGGCGACGTGGATGGCCTCGATAGGGCAGGGGGCGCCCGGCAGGTGGTCCCAGATGCCCGCGGCCGCGAGCAGGCGCTTCGAGGTCAGCGCGATCGCATAGGCGCGGCCGTCGAAATCGGGCAGTTCCATCGGAGGCAGCGGCGCGCTGTCGACCACGGCGACGGGCAGGCCGGCCGCGGCGAGGGTGGCGGCGAGGGTCGCGCCCACCGGCCCGGCGCCGATGATGCAGGCGGCGACGTCACTCTGCTGGTCCATCCCGGCTCCTTGCCATCGCGCGGCGCGGCGGTCCATCGCGGCGCGGCGGCGCCGGTCTGCCCGCGAAGGCCGCATCTGCGCGCTTCTTGTGCAGTCGCTGCCCCGGCCTTTGCGCGCCCGCCGGGGCTGCCCGCCTGCTGCCTCGCAGATGGTGCTGGCACGGGAATTGGAAGGTCCCCGGGCCGGGAAAGCGATGCAGGAGGATCGGGGCCGATGAAGCTGGTGATGGCGTTCATCAAGCCCTTCAAGCTGGACGAGGTGCGCGAGGCGCTCACCCCGCTCGGCGTTCAGGGGCTGACGGTGACCGAGGTGAAGGGCTTCGGTCGCCAGAAGGGGCAGACGGAGATCTACCGGGGGGCCGAGTACCAGGTGAGCTTCCTGCCCAAGATCAAGATCGAGGTCGTGGTGCCGGGCGAGCTGGTGGACGGCGTGGTCGAGGCGATCGCCAAGGCCGCGCGCACCGACAAGATCGGCGACGGCAAGATCTTCGTGCTGGACGTGGAGCGCGCGCTGCGCATCCGCACCGGCGAGACGGACCAGGCGGCGCTGTGACAGGGCGCCGCACCGCACCGGGCGCCCGCGCGTCCCGCGCCGGCCGGCGGCCCGAGGGCCGCGCGGCCGGCGTGGCGTTGCGCGGGCATGACATCCGAACGCGCTCTCCGCGCGGCTGAACAGAGACAGGGGTAAAGAAGATGAGGATGCCCACACGGGTCCTGGCGGCCGCGGCCGCGCTGCTGGCGATGGCGGGCCCGGCGCTCGCCGCCGACGAGCCGAAGATCGACACCGGCGACACCGCCTGGATGCTGACCAGCACCGCGCTGGTGCTGCTGATGACCATCCCCGGCCTCGCGCTCTTCTACGCCGGCATGGTGCGCAAGAAGAACGTGCTGGCGACCATGATGCAGAGCTTCTTCATCTGCGCCCTCGTCACCGTGGTCTGGATGGTGGCCGGCTACAGCCTGGCCTTCGGCGACGGCAACGCCTTCATCGGCGACTTCTC
>CAYNYQ010000528.1:0-3310 GCA_964401305.1 uncultured Acetobacteraceae bacterium | reverse complement strand
AGGGCGCGCCGAACGAGGAATTCCTCAAGCTCTGGCAGGCCTACATCAAGAACCCCAAGCGCGTCACCAACGACCCGATGGAGGCCACCTACACCGGCTTCCGCATGTGGATGAACGCGGTGAAGCAGGCCGGCACCACCGCGGTGCCGCAGGTGACGCCGGCGCTGATCGGGCAGAAGCTCATGGCCCCCTGCGGCTATGAGGAGACGATGCTGCCGAACCACCACCTCTCGAAGCCGGTCTTCATCGGCGAGATCCAGGCGGACGGCCAGTTCAACATCGTCTGGAAGACGCCGAACGCGGTGCCGGCGGAGAACTGGTCGCAGTTCATCCCCGAGAACGCCAACCGCCGTCGCGGCTGAGCACCCAGGACGGGGCGGCGCGTGGCCCGGAGGCCCGCGCCGCCCCTCGCCCGGCAAGAACGAACATGAAGCGCCACATCATCGGTTTCCTCGTCGCGCTGCTGCTGCTCGCGGCCGCCCCGGCACGCGCGCAGCAGGATGGCTACGCCGCCGCGCTCGCCGGCCTGGCGGGCGGCTTCGGGCAGATCGCCGAGTCCGTGGAGCGGCTGGGCGCGCTCGGCGACCCGCGGGCCCTGCCGGTGCTGCAGGCGCTCGCCGAGGGCCGGCTGCAGAAGCTGCCCGATGGCACCGTGCTGCTGCCGGGCGCCGGCGGCGGTGCCACCGATGCCGCGACGGGCGCCGCCGTGGCGGACCTCGCCGGCGCCGAGGCGATCCGCCTCAACAACCGCGTCCGCGGCGCGCTGCGCGGCGCGCTCGGCCGGCTGCAGATCCTCTCGCCCGATCCCGCCGAGCGCCTCTCCGCGGCCGAGGCCGTGTTCCGCAGCCGCAGCGCCGACAACGTGCCCCTGCTGGAAGCCGCGCTGGCGCGCGAGACGGTGCCGCGCATCCGCGAGCAGCTGCAACTCGCGCTCGCCGCCTCGCAGCTCGTCGCCGACGATGCCTCGGTCAAGCGCGCGGCCATCGACCGGCTCGGCGCCACCGCCTCGACCGATGCGCGCGCGCTGCTGCTGCAGGCCCGCGCCGGCAATCCCGCGCTGGAGCAGGAGATCGCCGCGGCGGTCGCCGCCATCGACCAGCGCCTGGCGATCCGCCGGGCGGGAGAGACGCTGTTCCAGGGCCTCAGCCTCGGCTCGGTGCTGCTGCTGGCGGCGCTGGGCCTCGCCGTCACCTTCGGCGTCATGGGCGTGATCAACATGGCGCATGGCGAGTTCGTCATGCTCGGCGCCTACACCACCTTCCTGGTGCAGGAGCTCTGCCGCGACACGCCGCTGCTGCCCTTCTCGCTGCTGCTCTCGATTCCTGCCGCCTTCCTGGTCGCCGCGCTGGCCGGCGCGGCGCTGGAGCGCGGGCTGATCCGGCACCTCTACGGCCGGCCGCTCGAGACGCTGCTGATGACCTTCGGCGTCGGCATGATCATCCAGCAGGCCGTGCGCCTCGCCTTCGGCGCGCAGAACCGCGAGGTGCTCAGCCCCTCCTGGATGCAGGGCACGCTGACGCTGCCGTTCCTCGACATCCCGGTGACGCAAAACCGGCTCTGGATCATCCTCTTCGGCCTGGCCGTCTTCGGCCTGGTGCTGGCCGCCATCCGCTACACCCGCTTCGGCCTCGAGATGCGGGCCGTGGTGCAGAACCGCCGCATCGCCGCCACCATGGGCATCCGCACCGGCCGCGTCGACGCGCTGACCTTCGCCTTCGGGTCGGGCATCGCCGGCATGGCGGGCGTGGCACTCAGCCAGATCGACAACGTCTCGCCCAACCTCGGCACGGGCTACATCATCGACAGCTTCATGGTGGTGGTCTTCGGCGGCGTCGGGAGTCTCGCCGGCACACTGGTCGGCGCGATGAGCCTCGGCGTCGTCAACAAGGTGCTGGAGCCCTGGGCCGGCGCGGTGCTGGCCAAGGTGGCGGTGCTGGTGGCGCTGATGCTGTTCATCCAGCGCCGCCCGCGCGGCCTCTTCGCCCTCCGCGGGCGGGCGGCCGAGACATGAGCGCGACGACCATCGCCGGCGCCGCGCCCGAGGGTCGCGCACGCCTGACCTTCCGGCTGCTGCTGGTCGGCGCCGTGCTGGTCCTCGCCCTGCTGCCGGCGCTGAACCGCCTGCCGGCCGAGAGCGCGCTGCACGTCTCCGACTTCACGGTCACGGTGACGGGCAAGTGGATCACCTATGCCATCCTGGCGCTGTCGATCGATCTCGCCTGGGGCTATGCGGGGATCCTCTCGCTCGGGCACGGCGCCTTCTTCGCGCTCGGCGGCTACGCGATCGGCATGCACCTGATGCGGCTGATCGGCCCGCGCGGGGTCTATGGCCACCCGGTGCTGCCGGACTTCATGGTCTTCCTCGGCTGGCCGGAACTGCCCTGGTACTGGTGGGGCTTCCAGCACTTCCCCTTCGCCATGCTCATGGCGCTCGTCGCGCCCGGGCTGCTGGCGCTGGTGGTGGGCTGGCTCGCCTTCCGCAGCCGCATCACCGGCGTCTACCTCTCGATCCTGACGCAGGCGATGACCTACGCGCTGATGCTGGCCTTCTTCCGCAACGACATGGGCTTCGGCGGCAACAACGGCTTCACCGACTTCAAGGAGCTGCTGGGCATGCCGCTGAACACGGACAATGCCCGGGCGGTGCTGTTCTACGCCTCCCTCGGTGCGCTGCTGTGTTGCCTCTGGGTCTGCACGCGCATCACCGCCTCGAAGCTCGGCCGCGTGCTGGTGGCGATCCGCGACGCCGAGAGCCGGACCCGCTTCCTCGGCTACGACGTGACGCAGCACAAGCTCTTCGTCTTCGTCCTCTCGGCGATGATGGCCGGGCTCGCCGGAGCGCTCTACGTGCCGCAGGTCGGCATCATCAACCCGGGCGAGTTCAGCCCCGGCAACTCGATCGAGGCGGTGATCTGGGTCGCGGTCGGCGGCCGCGGCACGCTGATCGGCGCGCTGCTCGGCGCCTTTTCGGTCAACGCGCTGAAGACCTGGCTGACCACCGTCGCGCCGGAGTTCTGGCTCTTCGCGCTAGGCGGCATCTTCGTCGCGGTCACGCTCTTCCTGCCGCGCGGGCTCGTCGGGCTGTTCGATCGGAGGGGACGGACGTGAGCGAGACCGCCCAGGCCGTCCTGCCGGTCCCGCCGCCGCAGCGCGCCGCGCGGGCTCGGGGGGCGCATGCCGACGCCGTGCTCTACCTCGACGGCGTCTCGGTGATCTTCGACGGCTTCCGCGCGCTGAACAACCTCTCCCTCATCCTCGAGCAGGGCGAGCTGCGCGCCGTCATCGGCCCGAACGGCGCCGGCAAGACGAC
>CAYNYQ010000527.1:0-3310 GCA_964401305.1 uncultured Acetobacteraceae bacterium | reverse complement strand
TATTCCCGCCGCCCCGCCTTCTTGCGGTAGGCGAAGGCGGCGCGGGCGGGAAAGCGCGGCAGGGTCTCCGCCGCCGCACCGGCCAGGCGCAGCAGCAGCGGCCGGGCGAGGTGCAGGAAGGTCACCACCGCGGCCACCGGGTTGCCAGGCAGGCCGATCACCGGCACCCCGCGCACCACGCCCATCGCCGCCGGCCGCCCCGGCTTCACCGCCAGGCGCCAGAACACGAGCCGCCCGCCGGACTCGATGGCGGCGCGGACATGGTCCTCCTCCCCGGTGGAGACGCCGCCCGAGGTGAGCAGCAGGTCATGCGCCCCGGCCGCCTCGGCCAGCGCGGCGGCGGTGGCCTCGGCGCTGTCGGGCAGGATCCCGAGGTCGCGCGCCGCGACCGGCAGCCCGGCCAGCAAAGCGAGCAGGGTGAAGCGGTTGCTGTCGTAGGTCTGCGCCGGCCCGAGCGGGGAGCCGGGTGTGGCAAGCTCGTCGCCGGTGGAGAAGACGCCGACCCGGAGCAGCGGCCGGACCGGCAGCGCCGCACAGCCGAGCGCGGCGGCAAGCCCGATCTCCGGCGCGCGCAGCCGCCGCCCGGCCGCCAGCGCGACGGCGCCCTGCGCCACGTCCTCGCCGGCCGGGCGGGCATTGGCGCCAGGCCGGAGGCCGCGCGGGACCAGCACCGCCGCCCCCCCGTCCTCGAGCCGCGCATCCTCCTGCATCAGCACGGTGTCGGCGCCCTCGGGCATCGGGGCGCCGGTGAAGATGCGGATCGCCGCGCCGGCGGGCAGGGCGGCGCCGGCCGCGTCCTGCCCGGCGGCGAGGCGGCCGGCGAGGGCGAGCGCGGTCTGCTCCGCCGCCTCGGCCAGGTCGGCATGGCGGAAGGCGTAGCCGTCCACGGCGGCGTTGCGGAAGGGCGGCAGCGGGATGGCGGCGACGAGGTCGCGGGCCAGCACCCGGCCATGCGCCGCGGCGAGGGGCAGGCTCTCCGGCTCCGCCCCAGCGCCGCCGAGCGGGGCGACGCGCTCGGCGATCAGCGCCTCGGCCGCCTCCACGGAGAGCAGGGCGCCGCCGAAGGCGAAGCAGTCGTCCGAGAGTTGCGCCATGCCGTCGCTCCGGAAGCCTCCCTGCCGGGGATGTAGGGGCGGCGGGCCGCGCCGGCCACCGGGGCCAGGGCGAGATCCACTGCGATGGATCGCGCTGCAGCCTTGGTTGCGCGCGTGATCCACGCCTTCGGGCGTTACGCCCTTCGGCGATCACGCGCTACGCCGCCGCCGCGTGCTCCAGCAGCAGCGTCGCCACGCGCTCGACATCGTCGAGATGCGCCCAGGGCAGCGCGCAGCCGGCGGGCGGCGGGATGTCGCTGGCGATGGCGCGGATCGCCGGGTCCTCCGGGTGGCGCCAGGGCTTGGCGTTGGCGCCGCGATGCACCTCCACCTTGGGGTGGGCGTCGAACTTGAAGCCCTCGACGATGACAAGGTCCACGGGCGCGAGCCGCGCGACCAGCGTGGGCAGGTCGGGCTCCGGCGCGCCGCGCAGCTCGGTCATCAGCGCCCAGCGCTGCGCGGAGGAGACCAGCACCTGCCGCGCCCCGGCCTGGCGGTGCACCCAGGAATCCTTGCCCGGCACGTCCACGTCGAAGGCGTGGTGCGCGTGCTTGATGGTGGAGACCGAGACCCCGCGCGCGGCCAGGCAGGGGATCAGCCGGGCGAGCAACGTGGTCTTGCCGGCGCCGCTCCAGCCGGAGAGGCCGATCAGGCGCATGGGGGTGTTCATCCTCCGGTTGCGGCGCCTGCCACGCGGGGCGAGGGACCGGCGGCAGGCATCGCCCTGCCGGGCCCGGCGCGCAAGGTGGCGGGCGGCAAGGCGCCCGCGCTGGGGCGACGGGGGCGCCCCCGTCGCCGGCAAGGATGCGCGGAACTAGTCCGCGCCAACCGCGCGGGCATCCGGCGGCGCGATGTCGGCCCGCGCCCGCGCCAGCTCCTCGTCGACCCAGAGGCTGTGGTGCTCGCGCGCCCAGTTGTAGTCCACCCGGCCGCTGCCCATGGCGTCGAAGGCGCCCTCCATGCCGATCGAGCCGATGTAGATGTGCGCCAGCATGGCCGCGATCATCAGCACCGCCAGCACGCCATGGACGATGTGCGCCAGCTGCTGCCCGGCGATATCGGTCAGCGCGAAGGGGAACATCAGCAGGTAGCCCGAGGCGGCGACGATCGCGCCGCCGAGGACGGTGATCCAGAAGACCAGCTTCTGCCCCGCGTTGAAGCGCCCGGCCGCGGGGTGGCTGCCGTCGAGGAAGCCGCCGCCGGCGCGCAGCCAGTCCCAGTCGGCGCGGGCGGGCAGGTTGTCCTTCACCCAGAACAGCAGCATCAGCAGGATGCCGAGGCTGAAGGCGAAGGACACGTAATTGTGCGCGACCTTGCCCCAGAGGCTGACGGCGGTGAAGGCCTCCGGCCCGATCAGCGGCAGCAGCAGGTGGCGGCCGAAGGTGAGGTTGAGGCCGGAAAGGGCGAGCACGATGAAGCTCGACGCCACCATCCAGTGGTTCACCCGCTCGATCGTGCCGAAGCGCAGCAGGGTCCGCCCGGCGGGACCGCCCTCGATGCGGACGCGTCCCTTGGTGCCGTAGAAGATGAAGAGCAGGAACAGCACCCCGAGCACCGCGACGCCACCGATCCAGGCCAGGGTGCGGTTGTGGAAGTCGCGCCAGTCCTTGCCGGCGGGCTGGATCAGCGAGGCGGCCTGGGCATCCGGGATGGTGATGCGCCCCGCGACGCGCCCGCCGGTGAGCGCCTTCTGCAGCTCGACCTCCTCGGCCTGGGTGGGCACGGGCAGCGGGTTGGTGGGCGTGCCGGAGACCTGCGCCGCGGCGGTGCCGAGGCCGAGCAGGAGCGCCGCGAGCGCGGCGAGCAGCGTATGACGCATGGGTCGTTCCCCCGATCCGGCGGCGCGCGGGATGGCGCCGCCGGTCCCCCCGGACTCAGATGGTGACGGTGTCCTTGTAGGCCGTGCGCCAGCCCCAGGCGCCCGAGCCGTAGCCGCGGCGCTGCACGCGCTCGCGGTAGATGGTGGCGATCATCTCGCCGTCGCCGGCGAGCAGCGCCTTGGTGCTGCACATCTCGGCGCAGAGCGGCAGCTTGCCCTCGGCGATCCGGTTCGAGCCGTACTGCAGGTACTCGACGCGGGTGTTGTCCTGCTGCGGGCCGCCGGCGCAGTAGGTGCACTTGTCCATCTTGCCGCGGCCGCCGAAGTTGCCGACGCGCGGGTACTGCGGCGCGCCGAAGGGGCAGGCGTAGAAGCAGTAGCCGCAGCCGATGCAGAG
>CAYNYQ010000526.1:0-3341 GCA_964401305.1 uncultured Acetobacteraceae bacterium | reverse complement strand
AGCTCCCTATCGTCCAGCCCGCCCGGCACGATGGTCATCGGCACCGAGAGCTTCGCCGCGTAGCGACCCGTCAGCGCCGAGATCAGCGGGCCCGGCCCGCCGCTGCCCGTCGCGCTGGCCAGCACCAGGATCGAGATGCGCGGGTCCTCCTCGATCAGCGAGAGCAGCGCGTCGCGCGCCTCGCCCTCGCGGATGATCAGGATCGGCAGCGCGCCGGTGATCTCCTGCACCTGGGCGCCGAGGCCGGAGAGCAGCTTCTCCGCCTCCTCCCGCCGCTCCTCCTGCATCATCACGCCGACGCCGGCCCATTCCACCAGCCCCACCGGCTCGACCACGCGCAGCAGCGCGACGCGCCCGCCGCCCTTGCGCGCGCGCAGGCAGGCGTATTTCAGCGCCACCCCGCGCTCGGCGCTGTCGTCGACCACCACGAGGAAGACGCGGTCCCGCTTCGCCGCGCTCGCCGCGGCGGCTTCCTCCTCGGCGCCAGGCCGAATTCGGGGATCGGACGGCATCAGCCCCTCCGGAACAGGACGCTGCCGACCCAGCCCGCGACCGCGGCCAGGACGACGCAGAGCATACCGTAGATCAGCGGCTGCCGCTCCGCGACGGTGGCGATGCGGTCGGCGCTGCCGACCCGCTCCACCCGGAACGCCAGGTCCTGCCGCGCGACGATGCGGCGGGAGCGCACCAGCAGCACCTCCACCCGGTAGTCGCCGGTCGGCACCGTGGCCGGCAGGTGCAGGCGCAGGTGGAAGAGGCGGCTGCCGCGGATCTCGACCGGCGTCGCATCCTCCACCCAGAGCCCGCTGCGCCCCTCGAGCTCCAGCAGCGCGGCGCGGAAGGCCGGGCTGCGCGCCCCCGTGCTGGTCAGCGGCAGCGCATCGAGGCCGAGGCCGTTCTGCTGGCGCACCTGCTCGGGCAGGATCTGCCAGGCCGGGCGCGTGCCGGCGATGGTGTAGAAGCCCGGCACCTCGTCGAAGCGCGCGGCCGGCCCGTTCACCCAGAGCACGCCGAGCGCCTGCACCTTGCGCCGCACCACGATGGGCCGGGTCGGGCCGCGCGCGACGATCAGCACCTCGTCCCCCCCGGGCCCGAGCGGCTCGCCCGTGCTGCCGAAGACGGTGAGGGAGGCGCCGGTGAAGCCCGTGGTGATCTCGATGTCGGTCTGCGAGAGCGCCGCGACCAGCGGCAGCTCCTCCTGTGCGCGGGGCGCGGCGGGCAGCAGGGCCAGGGCCATGGTCAGCGCGAGCGGCAGCGCGCCGGGCAGGCGCCGCCGCCGGCCGCTCACAGCGCAGGCCCGGCGGTGAAGGGGTATCCCGGCACCCGCAGCAGGCCCCAGAGCAGGCTGCCGGCCACCGCCAGCACCAGCAGGCCCAGCAGCGCGCGCGTCTCCTCGCCGCGCAGCCGCGCCCCCATGGCGGCGCCGAACTGCGCCCCGGCGACGCCGCCCACCAGCAGCAGCATGGTGAGGACAATGTCCACCGTGCCGAGCTGCGCCGCCTGCAGCAGCGTCACGTTGGCCGCGACGAACACCACCTGGAACAGCGAGGTGCCGATCACCACCGCCGTCGGCATGCCGAGGAAGTAGATCATCGCCGGCACCAGCATGAAGCCGCCGCCCACGCCCATCACCGCCGAGAGCACGCCGATGGCGAAGCCCACCAGCAGCGGCGGGATGACGGAGATGTAGAGCCGCGACTTCCGGAACCGCATCTTGAAGGGCAGGCCATGCGCCCAGAGGTGCTCGTGCAGGCGCTTCGGCCGCGCCTGGCGCCGGCGCAGGATGGCGCGCAGGCTCTCGTTCACCATCAGCGCGCCGACCGCGCCCAGCACCACCACGTAGAACAGCGCCACCGCGAGATCGACCTGGCCGATCCGCCGCAGGAAGCCGAAGAGCTGCACCCCCGCGGCCGAGCCCGCGAGGCCGCCCACCAGCAGCACCGCGCCCATCTTCGCGTCCACGTTGCCGCGCCGCCACTGCGCCATCAGGCCGGAGACGGAGGCGCCCAGCGTCTGGTTCGCGCCCGAGGCGACCGCGACGGGGGAGGGGATGCCGATCAGGATCAACAGCGGCGTCAGCAGGAAGCCGCCGCCCACGCCGAACAGCCCCGAGAGCCAGCCGACGCCGAGGCCGATGCCCACGAGCAACAGGGCATCCACCGACATCTCGGCGATCGGCAGATAGACCTGCATTGCGGGTTCCGGCAGCCGCGGCGGGAGCCGTCCCGGTTTGGACCCGGTGCGGCGAAGGTGCAACCCCCGCAAGGCCGCGTCGCGGCGGGCGCGAACCCTTGCGCATGCGGCGCGTTGCCGGGCCGACCGCGCGCGCCGCGCGCCGGCCGATCGCGCATCCGTGCGCCAGCGGGAAGGGACCCCGACCATGCAGAACCGCGTCGCAGATCAGTACGGTCGCGCCAGCGTGCCCGAGGGCGGGCCGGCGCTGCCGCCGCGCATCTCCTGGGGCGCCATCATCGCCGGCGCGGTCGTCGCCGTGGCGGTCGGGATGACGCTGAACATCCTGGGCGCCGCCGTCGGCGCCTCCGTCGTGGACGCGACCGGGCGCGACACGCCCGAGGCCGGAACCTTCGGCATCGTCGGCGGCATCTGGCTGCTGGCGGCGAACCTGATCGGCCTCGCCTTCGGCGGCTACGTCGCCGCGCGGCTCTCCGGCACGGCGGACGAGACCGACAGCGTGCTGCACGGCCTCTCGGTCTGGGCGGTGGGCTTCCTGCTGGCCGCGCTGCTGACCGGCAACATCGTCGCCGGCACGGCGCGCACCGCGACGCAGGGCGCCGCCTCGATGCTCGGCGGCGTTGCCCAGGGCGCGGGCCAGGCGGTCTCCTCCGTCGCCGGACCGGCCGCCGAGCGGCTCGACCCGCGCCAGGTGGTGGAGCGGGCGCAGGCGGCGCTGGCCGGCGGCGGCGACCCGGCGGCGATGAACAGCGAGCAGCGCAATGCGGAGATCGGGCGGCTGATGACCCGTCGCGCGACCGAGGGCCCCCTGGCGCCGGCCGAGCGCGAGCGCCTGACCGCGCTGATCGCCGCCGAGTACCAGATCCCGCAGCAGGAGGCGGAGCAGCGGGTGCAGCAGGCCGAGACGCAGGTGGCCGAGGCGCTGCGCACCGCCGAGCAGCGCGCGCGGGAGACGGCCGATGCCGCGGCGACGGGGGCCGCGGTGGCGGCCTACTGGATCTTCGCGGCACTGATCCTCGGCGCCGTGGCCGCGGTGCTCGGTGCGCGCTTCGGCACCCGCGCGAGCGTGGCGCTGCGGGGTGCGCGGGCGGAGCCCTACGCCGCCTGAACCGCTGCCGCGCGGCCCGGCGCCGCCCCAGGCCGGGCGG
>CAYNYQ010000525.1:0-3344 GCA_964401305.1 uncultured Acetobacteraceae bacterium | reverse complement strand
CCGGGCGCGCCCTGGCGCTGACCGAGCGCTTCATGCAGGAGATCGTGGCCGAGCTTGACAATGCCTGGCTGCTGACCGGCGAGGATATCGACGCGGCGCTGCGGCGGATGGGGGCGGCCTAGACCACGATCCGCGAGGACTGAATCGCGGATCGTGGTCCAGCTCGTTGTTGCGTCGCGTGATCCACGCCTGCGGGCGCTACGCCCTTCGGCGATCACGCTCCAGGCACCGGGCCGGACCACCCGCGCCGAGTGGACGCCCCGGCGCGCGCGCTGATAGGATCGGCGGCCGGGCCCACGAGACCCGAGGGGAGACGCCCGATGGACGGCACGACCGCAAGCGCCGCGCCCGGCGAGGCCGATGCCGCGAAGCGCGCCCGCCTCTCCCGCCGCCAGCAGGCCTTCCGGGCCGATTTCCGCGCCAAGATCGGCAGGCTCTATCACGGCTGGGCGCATGTCGCGCTGATCTACGCCATCGGCCTCGCCGCCATCTGGTACTTCGCCCGCCAGGTCCACGCACCGGCCTGGTACGAATGGCTGATCGTCCCCGTGGCCTTCCTCGCGGCCAACACCTTCGAGTGGTGGATCCACAAGTACGTGATGCACCGGCCGATCCCCGGGCTGATGGGCATCTACAAGCGGCACACGCTGGCGCACCACCAGTTCTTCACCGAGAACGAGTACACGGTGGACAACAGCCGCGACTTCCGCATCGTGTTCTTCCCGCCCTACGCGCTGGTGACCTTCATCGCGATGTCGCTGGTGCCGGCGGCGATCCTCGGCGCGGTCGGGCTGGCCAATGCGGGCTGGCTGCTGCTGATCACCAACACCGCGCTCTACCTGAACTACGAGCTGTTCCACTTCTGCTGCCACGTGAAGGACGACCGCCTCGTCCGGCACATCCCCTTCGTGAACACGATCCGGCGCCATCACGCCGCGCACCACAACACCGCGATCATGATGGAGCGGAACTTCAACCTCACCTACCCGATCGCGGACTGGGTATTCGGCACCTCGGACCTGAGGCGCGGGCTGCTCGGCCACCTGCTGAACGGCTACGACACCCGCCATGTCCGCCGCGACCTCAAGCGCGTGCGCCACACCCACGACGATCCCGGCGCCGGCGCCCCGCGCGCACGGCCGATGGCGGCGGAGTGAGCGGCAGGATGGTGCCCCCCGCCCCGCCCGCGCCGCTTGACGGCGGCGCCATCAAGACCTCCCGCGCCTCGCTGATCGGCGGCATCGCGGTGGCCATCGGCGTCCTGGCCCTCTGGACCGCCATCGCGCGGGAGGTGCAGGCGGATGGCGCGGGCGTGATCGCGGCCGGTGCTGCGGTCGCGGCGCTCATCGGGCTCTGGATCTGGAAGGCCGATCTCTGACCCGTCGGCCGCCCCACGCGGCTCCGGTGCCGGCGGGAGGCAACGCAGGCGCGCGCTGAACGTTCCGATGCGGAATGTCGAGAGGCGCGCGGCGATGGACCAGCCCCTCACGGCCCAGGCGGGCGAGGACGGAACGGTCGCAACGCGGCTGCTGCAGGGCTGCCTGCCGCCGGGCTGGCACCTGCTCGGGCGCGCCAGGCATGGCAACAGGGCGCCCGGTGCGACGCCGAGCGGCTGCCATCTTCTCTGCCACGCGGATCGCGGCGTCGCGCTGCTGGACATCGCGCCCGACGCGACGCCGAACGCGGAGGCACGGCTGCGCCGGACGCTGGCCGCGGCGGGATTTGCCCGCGCCTTTCCCGGCAGGCTGCCGGTCTGGCACGAGCGGCTCGAGCTCGCGCAGCTGCCGCGGCTCGGGACGCTTCTCGGCCGTGCCTTCGAGCAGTTGCCGCCGCTCGCGCTGCCGCGGGGCGGCGCCTGGGTGGCAGCCGTGGAGGACGCGATTGCCGCGGATCCGGCCTGGGCGCCGACGGCCTCCGCTGCGGCACCGGTGGGCGAGGCGCCGCTGCCGGAACCCGCCATCCCGGACCCCTGGCCCAAGGCCGTCCCGCAGCCCCGGCGCGGGCTCCGTGCCGGGCTGCTGGCTGCGGGGCTGATCCTGATCTTCGGCATGGGATGGGCGGTGGGGCGACTGGTGCCCGCCTGGCAGGAGGCGCCGGCGGCCCCCAGGCCGGCCGGCGAGGCGGACGCCGCGCCCGCGGCCCCGGTGTTGCATGCGCAACCGGATGCGCTGCTACCGCCGACATCGGCGGCGATCGATACCCACGGCGACCCAACGGAGCTGCCGAGCCCTCGGCCGGCACACGCCGCCGAGGACATGCCCGCCACGGCGCCGCCGCAGTCCGCGCCGCTGGTCGCGGTGCCGCTGCCGGAGCCGGCATCGGAGGCCACGCCGCCCCTGCCGCCGGAGCCGGTCGCGGCCCCTCCTCCCCGGGTCGTTCGCCCGCGTGCGCCGGCCTATGACCGGGCGTGCGGCGAGGCGCAGTTCCGCTGGCAGCGCGGCGAAACGCTCACGGCCGCCGAGATGGCGCATATCCACACCGGCTGCGGGCCCACCCGCCTGCGCTGAGCGCCCGCGGCGGCCCGGTGTCGCAACCCGATACCCGCGCCGTCGCGCCTCTTCAGCGCAGCGCGGCGTTCACCGCCTCCAGCGCCGCCGCCCCGGGTACCAGCTCCGCGTCGGAGAGGCGATTGAGCGGCATCTCCACCGTGTCCATGTGCTGGTGCAGGTCCTCCGCATCGGGCTGCACGAAGAGCAGGCCCGTGACGATCTCCCCGCGCGCCTTGTGCTCGTGCAGGTAGTGCATGGCGGCGACGCGGTCGGAGGGATCGTAGTCGGTGTGGATCTTGCGCAGGCGCAGCGTGGTGCCGTCGTGCTGCTGCACTTCCTGCACGGTGCCGGGCTCGTAGCGCGCGGTCAGCGCCGCGCGGCTGAGCATGACGTCGAGGCGGTTCACGGCCTCGTTGTGCTCGCGCACGTAGTCGTAGGACTTCGTGCTGCCCTCGTGGTTGTTGAAGGCGACGCAGGGGGAGATGCAGTCGATGAAGGCGGACCCGCTGTGCAGCAGCGCGCCCTTGATCAGCCCGACGAGCTGGTCCTTGTCGCCGGAGAAGCTGCGGGCGACGTAGGTGGCGCCGAGCTGCAGCGCAATGCCGACGAGGTCGATCGCCTCGTCGGTGTTGACCGCGCCCTTCTTCGCCTTCGAGCCACGATCGGAGGTGGCGGAGAACTGGCCCTTGGTCAGCCCGTAGACCCCGTTGTTCTCGACGATGTAGGTCATGTTCACGCCACGGCGGATCGAGTGCGCGAACTGCCCGAAGCCGATCGAGGCGGAATCGCCGTCGCCCGAGACGCCGAGATAGATCAGGTCGCGGTTGGCGAGGTTGGCGCCGGTCAGCACCGAGG
>CAYNYQ010000524.1:0-3355 GCA_964401305.1 uncultured Acetobacteraceae bacterium | reverse complement strand
TGGTGCCGACACCCGGATTTGAACCGGGGACCTACTGATTACGAATCAGTTGCTCTACCGCTGAGCTATGTCGGCATCGGGCCGCGGCTCCATAGCGCGCGGCCCGCTCCGGGACAACCGCCGGCGGCGTTGTCGAACCTGCGCGCGGTCCGCCCTCGGCCCCGTGGCGGTGCGCCGCCTCAGGCGCTCTCCGCCGGCGCCGGCACCGCGCGCACCGGCACGGCCTTGCCCGCGCCCGGCTTGCCCCAGGTGATCTGCCCCACGGCATCGCAGGCTTGGCACACGGGCTTCCAGGCCTCGTGCGCGGTGCCGCAGTTGCCGCACCACCAGCTGGGCTCCGGCGCCGCCGTCGCCGCCTCGCGCAGCCAGCGCGCCTGGGCGGCCCGCGCCTCCGGCGTCTCGCCGTGCTCGGCCTCCTCCAACTCGGCCAGCATCAGGTAGGCGCGGCGATCGGCCTTGCCCTCCCGCATCAGGCTGTCGAGTGCGTTGCGCGCCCGGCCCGTCAGCCCGGCATCCAGCGCGGTGCGCGCCAGCAGCACCCGGCTCTCGGGGTGGGTCGGGTTGCGCCGCACCAGGGTCTCGGCTGCCTTCACCCGCATCAGCGGGTCCTGCTCGTCGCCGAAATAGGGCGAGGCGAGGTCGGGGTGCGGCGCCTTGGTCCAGGCATCCTCGAGGACGGAACGCGCCTTGCGCGGGCTTCCCTCGACCTGCAGCCGCTTCGAATGCGCCAGCGCCGCCGGCGTGAATCCGGCATCCGCCTCGAAGGCCTGCCGCTCGAGCTCCGCCGCGCGCGTCGCATCCGGCTCCTGCTCCGCGGCGGCGAGCGCCAGCGCGGCCTTCGGCGCCTGCGGCGGGGAGAGCGCCAGGGCCTCGCGCCAGTCGCGGGTGCGCAGCGCCAGCCGCGCCCGCTCCTCGCGCAGCCAGGCCGCGCCGGGCTGCACCGCCTCGGCCTCGCGGGCGATCGCCAGGGCGGCATCCCAGTCCTCGCGCTCCATCGCCGCGCGCAGCAGGCCGCGCAGGCCGAGGAAGCGGGCATCGTCGCGCTGCGCCAGCGCGCGGAAGGCGTCCTCGGCGGCCTGCTGCCGCCCGGCCAGGCGCTCCGCCTCGGCGGCCAGCAGCAGGGTCTGCGGCGTGTCGCCGAGGGCGGCACGGGCCCGCCGCACCTCGATCCGCGCGGCGTCGCCGGTGCCGGCGGCCAGCGCCAGCAGGGCGCGGGTGACGGCCGCATCGCCCTGGGCCCGGCGCTTCTCCCGCCGCCGCGTGCGCATCCGCCGCGGCCAGCGGCGCATCGCGCCGATCGCCGCCAGGATCAGCCAGAACACCAGGAAGGCGCCGACCAGCAGCAGCAGCGCGATCGGGAAGGAGGTGGCGACCGCGGTGTCGCCGACCTGGATCTCGACGCTGCCGCCGAGGTCGTTCAGCCAGAACGCCGCGGCGACGCCGACGGCGAGGACGATGAGGACGAGGATGGCCTTGCGCATCGGGGTCGGTCCGCCTCAGCCCGGGGTGGCCATCTGGCGCAGCGCGGCGCGCGCCGCGACCAGCGCCCGGGCCTGGCCGATCCAGCCGGCCATCGCCTCGCGTGCCGCCGGCGGCAGCTTCTGCAGCTGGCTCACCGCCAGCTCCACGTCGCCGGCCTGCAGGGTGCGGCGGGCCTTCTCGATCTCGGCCTCGGCCGCGTCGCCCCAGATCACCTGCTCGCCGCGGCGCACCGTGACGAGGGCGGCGAAGCGGGAGAGCGCGGCATCAGCGACGCTGCCGCGATCGCCCTCGGGCCCGGTCGCGGCCGGGTCGGCGGCGGCGCGCGCGGCCCTGGCCGCCTCCTCGAAGGAGAGCCGCAGGCTGGCCTCGGTCGGCGGCGCCTGGCCGGCGAAGCGCGTCAGCGCCTCGGGCGCGTTCTGCAGCCGCTGCAGCGCGGCGCCGAGCGGCTGGCCCGCCGCCAGCGCGCCCTGCACGGCCTCGAGCGCGGCGAGCCGCTGGGTCCGCTGGTCGAGCTCGCGCAGCCGGCCCTGGGCCTGCTCCACCGCCGCCATGCGCTGGCCGATCTGCTGCTCGAGCTGGGCGAGGCGCTGCGTCACCTGCTGTTCCAGCGCACCGCTGCGCTGCGTGAGCTGCTGTTCCAGTGCGCCGCTACGCTGGCCGAGCTGCTGCTCGAGCGCGGCCACCCGCTGGCCGGCGGCCCGCGCCGCCTCGCTGCCCGCGGCCTCGACGCGCCCGGCAAGGGCCTCCAGCGCCTGCTTTGTGGCCAGCGCATCGGTGTCGATGCGCGGCCGCGCCTCCACCGCCGCGGCGCGCTCGGCCGCCTGGGCGGCGGCGCGCTCGGCGGCGGCGAGCCGCTCGGTCAGGGCGGTGATCCGGGTCTCGATCGGGCCGAGATCCGCCGCGGCCGGCGCCGGGCGGTTCTCGATGGCGCGCAGCCGGCCCTCGAGCTCGGCCACCTGGCTCGCGCGCTGCTCCAGCGCGCCGAGGCCCTGCAGCCGGGCATTCGCCGCCGCCGCCTGCTCGCGCACCGGCTCGAGCGAGGCCAGGCGCTGCTCGATCTGCGCCAGGCGGCGCTCGTCGCCCGCGGCGGCCTGGTCGGCACGCGGCGTGGCCCAGAGCCACCACAGCGCAAGCACCAGCACCGCGGCGCCGACGCCGAGCATGGCCGCGGCCGGGTCGAGGCGCATGCCGGCGATGCGCGGCCCCGGCGCGGCTGGCGGGGGCGGCGTCGCCGGGCGCGGCGGGGGGGAGGGTGGCGTTGCCGCCTTGGGGTCGTTGTTGCTCATCGTCTCGCTCACCTGGGGGCGATCGGGGGTGGCGGCGGGTCCTGCCGCCGGCCGAGAAGCTGCAGGATCGAGTCCTGGTCCGGCCGCGCGGCCACCCGCGTCGCCTGCCAATGGTGCGGCGCCGCGGCTGCTTCCGCGGCCTTTGCGACCCTTGCGCTGATGCATAATGCCTCGATGGACGGAACGGTCCCGCCGAGCCCGGCGGCCCGGAGCAGCGACATGGCACACTCGGCCGAGCGCGGCGAGAGGAAGAGCGCGGCGGCGACATCCCGGCGTGCCAGCGCCGTGCGGGCCGGCTCGGGCAGGCTCTCGGCGGGGCGGGCCGCATAGGCGACGCGGCGCAGCACGCGGAAGCCCCGGGCACGCAGCGCTGCCTCCAGGTCACGGGCATAGCCGGCGCCGACCGCCAGCAGCAGCGGCCCGTCCCGCGGGTCCAGCCGCTCGGCGACGTGCTCCGCCAGGGAGGCGGCGTCGCCGCCCGGCGCGGCGCTCACCGAAGCGAAGCCGCGGGCCCGCGCGGTATCCGCCGTCGCCTCGCCCCCCGCCAGCACGGGCGGGCAGGGATCGGGCAGCGGCAGCGCGCGGGC
>CAYNYQ010000523.1:0-3371 GCA_964401305.1 uncultured Acetobacteraceae bacterium | reverse complement strand
AAGTCGCTGAACAGGAAGCGCGGCACGCCGCAGAACTCGACGATGTCCTTGGCGCAGCCCATGACCACGGTCGGGATGCCGTTCGCCTCCAGGTGGCGCGCGACGAGGCTCACGGTCTGGTGGCAGACCGGGCAGTTGGGCACGAGCACGGCGACATCGGTTCCCTCCTCGCGGCAGCGGCGGAGAATCTCGGGCGCATCGACGGTGACGGTGTGGCGGTGGCTGCGGTTGGTCGGCGCGCCGAGCACATGCGGCGTCAGCCCGCCGAGGCGCCCTTCCTGCACGAAGCGCCGCAGCATCGGCAGCGGGAACCAGGCATTCTGGTCGGTCGCCGGGCTGTGCACGCGGTCATAGGCGATGTGGGAGATGCGCATGTCGTGGTCGCGATCGCTCGGCAGCGCCAGGACCTCGTAGAATTTCGCGCCGGCGTTGTAGGCGGCGCCGGGCCCCTGGTCGCCCTTCCCCTCCTGGTAGGGCGCGGCGGTGACGATCAGCGTCACGCGGCTCCCGGCGAGCGGCTTGGCCAGCGGCTGGAACGGCACATCGGCAAACTGCGCCCAGCGATAGGGATCGTAGCCGATCGCCTGGTACATGGTGCGGGTGCGCTGCATGTAGGGGATCGGCGCGTCGTGCGACGGCGCGAAGCCCATGGCGCGGTCAATGGCGTCGATCGTCATGGCGTCCTCCTGCCCGGGGGCAGGATCGCGCCTTTTCCGCTCTCGGGGAAGGCCTTCGGCTTGCCTCGGACCCGGCCAGGGCCCATGATTCCCTGCTGAGGAACGACCCGGGCAGGCCGATGATCCCCGCCGGCGCCATCGATTGCGACATCCACCCCGCCGTGCCCTCGGTGCGCGACCTGCTGCCGCATCTCGAGCCCTATTGGCGCGAGCATGTCGAACGCCGCGGGCTCGAGCGCGAGAACTTCGACACCAGCGCCTATCCGCCGGGTGCGGCCATCAATGCGCGGCCGGACTGGAAGCCGCCGCAAGGGCCGGCGGGCGGCAGCCTGGCCGCCATGCAGGCGCATATCCTCGACCCGATGGGGCCGGCCTTCGCCATCTGCAACGTCATCCACGGCGCGCAGATGGTGTTCAGCGAGGATCTCTCCCTCGCCCTCTGCCGCGGCATCAACAACTGGCTGGCTGCGGAGTGGCTGGATCGCGACGACCGGCTGCGCGCTTCCATCGTCGTGCCACCGCACAGCCCCGACCTCGCCGCCGAGGAGATCGAGCGCCTCGCCGGCGATCGCCGCTTCGTGCAGGTGCTGCTGCTGGCCATGGCGGAGATCCCGCTGGGGCGGCGCCTGATGTGGCCCATCTACCGCGCCGCCGAGAAGCACGGCCTGCCGATCGGCATCCATGCGGGGTCGACCTTCCGCCACCCGATGAGCGCGGGCGGCTGGGGCAGCTTCTACCTCGAGGACTACGTCTCCTACGCGCAGGGGCATGCGGCGGCGCTGAACTCGCTGCTGGCGGAGGGCGTGTTCCAGAAATTCCCCGATCTCCGCGTCGTGCTGATCGAATCCGGCGTCACCTGGCTGCCGGCGAGCCTCTGGCGCATCAACAAGACCTGGCGCGGCGTGCGAGCCGAGGTGCCCTGGCTGAACCGCCTGCCCGCCGACATCGTGCGCGAGCGCGTGCGCCTGACCACGCAGCCCTTCGACGCGCCGCCCGACGCGGCCTCGCTGACCACGATCCTCGAGCAGCTCGGCTCCGAGGAGATGCTGCTGTTCGCCACCGACTACCCGCACTGGCACTACGACGGCGAGGAAGCGCTGCCCCCGGAGCTCTCGCCCGCCTTGGTCCGGAAGATCACCCTGGACAACCCCCTGGCGACCTATCCCCGCCTCAAGCAGGAGTAGCGCAGGATGAACGTGGCACTCCGCGACCCGCGGATCGAACGCCCCGCCCAGGCGCATATGGGCTTCGTCGATTGCGACGTGCATCCCTTCTTCCGCACGCCGGCCGATTTCGACCCCTTCCTCTCGCAGCGCTGGCGCGAGCATCGCCAGGGCCTCGGCGGGCGGTCGCGCGCGGGCCTGGCGCGGACCTCGATGTATCCCCGCATGTCGCCCGGCAACGGCATGCGCGGCGATTCCTGGCCGAAGAATGGCGGGCCACCGGGCAGCGACCTCGCGCTGATGCGCGAGCAGCTGCTCGATCTTTTCGACGTGAAGGCGGGGCTGCTGGCGCCGTTGGTCGGCGGCGCGGCGGCCGAGCGCAACGTGGAGTTCGGCGCCGCCATGGCCGTCGCGGTGAACGAGTGGCAATGCGCCGCCTTCTGCGACCCCGAGCCGCGCCTCAAGGCCAGCGTGCAGATCACGCTCGAGCACGAGGAGAGCGCGCTCGCCGAGATCGAGAAGCGCGCCGGCGACCGCCGCTTCGCCCAGGTGAACATCCCGCCGCGCGGGCTCGAGCCGCTGGGCCGGCATCGCTACCGGAAGATCCTCGCGGCCTGCGCCGCGAACGGCTTCCCGATCTCGCTGCACCTCGGCGGCACCAGCGGCCATGCCAGCACCGGTGGCGGCTGGCCCAGCTTCTATCACGAGGAGCATCCCTCCTACGTGCAGTCCATGCAGACCCTGGTGATCAGCCTGGTCTGCGAGGGCGTGCTGGACGAAATCCCCGACCTCAAGGTGGTGATGGTCGAGGGCGGCTTCGCCTGGCTGCCCTCCCTCGCCTGGCGGCTCGACAAGCACTGGAAGCGGCTGAAGGCCGAGGTGCCGCACATGAAGCGCGCGCCCTCGGAGGTGATCCGCGAGCATTTCTGGGTCACCACCCAGCCCATGGAGGAACCCGAACGCCCCGAGGACATGCTGCGCACCATCGAGTGGATCGGGCCGGAGCGGGTGATGTTCTCCACCGACTACCCGCACTGGGACCAGGACGATCCGCGCTACGCCTTCAAGGTCCAGCTCCCGGAGGACTGGGCGCGCCTGATCTACCGCGAGAACGCGCAGGCGCTGTACCGGCTGGACTGATGGCCAGGCATGTCGTCGCCACCGTCGCGGAGATCCCGCCGGGCGGGCGCAAGATCGTCACCGTGCGCGGGCGCGAGATCGGCGTCTTCAACATCGACGGCGCCTTCCATGCGCTGATCAACCGCTGCCCGCACCAGGGCGCGGTGCTCTGCACCGGCGCCATCGTCAGCCGGCTGGAGGCACCGATGCCGGGCGAGTACCGCCTTTCGCGGCACGGCACGATGATCCGCTGCCCCTGGCATTGCTGGGAATTCGACATCGCCACGGGCCAGTCCTGGTGCGAGCCGGACGACGTGAAGGCGCGCACCTACAACGTGACGGTCGAGCCGGGCGAGACGCTCGCGCGCGGCCCCTTCACGGCGGAGACGGTGCCCGTCTCGGTCGAGGAGGA
>CAYNYQ010000522.1:0-3390 GCA_964401305.1 uncultured Acetobacteraceae bacterium | reverse complement strand
TCAGCACGGTGACGATGACGAAGCCCATCGAGACCTCGTAGCTCACCATCTGCGCCGCCGAGCGCAGTGCGCCGAGGAAGGCATACTTCGAGTTCGACGCCCAGCCTGCGATGATGATGCCGTAGACGCCGAGCGAGCTGATGGCGAACAGGTACAGGATGCCGACGTTGATGTCGGCGATCGCCCAGCCGTCCTGCACCGGGATCACCGCCCAGGCGATCATCGCCAGCAGGAAGGTCAGCATCGGCGCCATGATGAAGAGGAAGCGGCTCGCGCCCGAGGGCACGATCGTCTCCTTCATCAGCATCTTCAGCGCATCGGCGAAGGGCTGCAGCAGGCCGAAGGGCCCGACGACGTTCGGCCCCTTCCGCATCTGCATCGCCGCCAGCACCTTGCGCTCGGCGAGCGTCAGGTAGGCCACGGCCAGCAGCACCGGCACCAGCAGCGCCAGCGTCTGCGCCACGGTGATGGCCAGCACGCCGACGGGGGTGGAAAGGAAGCCGTCCATGCCTCGCCTACTCCGCCGCGATCGCCGGCGCGGCCGGCAGGTAGGTGCGCGCGCATTCCGCCATGGTGGGCGAGGCGCGGCTGATCGGATCGGCCTGCCAGTAGTTGTCGACCGGCAGCGCGAAGGCGGCATCCGCGACCGCGCCCGGGTCGCCCGCGGGCCCCGCCTGATCCTCGCAGCCGCGCCGCGCGAAGGGCGCGCCGAAGACGGGGTTCGCCTGCGCGAGGCGCGCGCGCAGCGCGGCCAGGCTGTCATAGGGCAGGCGGTGGCCCAGCAGCTCGGACGCGGCGCGGATGATCTTCCAGTCCTCCCGCGCCTCGCCCGGCGGATAGACGGCGAGCTGGCCTTCCTGCACGCGGCCCTCGGTGTTCACCCAGGTCGCGTCCTTCTCGGTATAGGCCGCGCCCGGCAGGATCACGTCGGCCCGCGCCGCGCCGGCCTCGCCGTGATGGCCCTGGTAGATGACGAAGGCGCCTTCCGGCACGCCGGCCAGGCTCTCGGTGCCGAGCAGCCAGACCACCTCCGGCGACGGCTCGTCGCCGCGCGGCAGGAAGCCGAGGTCGAGCGGCGCCACCTCGCCGCCCTGCAGGTGCAGCAGGTTGAAGCCGTGCCAGTCCGGCTGCAGCATCCCGTTCGCGGCGGCGATCTGCCAGGCGGCCGCCAGCACCGCCGCGCCATCGGCCCGCCGCAGCGCGCCGCGGCCGAGGATCAGCATCGGGCGCTTGGCCGCGCGCAGCACCTCGTTGAAGCGGTGCGTGCCGGCGGCGAGCGCCCGCAGCACCTGGCCCCCCTCCCCCAGCCAGTCCTGGCGATAGGTCAGGTCGAGGCCGCGCGGCCCGATGAAGCCCACCGGGAAGGGCGTGCCGGCGATGGCGCGCTTCCTGATGCGCGCATTGATCACCGGTGCCTCCTGGCGCGGGTTGCTGCCGATGAGCAGCAGCGCGTCCGCCTCCTCGATGCCGGCGATCGTGGTGTTGAAGGTGTAGAAGTCGCGCCGCCCGGCATCGAGCACGGCGCCATCCGTCCGGCACTCGAGGTTCGTCGCGCCGAGCGCCGCCATCAGGTCCTTCAGCGCCATGACGGACTCGGCATCGGCCAGGCCGCCCACCGCCGCGGCGATGCGCGCGCCCGGCACGCCCTTGAGGCGCGCAGCGATGGCGCCGAAGGCCTCGGCCCAGCTCGCCGGGCGCAGCCTTCCGTCCTGGCGGATCCAGGGCCGGTCCAGCCGCCGCCGCTTGAGACCGTCGAAGGAGAAGCGGCCGCGATCGGCCATCCACTCCTCGTTCACGTCGTCATTCGTGCGCGGCAGGATGCGCAGCACCTCGCCGGAGCGCGTGTCGACGCGGATGTTCGTGCCCGTCGCGTCGAGCACGTCGATGCTGTCGGTCTTGCGCAGCTCCCAGGGCCGGCTGACGAAGGCATAGGGCCGGCTGGTCAGCGCGCCGACCGGGCAGATGTCGATCAGGTTGCCGGAAAGCTCCGTCGTCAGCGCCTTCTCGACATAGGTGCCGACCTCCATCGCCTCGCCGCGGCCGGTGGCGCCGAGCTCCGGCACGCCGGCGACCTCGGTCGCGAAGCGGATGCAGCGCGTGCACTGGATGCAGCGGGTCATGATGGTCTTGACCAGCGGCCCCATGTACTTGTCCTTCACCACCCGCTTCTCCTCCTGGTAGCGGGAGCTATCGTGGCCGAAGGCCAGGGCCTGGTCCTGCAGGTCGCACTCGCCGCCCTGGTCGCAGATCGGGCAGTCGAGCGGGTGGTTGATCAGCAGGAATTCCATCACCCCGCGGCGGCCGTTGCGTACCATCGGGCTGTCGGTGAAGACCTTCATGCCGTCCGCGACCGGATAGGCGCAGGACGCGATGGGCTTCGGCGCCTTCTCGACCTCCACCAGGCACATGCGGCAATTGCCGGCGACGGAGAGCCGCTCGTGGTAGCAGAAGCGCGGGATCTCCTTGCCCGCCGCCTCACACGCTTGAAGGACGGAGGCGCCGTTCGGCACCTCCACCTCGATCCCGTCAACCGTGACCTTCGCCATTCGGATCAATCCCGTCTAACGTTTCTGTACTGGCAGAATGTCAACGTAACGATGAGGCAAACAAACGGCCTTTGCTTCTATGTCAAGAGTATTTCCTGGATGCACATAGGGAAAAGGTCCCGATCCATGCGTCCGCACATACTCGCATTCAAACCTCGAAATTGAACCAAGGGCCGTCCCAGCACTTCGGAGAGCGGTCCAATTGTCAGCGCTCCTTATGGCTCCTCGACAAGAGCCTGAGACGACTACAGTGCCAGGCGGGCATTCGACGGCAACGATCCCTCCGTGAAGATCTTCCTTGTATTCCTGCCTAACAGTTACGATCGTCACTACCTTCAACGAAGCATTAAAATAGGACCAAATAAGAAAAACAGTACCAAAGATGGTAGCGACAGCAGTAAGAAACGTACTCGCTGCAGTGATATTCTGAACCAGACCTATCGATCCCAAAGGACGCGGTCCAGACGTTGAGCTATCCATTTCAACTATTCCGCCGCCATCGGCAGCGTCGGGGCGGGCGAGCCCTTCGACGCCTTGTAGGCGGCAATGCGTTCTTCCATCATCGGCCGGAAGTGGCGGATCAGCCCCTGCACGGGCCAGACGCCGCCATCCGCCAGCGCGCAGATCGTGTGCCCCTCGATCCGCCGCGTCACTTCCTCGAGCACGTCGATCTCGGCGCCCTCGGCGCGGCCCTCGACCATGCGGTCCATCATGCGCTTCACCCAGCCCATGCCCTCGCGGCAGGGCGTGCACTGGCCGCAGCTCTCATGCTTGTAGAAGGCCGAGAGGCGGGCGATCGCCTTGATCAGGTCGGTGGACTTGTCCATCACGATCACGCCCGCCG
>CAYNYQ010000521.1:0-3393 GCA_964401305.1 uncultured Acetobacteraceae bacterium | reverse complement strand
ACGCGCGGCCATGCCCCGGGCGAGGCGGTGCGGCGCTACGGCCAGATCATCGGCTTCGCCACCGATCCCATCGCCCCCGGCGACTGGGTGCACACCCACAACCTGGCCATGGGCGACTTTGCCCGGGACTACGCCTATGGCGTCGATGCCCGCCCGACCGAGCCCGTGCCGGTGCCGGCGCATTTCCAGGGCATCCGCCGCGCGGATGGCCGCGTCGCCACGCGCAACTACATCGGCATCCTGACCAGCGTGAACTGCTCGGCCCATGTCGCCGAGCTGATCGCGCAGTGCTTCCGCCGCAACCCGATCACGGGCGAGGACCCGCTGGCGGACTGGCCGCATGTCGACGGCGTCGTGGCGCTGACCCACAAGACCGGCTGCGGCATGACGCAGGGCGAGCCGCTGACCCTGCTGCGCCGCACCCTCGGCGGCTTCGCGCGGCATGCGAATTTCAGCCATGTCATCGGCATCGGCCTCGGCTGCGAGGTGAACCAGATCGGCGGGCTGCTCGAGGAGCAGCGGCTGGCCGGGCGCCTGCGCAGCATGGACATCCAGGAGGTCGGCGGCACCCGCAGGACGGTCGAGCGCGGCATCGGCTTCGTGCGGGAGGTGCTGGCGGAGGCGAACCGCGTGACCCGCCAGCCCGTGCCGGCCAGCGAGCTCACCGTCGCGCTGCAATGCGGCGGCTCGGATGGCTATTCGGGCATCACCGCGAATCCGGCGCTCGGCGCGGCCAGTGACCTCGTCGTGCGCCATGGCGGCACGGTGATCCTCTCCGAGACGCCCGAGACCTATGGCGCCGAGCACCTGCTGACCCGCCGCGCCGTCTCCCGCGAGGTCGGCGAGAAGCTGGTGGCGCTGATGCGCTGGTGGGAGGACTACACCGCGCGCGAGGGCGCGGAGATGGACGCCAACCCCTCGCCCGGCAACAAGCTCGGCGGCCTGACCACCATCCTCGAGAAGTCGCTCGGCGCGATGGCCAAGGCCGGCAGCACCAACCTGGTCGACGTGGTGCGCTACGCCGAGGAGGTCACCGCCAAGGGCTTCGTCTTCATGGACACGCCGGGCTACGACCCGGTGGGCGCGACGGGCCAGGTGGCGGGCGGCGCGAACCTGCTCTGCTTCACCACCGGCCGCGGCAGCGTCTTCGGCTGCAAGCCGACGCCGTCCATCAAGCTCGCCACCAACACGCCGATGTACCAGCGCATGGTGGACGACATGGACATCGACTGCGGCACCATCCTCAGCGGCGAGGAGAGCGTGCAGCAGGTGGGCGAGCGCATCTTCCGCCACATGCTGGACACCGCCTCCGGCGCGCGCACGAAGAGCGAGCAGTTCGACTTCGGCGCCGCCGAATTCGCCCCCTGGGTGCTGGGCGCGACGATGTAGGCCTCAGGCGCGGATCCAGGTCTCCGAGAAGGCCAGCATCGCCGTCGTGATCGGGTGCCCCGCCACAGTGCGCGGCACCGGGCTGCCCGGCAGCACCCGCCCGTTCACCGTGATGGAGGGCTGCGTGCTGCCGAGGAAGAGCGAGGGCATGTGGTGCGCGCCGGTCGAGGAGTTCTCCGGCGGGTGGGCGAAGCAGAAGGGCTCGCCGAGGCCGGTCCAGCGCAGCGCCACGGTCAGGTCCCCGGCGCGCACCGTCTCGGCGTAGTCGGTCAGCCCGTCGCCCGTGGTCTTCACCGAGTCGAGCTTGCGGAACTGCAGGCCGGAGAGCGCCGGCAGCCCCCGGAAGGCCGCGAATTTCGAGACGAAGCCCTCGATCAGGTAGCGCGCCAGCGGCTCGTTGTCGGTCAGGCACCAGTTGGCGCGCTCGGCGGGCGGCGCGGCCTCCTGCGGCGACTGCACCAGCACCAGCGCATGCCCGCGCCCGTGCGGCGAGAGCACGACGCGGAAGAAGCTCGCGAGCGTGGTGAAGGGGCCCTCGGGATCGGTCTTCAGCGAGATGCCGGGATTCTCCCCCGACCATTCCACCTTGCCGCGGAACACCAGGCTCTCGACCATGCTCGCCTCCCCTGCTGGGCGCGGGCAGCCTGCGTCAGGATGCGGCGGCGATCAACCGCGGCGGGGTTGCGGTTTCCAGCCCGGTCTGCCGGGGCTAGGCTCGGGCCGGAACGCCCGCACAGCGAGAGAACGGCCATCGTGACGCAGGACGACCGTGCCGCCCCGGCGGCCGACGGGGTGGAGTCGCGCTACGCCTGGTGGCGGCTGGCGGCCAATCTCGGGCTTGGCACCATCGGCGGCGTCGGGCTGTGGTCGCTGGTCGTCGCCTTGCCCACGGTGCAGGCGGAGTTCGGCGTCGCACGGGCCGATGCCGCCCTGCCCTACACCATGACCATGATCGGCTTCATGCTGGGCGGCGTGCTGATGGGGCGCCTCGCCGACCGGCACGGCGTGATGGTCCCGGCGGTGATCGGCGCGGTCGCACTCGGCATCGGCTATGTCGCCGCCTCCTTCGCCGAGAGCCTTTGGGTCTTCACCCTCGCCTATGCCCTGCCGATCGGCATGCTGGGCAGCAGCGCGGTCTTCGCCCCCCTCGTCGCCGATACCTCGCACTGGTTCACGCGGCGGCGCGGCATCGCGGTCGCGCTCGCCTCCTCCGGCAGCTACTTCGCCGGCGCGCTCTGGCCGCCGGTGCTGCAGCCGCTGATCGAGGAGTTCGGCTGGCGCCAGGCGCATTTCGGCGTCGGCGTCTTCTGCATTCTGGCGATGCTGCCGCTGACCCTGGTGCTGCGCCGGCGCCCGCCGATGCATGCGGCGCCGCAGCCGATCGCCGGCATCGCCCCGCGGCCCGCCTGGCCCGAGCGCCCCTTCGGCCTCTCGCCCAATGCGCTGCAGGGGCTGCTGATGTTTGCGGGCATCTCCTGCTGCGTCGCCATGGCGATGCCGCAGGTTCACATCGTCGCCTATTGCGTCGATCTCGGCTATGGCGCGGCGCGCGGGGCGGAGATGCTCTCGCTGATGCTGGCGACCGGCGTCGTCAGCCGCCTCGCCTCGGGCCTGGTGATGGACCGCGTCGGCGGGGTGCCGACGCTGCTGCTCTTCGCCACGCTGCAGGCGGTCGCACTTGCGCTCTTCCTGCCCTTCGACGGGCTGGTCTCGCTCTACGTCGTCTCGGCGGTGTTCGGCCTGTTCCAGGGCGGGCTGGTGCCGAGCTATGCCATCATCGTGCGCGAATGCTTCCCGCCGCAGCAGGCCGGCACGCGGGTCGGGCTGGTGCTGTCCTCGACGCTGGCCGGCATGGCGCTCGGCGGCTGGATGTCGGGCGCGATCTTCGACGCCACCGGCTCCTACCGCATGGCGCTGGTGAACGGCATCGGCTGGAACGTGCTGACGATGCTGATCGCGCTCTGGATGCTGCAGCGGCGGATCCGGCGGCCGGCCTTCGCGTGA
>CAYNYQ010000520.1:0-3409 GCA_964401305.1 uncultured Acetobacteraceae bacterium | reverse complement strand
TGCCAGACGGAGCTGCCGCAGCCCTACATGCGTTCGAATTCGCTGGAGCTGACGGGCGACATCATGGCGGTGGCCTACCAGACGAAGAATCCGGGCCAGCAGCCGGCGGGCTTCGAACTCTTCGACATCTCCTCGCCGGAGACCCCGCGCTCGATCAGCTTCTTCGACTGCGCCGGGCCGCATTCGCGGGGCGTGCACCAGCTCTGGTTCTGCGACGGGGAATACGTGCATCTCGCCGCCGGCGCGCCGGACTTCCAGCCGCGCAACCAGAAGGACGACCAGTGCTACCGCATCATCGACGTGCGCAACCCGTCGAAGCCGGTCGAGGTCGGGCGCTGGTGGATGCCCGGCACGCGCGAGGGCGATGCGGAGGCGCCGCCGGAGCGGCACCGGGCGCCGGCGCTCGATTCCGGCTTCCGCGCGCACAACACCAATGTCTATCCGCAGCGGCCAGACCGCTGCTACCTCGGCTACCTCGATGCCGGCATGTACGTGCTCGACATCGCCGAGAAGGCGCGGCCGAAGGTGGTCTCGCACTGGGACAATTCGCCGCCCTATCCGGGCTTCACCCACACCGTGCTGCCGCTCTTCGAGCGCGAGCTGCTCGTGGTGAGCGACGAGAGCGTGCGCGACAACGGCGAGGACTGGGCCAAGCTGATCTGGATCCTCGACAACCGGAACGAGGCGAACCCGATCCCCATCAGCACCTGCCCCATGCCGCCGCTGCGCGACTTCGCCGGCCGCGGCGGGCGCTTCGGCGCGCACAACCTGCACGAGAACGTGCCGCTGCCGACCTGCTGGTTCTCCGACCAGGTGGTCGTCGGCACCTTCTTCAACGGCGGCCTGCGCGCCTTCGACATCGCCGACCCCTATGCGCCGAAGGAGGTCGCGCATTTCGTCCCGGAGGCGCCGCGCGGCTCGCCGGTCGGCGCGGTGCAGATCAACGACGTCTTCATCGACGAGCGTGGCGTCGTCTACACCGTCGACCGCCACACGGGCGGTCTCTACACGCTGGAGATGGAGTTCTGACGTCGCCGCCAGGCGTGGTCTTGGCATTCGCCGGCGGCACGGCCGACGCCGGACACGCAACGCGCGCGCAGGCGGCACGCAAGGGCGCAAAAAAAGGAGGGTTGGGGGTTTGGGGGAAGGGAGTTCCCTCCCTTCCCCCAACCTGGCCGTGACGGTTTTCCCTCCCGGCTCGGCGGGCGGCCCCTTCGGCCGTCGCCAGCGCACGCCGCGCGGCGCGCGGGTGCCGGTGCTGCTCGTCACCGGCTTCCTCGGTGCCGGCAAGACCACGCTGATCCGCGAATTCCTCGGCTCTGCGGCGGGCCGCGACACGGCGGTGGTGGTCAACGAGTTCGGCGAGATCGGCCTCGACCAGGCGCTGCTGGCGCCGGCGGCCCAGGGCAGGGTCGCGCTGCTCGGCAACGGGTGTCTCTGCTGCGCCATCCGCAGCGATCTCGACACCACCTTCCGCGGCCTTCTCGTCGACCGCGCCCGCGGCGCCGTGCCGCCCTTCCGCCGCGTGGTGCTGGAGACCTCCGGCGCCGACGACCCCGCGCCGGTGCTGCAGACCTTCCTCAGCGACCGGGCGCTGGCGGGCGAGTTCCACCTGCAATCCGTCATCGCCGTGGTCGACGCGGCCACGGGCCTCGCCAGCCTCGACGCGGCGCCGGAGGCGCGCCGCCAGGTGGCGATCGCTGACCGCATCCTGCTGAGCAAGACCGACCTCGCGCCGGAGGTCACGGCGCTCGAGGCGCGGCTCAGCGCGCTGAACCCGCGGGCGCCGGTCGCCGTCGCCGCGCAGGGCCGCGTGGATCCGGAATTCCTGCTCGCCGAGAGCACGCTGCCGCCGCCCTCCGCGCTGCTGGCCGATGCCCCCGCGCATGTCGCCGAGCTCGCCACCTTCACGCTGGCCTTCGAAGCCCCGATGGATTGGCGCGTGCTGACGGCGGCGCTCGGCCTTCTGACGGAATTCCGCGGTCCCGACCTGCTGCGCGTGAAGGGCCTCGCCGCCATCGCCGGCTGCCGCGGCCCGGTGGTGGTGCATGCCGTGCAGCACGTGCTGCACAAGCCGATGGAGCTCGAGGCCTGGCCGGATGCCGAGCACCGCACGCGCCTCGTCTTCATCACCCGCGGCGGGCTCGACCGGGCGCGGGTGGCGGCGCTGTTCGACGCGGTGCTGGCCCTGGCTCAGCCGCCCTCGATGGTGGCGATGCCGCGCCGCGCATAGGCCCTGGAGATCTCCCCCACCGCCAGCGCGTCGGCCGAGGCCGCCGTGCCGCTGCGCGCGCGCGCCGCGATGCCCTCCAGGATCACCGCGAAGCGGAACTGCGAGAAGGCCATGTGGAAGCGCGTCAGCGCCGGCGCCGGGGTGGTGCGGGCGGCGTAGTAGCGCGCGACGAAGGCCGCCTCGCCCGGCATCCCCAGCGCCTCGAGGTCGAGGCCGAGCAGCCCGCCATACTCCTCCGGCGCGGCGCGCCATGTCATCGCCGCATAGGCGAGGTCGGACAGCGGGTGCCCGAGGGTCGAGAGCTCCCAGTCCAGCACCGCCACCACGCGCGGCTCCTCGGGGTGGAACAGCACGTTGCCCAGGCGGTAGTCGCCATGCACCAGGGCGGTCACCCCGTCATCCTCGGGGATGTTCGCGCCGACCCAGGCGGCGAGGCGCGCGAGGTCCGGGATGTCGCGGAAGCGCTGCGCCTCCCACTGCCTGGTCCAGCGCGCCACCTGGCGGGCGAAGTAGTTGCCGGGGCGGCCGTAGTCCGAAAGCCCCGCGGCTTGCCAGTCCACCTCGTGCAGCCGCGCCAGCGTCTCGGCGAAGGACATCACCATGGCGTGGCGCTGCTCGCGCGGCGCGCCGGGCAGGTCGGCGGTCTGGTAGACACGCCCCTCGACACGCTCCATCACGTAGAAGGGCGTGCCGACCACATCGGGGTCGGGATGGAAGAGCAGCACCGGCGGCACCGGCACGGCGCTGCCGGCCAGCGCCTGCAGCACCCGCGCCTCCCGGTCGACGGCATGGGCGCTGGGCAGGGTCTCGCCGGGCGGCTTCTTGCGCAGCACCAGGCGCCGGTTGGCATAGGTCAGGAAGAAGGTCGGGTTGGACTGCCCGCCCGAGATCCGCTGCAGCGCGGGCGCACCCTCCAGCCCCGGGATCCGCCCGCGCAGGAAGGCATCAAGCCGGGCAGGGTCGAGTTCCGGCGCCGCCATCGTCGCCGGCGCTAGCCGCGGCCGCGGGTGGCGCGCACCTCGCGCGGCGCCCCGGCGGAGGGACGGCCGGCATCGAAGCCGAGGAAGCCGACCGAGGGGATGGGCGCACCCCCGTCATTGGCCCAGAGCCGCGGCAGCCGATTGGCCGGTGCGGCGGCAGGCCGCGGGGCGGGTGCGGCGGCGCGCTCGGCCTGGC
>CAYNYQ010000519.1:0-3422 GCA_964401305.1 uncultured Acetobacteraceae bacterium | reverse complement strand
CGAGCCAGGCGAAGAACTGCGCCTCGGTCAGCCGGTCGTCGGCGGCGTGGGACATAATGGAAGTATAGCACGCCCGCCCGGCCCGGCGCAGCGCCGGTTGCCTCCGGGGCCCGGCGCCCCTACACCCCGGGCCGAACCATTCGGGGCGCCGGCACCGCCTGCCGCGCGCCCCGGGCGTCGTTTCATCTCCTCAGCCCCGGGTCCGACCGCCATGGCAAAGATGCAGGCCAACCAGATGCGCGCCGGCATGGTCATCGAGTTCGAAGGCCAGCGCTACACCGTGCTCAAGCAGAACATCATGATCCCGGGCAAGGGCGCGGCCGTCATCCAGGTCGAGATGCGCAACATCAAGACCGGCGCCAAGAAGGACCAGCGCTGGCGCACCGCCGACACGGTGGAGCGGCTGGAGACGGCGGACGAGGAGTTCACCTTCTCCTACGCCGATGGCGAGCAGCTCGTGCTCATGCACCCCGAGACCTACGAGCAGACGCATGTGCCGAAGGAGATCCTCGGCGACCGGCTGCCCTTCCTGACCGAGGGCATGACCGTCAACGTCCGCCTGATCGAGGGCGAGCCCGTGGCGATGTCGCTGCCCGAGCAGGTGACGCTCGAGATCGTCGAGGCCGATCCGGTGGTGAAGGGGCAGACCGCCTCCTCCTCCTACAAGCCGGCGGTGCTGTCGAACGGCGTGAAGACCATGGTGCCCCCCTTCATCACCGCCGGCGAGCGGATCGTGGTGAAGACCGAGGACGCCTCCTACGTCGAGCGCGCCAAGGGCTGAGCAACCCGGGGCGCCCGGCGGCGTCGAAGGCCGGGCCTCCCTCCGGCCCCGGGCGCGACGGCCCCGGGGTTCCGCCGGCACCGCGGACGGTGTGCCCCTCGGGCGGGTCGGGGCGCATGCGTCCGTCGGGCGGTGCCGCGATCGACCCCAGCAAGCAGGACGCGCCATGACCGCCTCCCCCCGCCTCTCCCCCGCCCTCAACGTCGTCGTCGGCGCCGTGCAGAAGGCCGGCCGGCGCCTGCTGCGCGACTTCGGCGAGGTCGAGCAGCTGCAGGTCAGCGTGAAGGGGCCCGGCGACTTCGTCTCCCAGGCCGACATGCGGGCCGAGGAGACGCTGCGCCAGGAACTCTCCCGCGCCCGCCCCGCCTTCGCCTTCCTGATGGAGGAGAGCGGCAGCAGCGGGCGGGAGGACTGGGAATGGCGCTGGGTCGTCGACCCGCTCGACGGCACCACCAATTTCCTGCACGGCATCCCGCACTGGTGCATCAGCGTCGGCGTCGAGAAGCGCATCGCCGAGGACCGCACCGAGCTGATGGCCGGCGTCGTCTACAGCCCGGCGCTGGACGAGCTGTTCTGGGCCGAGAAGGGCGCCGGCGCCTTCCTCAACGACAAGCGCCTGCGCGTCTCCGGCCGGCGCAACCTGCAGGAGGCGGTCTTCGCCACCGGCATCCCCTTCGCCGGCGTGGCGCGCAAGGCGGAGTTCAGCGCCATCCTCGCCCGCATCATGCCGCAGGTGGCCGGCGTCCGCCGCATGGGCTCGGCCGCGCTCGACCTCTGCTGGACCGCGGCCGGGCGCTACGAGGGCTACTGGGAGCTCGGCATCAAGCCCTGGGACATGGCCGCCGGCCTCGTCATCCTGAAGGAGGCGGGCGGCTTCGCCACCGACCCCGAGGGCGGCGAGCCCTACCCTTCCGGCGATGTCGTCGTCGGCAACCCGGTTATGCACCCGAAGCTGCGGCAATTCGTGGCCGAGGGCATCGCCGCCGTGGCCGGCCGCGCGGCCGCCGCGGGCGGCGACGCCCAGGCCTGAGCGTCAGCCCCCCACCATCGGGCAGCCGCCATCCTTGATCGGCCGGAAGGCCTGCTCCGCCGGCACGGTGCGCAGGCGCCGGTAGTAGTCCCAGGGCTGGCGGCTCTCGGCCGGCGCCTTCACCTGGTAGAGGAAGGAGGGGTGGATCTTCCGCCCATCCGCCCGCACCTGGCCGCGGCCGAAGAGCGGGTCCTCGGTCGGCATCTCCTTCATGCGCCGGATCGTCGCCGCGCCGTCCGCCTTGGCCTGCGCGACGCCGAGGCTCTCTGCCGCCTTCAGGTAGTGCAGCGTCGCGGAATAGCCGCCGGCATGGATGTGGTTCGGCGGGATGTTGCGGAACTGCGGCTGGAAGCGGCGGGTGAAGGCGCGGCTGCCCTCGTCCTGGTCCCAGTAGAAGGTGTCGGCGGCAATGAGCCCCTGCGCCGACTGCAACCCGATCGAGTGGATGTCCGGCAGCAGGATCAGCGGCGCGGCGATGCGCATCCCCGCCCGCTGCAGCCCGAACTCGGCCGCCTGCTTGACGCAGTTGGCGATGTCGTTGCCGCCATTGGCAAGGCCGAGCACCTTCGCCCCCGAGGCCCGCGCCTGCACGATCTGCGCCGAGAAATCCGTGGTCTGCGGGAAGGGGTAGCGGCCGGAGCCGACCACGCGCCCGCCCGCGGCCTTCACGAAATTGCCGGTATCGCGCTCGACAGCGTGGCCGAAGGCGTAGTCGGCGGTGATGAAGTACCAGCTGTCGCCGCCCTCGGCGACGAGCGCCGTCGCGGTCGCATAGGCCTGGCTGTAGGTGTCGTAGACCCAGTGCAGGTGGTTCGGCCCGCAGGCCTTGCCGGTGAGGTCGGAGGAGGCGGCGCCGGTGAAGATCGCCACCTTGTTCTTCTCCCGCGCCAGGTTGGCGACCGCCAGCGCGATGGCGCTGTTCGGCACGTCGAGCACAACGTCGACATCCTCGCGGTCGTACCAGCCGCGCGCGGCGTTCAGCCCGACTTCGGCGCGGTTCTGGAAGTCGAGATGGATCACCTCGGCGCGGAGCCCGGGGTTCGCCTTCGTGAAGTCCTCCACCGCCAGCCGCGCGGCGATCACCGAGCCCATGCCGGTATTGTCGGAATAGGGGCCGGAGAGGTCGGTCAGCACGCCGATGCGCAGCACGGGGGATTGCGCACGCCCGCGCCGCGGGGCCGGCAGGGCGGCGAGCGGGGCGCCGGCGGCAGCGCCAAGCAGGGCGCGGCGGCTCGGTGTCGCGATGGTCTGATCCATGAATGTTCCTCCGAGGTCGGTGCCGCGGGTCGTTCGTGCGCCCGCGCTGGCGCAACGCTATCCCTCCGACGCGCCGGTCACCATGATTTCCGTCGCCGGCAGGCGGGATGGGCCCGGCGCGCGGCTTTCTGCACGGACGGACGGCGCGATTGGCTCTAGTGTGACCGGCGTGAGTCGTCCTCGATTCGGCCGCCCGGGCAGCCCCCGCGGGGATGCCGCCGTCCCTGCCCGCCCGGTATCGCCCCCCGGGGCGGTGCCCCTGGGCTTGCGCCTGCCCGGCCGCCGGGCGGCCCTGGCCCTGCTGGCCGCGGCCCTCGGCGACGCCCGGCCGGCCGCGGCCCAGCCCGCCGACCC
>CAYNYQ010000518.1:0-3425 GCA_964401305.1 uncultured Acetobacteraceae bacterium | reverse complement strand
GATCAGGTTCGTGGCGCCCACCAGCACGGCCAGCGCCAGCACCGCGCCGATGTAGCCGAGGCGCAGCCGCGGCGGGCTAGGCGAAGACCTGGACTGTAGGTGAGCACGTCCACGTAGGGCTACCGCTATATCTCTAGATGCAGCAGATTAGAGCAGCAGGGCGCTGCGTGAAGGACGGCGACGCAAAAGGCGAGAGCAGTGGATTGATACATGTAGATCACCCATTACTCGGCTCTGCCGAGACTAAAAATTGGAAATCAGTCATTCTATTTGGTGCAAATGAAGATATTATTTTTTGACTGTACCATAACCATTTGTTATTGTTTAGTCCAATAATCGAAAATAAATTAGGAAACTTTGTGTTGACCTCAAGACGCTTAATCTGGAAGCCTGTATCGTGAAACAAGGTCTTTACCGTTTCGCGTGTGAAGAAGCGTAGATGGGTCCTGTCGAGCAGGCCCTGTTGCGTGTAGTCCCAGCGACCCTTCCAGGCGAGCGGTAGCGCCACGCTATAGTGGGCGACGTTCGGAATGGAGGCGATGATGGTGCCGCCGGGCGCCATGTGGCCGCGGATGCGTCGCAGGGTCTGCCAAGGATCGCGCAAATGCTCGAGCACATCGAGCGCCAGCACCAGATCGAAGTCGCTGCGTGTTGGTGTGAACTGCCAATCGTCAATATCGCCTTCGTGCACGAGATCGAAATGCGTTCGGGCGCGCTCCGCCATCGGTGGAAAGAGTTCGATGGCCTCGGCATGACGCACTGGCCGCAGCGACTTTAGCCAAGCCATGGTTGAGCCCGCACCGCAGCCAAGTTCTAGGACTACGGAGCGCTGCCCAGGCAAAAGGGGCTCGATGTCTCTCCGGGCCTGCGTATAGTATTTTTCATCGACCGTAGAGAAGACTTTTTCCTCGGTGGATATCATCGCGCCGCTGCTCCTTTCGCTACCCCGGGGCCTGCCCACGAGGGCAGGGGCTATGCCGATCCGATCATACGGCCGCGGAGCCCTTGTCGTGTCCGCCCGTCTCCTCGGCAAGAACCTTCAGATACGCATGCCCGTCCTGGCGATCCGGCTCCAGGTGGTTTCCCTCGGCCCACTCGTTCCAAGACTTCAGAAAGACAATGCGGGTCTCCAGGCCGTTGTCGGCGACGAAATCAAGCGCCTTGCGCAGGTATCGCCGGTAGAGCTCCGGCGAACTGTCGACCATCACGACCCCGTTGCGCCCGGACCGCGGCGTGTTGTCCCAGGCATGGACGATGCTGGGATAGAGCCGGCCCACCATCCCCGGCGGCAAGGCCTCGTCCAGCATCGCCTCGCCGCGGAAGATGTGCGGACGGCCGCGCCAGACCTCCAGGCGTTGCCGCACCCAGCGGAGCGGTTCGCGCCTCGAGATCCAGGGACGGCCGCGGATGCGGGGCATCGTCCAGATGGCAGCGTCGAAGCCGTCCCCGGCCGGGTCCCAATCCAGTTCCGGTGCCACGCCGACGAAATGCAGCCCCGGAAGTCCGGCCGCCTCGGCCATTCGCCGCCAAAGGCGCAGGGTCTCCGCCGCGTTCGGAATCTGCTTTGGCTTGAAGACCGCAAAGAGCGGCCGCCCGTTCACCCGCGTGTAGCGGGGGTCGCGGAAGGCCGGCAGCAGCGCGGCGAAGTGCGCCCTGTGGTCCTCCTCCCCGGGATAGGTTTGCTCCATGAGGATCCGGTTCGGCGCGCCGTGCCAGATGCCGGTCCAGGTCTCGTTGGCCCAGCAGAGGCAGAAGCCGAAGTCAGGCCTGCCGCTGGCCACCACCTCCTGGAACGGCCGCTGAAGCATCCGCCGACCGCCGCCGAACCAATAGTGATAGTAACAGAACGACTCCACGCCGTAGCGTCTTGCCAGTTCCGCCTGCCCCTCCCGCGTCTCGGCCAGCCGGAGATCGTAGAAGCCGAGATCCGCCGGGATGTGCGGCTGGTAGTGTCCCCGGAACAGCGGACGCGCCCTCGCGGCGTTCGTCCACTCCGTAAAGCCTGCGCCCCACCATTCGTCGTTTTCGCGGACAGGATGGAATTGCGGGAGGTAGAGCGCGATCAGGCGCGGCCTGGAGGTCATCTGGGCAGGATCTCCGGTCTTGGCATCGGAAAGGTCGGCCTGTCGCCTCTTCAGGGAGGGCCGTGCAGACCGCCACCCGGACGCTCGTCGGCCCGCGATAGGACCGTCCGATTGAACAGGGCGGCGCTCGGCGCCATGCTGACCATGAGGCCCAGCACGCGCAGGACCATCGTCTCATGCGCCGAGAACAGGTGGTTCCGGGCGTAGGCCTGCTGGAGAAGCGCGGGATCGCCGCTCTCATGGGCCTGCACGAAGTCGGCGAACTGCCGCTTCCGGTCGTCGCGCATCTGCGCGGCGACCGCCGTGCCGTCGTACCGGCGCTGCCACTTCTCCTGCCAGTCGCGCATCCGGCAGCAGTCGAAGTGCAGCAGCGCAGCGCCGGCCGCCGTCCATGTCCGCAGCGCCCGACCATCCTCCGCCACGGGTCCGTGGATGCCCATGGATGCGACGGGCGCGCCGGTCCTGACGGCCGACTTCCCCTCGGTATGGCCCTTGACGTAGCCGTTCTCGAAGACCCGGGCGCAGCCAAGCAGCGATGCGATCCGCCGCACGCCCGGGATCGCCGACCGGCTGCGCTTGAACAGGCGGATGTCGCGGAACGGATGCGAGGGATAGCTCCGCATGGGCACCGCCTCGAGCGTCGGGAACCGCACGACATCGGCGGCCGGCTGCGAGCGAGCCAGATAGTCCCCGATGTCGGCGCCGGGCACGTGCAGCAGTTCGTCGCTATCGATGTGGGCAAGCCAGTCCAGCCCGTCGCGCCGCGCCCATGCCAGCGCAAGGTTGGCGTTGTGGACCTGCCGCGCCTCGATCGGCGGCCGGTCAGGCAGCCCAGAGGCAGCCCAATGCGCCGCGTCGCAGCGCACACAGGCCAACCGCGGATCGGCTGCCTCCAGCGTCGCGATGCCCTCATCCGCGGGGTCGTCGAAGAAGAGCGTCATACGGTGGACGCCAGCGTTCAGGTGGAAGGCGACGAACAGCAGCAGGTCATCCTTCGCGCACCTGACCGTGGAGACGACGCCGAGCTTGGACATGGCGGGATGGCCTCGGGAGTCGGGCGCTAGAGTAAACGGCGGCTGAGCGGGCCCGTGCAGCGGGCGTAATCTGCTCGCCAAAACAGAGGTCTAGCGCGAAGGACACGAGCCATGGCGAGCGTCCTTCACGCTAGGCGGCCAGACGGGGACGGGCGGCGGCAAGGCCATCGAGGCGGGCGGGCGGGCGGGCGGCGTTAAAGAGCAGGCTAGGCCGCCAGCGCCGGCTCGGGCCGCGCCGCCACCCCGACCGAGGCATGCCAGGCCTGGAACATCAAGAGGTTCCAGATCATCCGATCCCACCCCCGAC
>CAYNYQ010000517.1:0-3427 GCA_964401305.1 uncultured Acetobacteraceae bacterium | reverse complement strand
TCTAGCGTGGCAGCGCGAGAGGAGACGGAACGATGCAGCCCTTCACCCGCGACCAGATGGCCCGCAAGGCGGCCGACGACATTCCCGAAGGCTGGTGCGTCAACCTCGGCATCGGCATCCCGACCATGGTGGCCAACCACGTCCCCGCGACGCGGGAGGTGGTGTTCCAGTCCGAGAACGGCGTCATCGGCATGGGCCCGGCGCCGTCGAAGGAGAACGAGGACCCCTGGCTGATCAATGCCGGCAAGCAGCTGATCACCCTGGCCAGGGGCGCCTCCTTCGTCGGCCATGCCGACAGCTTCGCCATGATCCGCGGCGGGCACATCGATCTCTGCGTCCTCGGCGCCTTCGAGGTGGCGGAGAACGGCGACCTGGCCAACTGGGCGACCAGCGAGAACGACACCGCCCCGGCCGTCGGCGGCGCGATGGACCTCGCCGCCGGCGCCAAGCGGCTCTGGGTCATCATGGAGCACACGACGAAGGACGGGCGCTCCAAGATCGTCGAGACCTGCTCCTATCCGCTGACCGGGCTGAAATGCGTCACGCGGGTCTACACCAACCTCGCGGTGATGGACGTGGTGCAGGGCCAGGGCTTCGTGGTGCGGGAGATGGCGCCGGGCCTCGACTTCGAGACGCTGCAGGCGAGGTCCGCGGCGAAGCTGCACCGGCCGAGCTGAGGCGTCCCGTTGGGCGGAGCGGCGGGCTGAACCGGCCCGCCGGGGGTGCAAGGCCGGAGCGGCCCATCAGGACCGCATCACCACCGCCGCGGTGAGGAACAGCCCCACCAGCGACAGCCCCATGGCCATGCCCGGCCAATAGGTCCGCGGCCCGCCCTGCACGATCAGCGCGTTCAGGGCGAGCGAGCCGAGGATGCCGGCCAGCGGCTGCCACCAGGGCAGCTGCCAGAACCCCCAGCCCAGCAGCACCAGCCAGAAGGCGAAGGCCGAGCGGCCGAGGATGCGGAAGGCGCGGTCGCCCATCGGATGCGGCGGCCGCAGCCCGGGCGTGCTGCAGCGCGCCTCGATCACCCCGGCGGCGGAGAGCATCAGCAGGGCGACGAAGTAGAGCTGCATGGGGCGGTCCCGAGCCTCGACCCCATCCCTTGCCGCGTGCCCCGTCGCTGTCAACGGCGCGGAACGGGGCTCGCCCGGGCTGGCGGACTCGCCTAAACCCCCCACCTGCAAGGCGGTCGACCGAATGGTCCCGCACCCCAGACAAGCCGAGAGCGAGACATGCCCGACACGATCATGCCGGATCCCACCCGCTTGAAGTTCGGCATCGGCCAGCCCGTGCCCCGCAACGAGGACCCGGCCCTGCTGCAGGGCCGCGGCCGCTACACCGACGACCTGGCGCTGCCGGGCCAGCTCTGGGCCGTGATGGTACGCAGCCCCTATGCGCATGGCGTCATCCGCGGGATCGACACCGCGGCGGCGCGCCAGGTGCCCGGCGTGGTCGGCGTCTATACCGGCGCCGACCTCGAGGGGCATGGCTACGGCTTCATGCGCTGCGTCCTGCCGCTGAAGAACAAGGACGGCTCGCCGCTGCGCAACATCGACCGGCCCTCCCTCGCCATGGACAAGGTGCGCTTCGTCGGCGACCCGGTGGCCTTCGTCGTTGCCGAGAGCCGGGCCGCGGCGCGCGACGGCGCCGAGGCGGTGCTGCTCGACATCGACGCCCTGCCCGCGGTGACGGAGGCCTCGGCCGGCGCCGCGCCCGATGCGCCCCTTCTCTACGACCACATCCCCGGCAACGTGGTGCTGGACTTCCAGTACGGCGACGCGGCGAAGGTGGAGGCCGCCTTCGCCGAGGCCGCGCATGTCACGAAGCTCGAGATCCGCAACAACCGCGTCGTCGTCTGCGCCATGGAGCCGCGCAGCGCCATCGGCGAGTACGACGCGGCCACAGGGCGCTACACCCTGCATGTCGGCAGCCAGGGCGTCTTCGGCCTGCGCGCGCAGATGGCCAACGACATCCTGAAGGTGCCGGTCGACAAGGTGCGCATCCTCACCGGCAATGTCGGCGGCAGCTTCGGCATGAAGGCCAGCGCCTATCCCGAATACCTCTGCCTGCTGCATGCGGCGAAGCTGCTCGGCCGGCCGGTGAAGTGGACCGACGACCGCAGCGGCGCCTTCCTCTCCGACCAGCATGGCCGCGACCACGAGGTGACGGCCGAGCTCGCGCTGGACGCCGAGGGGCGCGCCCTGGCCGTGCGCCTGACCAGCCACGCCAACATGGGCGCCTATCTGGCCACCGTCGCGCCGCTGATGGGCACCGGCAATTTCGTCAAGAACGTGCAGTCGAACTACGCGACGCCGCTGATGCTGGTGCAGACGAAGTGCGTCGTCACCAACACCACCCCCGTCTCCGCCTATCGCGGCGCCGGCCGGCCGGAGGGCAACTACTTCTTCGAACGGCTGATCGAGCAGGCGGCGCGGGAGACCGGCCGCAGCGCGATCGAGCTGCGCCGGATCAACCACATCCGCCCCGACCAATTCCCCTTCAGCGCGCCCTCCGGCTCGGTCTACGACAGCGGCGACTTCTCCAACCTGCTGGCCGAGGCGCTGGAGGCCGCGGACTGGGACGGCTTCGCGGCACGCAAGGCCGAGAGCGCCGCGCGCGGCCGGCTGCGCGGGCGCGGGATCGGCAACTTCCTGGAATGCACCGCGCCGCCGATGAAGGAGCAGGGCGAGATCCTGTTCGGCGAGGACGGCACCGTCACCATCGTCACCGGCACGCTCGACTACGGCCAGGGCCACTGGACGCCCTTCGCCCAGGTGCTGCACGCCACGCTCGGCGTGCCCTTCGAGGCGATCCGCATCGTGCAGGGCGATTCCGACCGCCTGGTGGCCGGCGGCGGCACCGGCGGGTCGAAGTCGCTGATGGCCTCGGGCGCGGCGATCGTCGAGGCCGCGGCGCTGGTCATCGAGAAGGGCCGGCCGGCCGCCGCGCATGTCCTGGAGGCGGCCGCATCCGACATCGAGTTCGAGAAGGACGCGACGACGGGCCTCGGCCGCTTCGTCATCGCCGGCACCGACCGCGCCATCGGCATCATGGAGCTGGCGGCGACGCTGCGCGCGCAGAAGGCGTCGCTGCCCGCCGACATCCCGCACACCCTCGATGTCCAGCACGTCTTCGACCAGGCGCCGATGGCCTATCCGAACGGCTGCCATGTCTGCGAGGTGGAGATCGACCCCGACACCGGCATCACCGAGATCGTCCGCTACATGTCGGTGAACGATTTCGGCGTGATCGTGAACCCGCTGCTGGTCGAGGGACAGGCGCATGGCGGCATCGTCCAGGGCATCGGCCAGGCGCTGATGGAGCACGTGGCGTACAGCGAGGAGGGCCAGCTGCTCTCCGGCAGCTACCAGGACTACGCCCTGCCGCGCGCGGCGGACGTGCCGAGCTTCGGCTTCCTCAGCCATCC
>CAYNYQ010000516.1:0-3431 GCA_964401305.1 uncultured Acetobacteraceae bacterium | reverse complement strand
GCGCGGCCGCGGCGCCTCCGGCCCCGCCGCGTTGCCGGCGGGCGGCTCGAACCTGACGGCATTCGGGTGCAGCACGGTGCAGCGCGCCGCCTCCTCCACGCTGCGCACGCCGGCCTGCGCGAAGGTGGTGCGCACCTCCTCGAGGAAGGCCGCCGCCTGGTGGCCGCCCCCCGCTGCGCCCAGCGCGCCGACCGAGAGCACGAAGGCCCGCCCGGCGAAGGTGAAGTCGGCGCCGACCGCCAGCGCGCGGAAGACGTCGAGCCCGGAGCGGATCGAGCCGTCGTAGAGCACCTTCGCCCGCCCGCCGAGCGCCGCGGCGATCGCCGGCACCGTGTCGATCGAGGCCGGCGCCGCATCGAATTGCCGCCCGCCATGGTTCGAGACCCAGACGCCGTCGACGCCGAGCGCGGCGGCGCGCTCGGCATCCTCCGGGTGCTGCAGCCCCTTCAGCACCAGGGCGCGCGGCCAGAGGTCGCGGAAGCGCGCGATGTCGTCCCAGGTGACGCCCGTGGTCATGTGCTTCTGCACGAAGGCCGCCATCTCCATGTCGGAGGCGCCCTCGCCGACATATTTGCGCATGTTGGTGAAGCGCGGCGGGCCCTGGCGCCACATCTCGAGCGCCCAAAAGGGGGCCGTGGCGATCTGCAGCACCGTCCGCGGCCGGTAGCGGAAGGGCACCTGCAGCCCGTTGCGGATGTCGTGCACGCGCTTCTGCCGCTGCGGCACGTCGAGCGTCAGCACCAGCGCATGCGCGCCCACGGCCTCGGCCCGCTGGATCAGGTCGACGGAGACGCGGTGGTTGTCCGCCGGCAGGCCGTAGAGCTGGAACCAGAAGCTGTCGGGCGCGATGCGCGCCAGCTCCTCCATGCCCACGTTCGCGACCGTCGAGGAGACGTAGGGGATGCGCGCCTGCTGCGCCGCGCCCGCCAGGATGGCGTCGGCGCGCGGCCAGATCATGCCGATGTTGCCCATCGGCGCCACGCCCACCGGCGCCGCATAGTCCCGGCCGAAGAGCGTCGTGTTCGTCGCCACGGCGGAGACATCGAGCGCGTAGCGCGGCACGATGCGCACCGCGTCCATCGCCTCGCGGTTGTGCGCGACGTTCGGCGCACCATCGCCGACGCCGCCGGCCACGAAATCATAGGCGAAGCGGGCGATGCGCCACTTCGCCCGGCGCTGCAGGTCGCCATAGGTCGGGTAGCGCCGGCGCAGCTCGGCCTGCGGCGTGTCGGCCGCGCCCATGGCGCCCCAGCCGCCCGCCTTGCCCTCACTGCCGCTCATGCGCCATCCCCCCGCCGGACCCCGGGCGCCGATGATGCACTCCGCACCGGGCGCGTCCAGAGGGCAGGTGGCGTTGCCGGCCCCGCCGATCGGTGGTGAGATCGCCGCCCGAGGGCGCCGCGGCGCCCCAATTCCCACCCGAGGAGGAGCGAGCCATGGCCTATGCGGACATCGGCGTCAGCAAGGACGGCCCCGTCACCACCGTTGAGATCCAGCGGCCGCCGAACAACTTCTTCGACGTCGCCCTGATCAACCAGATCGCCGACGCCTTCGAGGCCGCCGACCGCGACGCGGGCCAGCGCGCCGTCGTGCTCTGCGCCCAGGGCAAGTCCTTCTGCGCCGGCGCCAACTTCTCGCAGCGCGGGGAGGACGGCACGGAATCGCCGGACCGCCAGGGCCACAAGCACCTCTACAAGGAGGCGATTCGCCTTTTCCGCACGAGGAAGCCTGTCGTCGCCGCGGTGCAGGGGCCCGCGATCGGCGGCGGCCTCGGCCTCGCCTGCATGGCCGACTTCCGCGTGACCTGCAACGAAGGGCGGTTCAGCGCGAATTTCACGCGCCTCGGCTTCCATCCGGGCTTCGGCCTGACCGCGACGGTGCCGCGCCTGGTCGGCCAGCAGATGGCCGCGCTGCTGTTCTACACGGGCCGGCGCATCGACGGCGCGGAGGCGGTGCGCATCGGCCTCGCCGACATCCTCGTCCCGCTCGAGCAGGTGCGGGCGGAGGCGATCCGCCTGGCGCAGGAGATCGCGGCATCCGCGCCGCTCGCGCTGGAATCGACCCGCGAGACGATGCGCCGCGGCTTCGCCGACGCGGTGGAGACGGCGACCGAGCGCGAGCTGGTCGAGCAGGACTGGCTGCGCAAGACCGAGGACTTCAAGGAGGGCATCAAGTCCTACGCGGAGCGCCGGGCCGGCAACTGGGCCGGGCGCTGAACCCCTCGGCCCGGGCGGCACGGCGCCTGCCCGGGCCGCGCCGGCGCCGACGACACCCGGAGGAACCGCCATGCCCGTGAGCTTCCGCTTCGATCCGGTCGAGCTGCCGCCGGAGGCGCAGGCGCTGCGCCGCGAGGTGCGGGAATTCCTGCGCGAGGAGATCGCGAAGGGCAGCTTCTCGCCGCTCAGCACCGGGCGCGAGAGCTCCTGGTCGCCGGAGTTCAGCCGCAAGGTCGCGGCGCGCGGCTGGATCGGCATGACCTTCCCGAAGGAATACGGCGGCCACGGGCGCACGCATCTCGAGCGCTACGTGATGATCGAGGAGATGCTGGCGCACCGCGCACCGATCTCCTTCCACTGGGTCGCGGACCGGCAGTCGGGCCCGGTGATCCTGCGCTACGGGCGGGAGGAGGTCCGGCGCGAGATCATCCCGCGGATCATCGCCGGGGAGGCGAGCTTCGCGATCGGCCTCTCCGAGCCCAACAGCGGCTCGGACGTCTTCGCGGCCAGCGTGAAGGCGACGCCGGCGCAGAGGGGCAATCTTGGCGGGTACCTGCTCAACGGCACCAAGATCTGGACCTCCAACGCGCATCGCGCGACGCACATGATCGGCCTCTTCCGCACCTCGCCGCCGACGAAGGAGAACCGGCGCTTCGGCCTGACGCAGTTCGTCGTCGACATGCAGACGCCGGGCATCTCCACGCGGCCGATCATCAATCTGGCCGGGCGGCACGAGTTCAACGAGGTGCTGTTCCAGGACGCCTTCATCCCCGAGGTCAACATGATCGGGGAGAAGGACATGTCCTATGCCACGGCGACCGCCGAGCTCGCCTATGAGCGCGCCGGGCCGGACCGCTTCCTCGAGACCCTCTCGGTGCTCACCGAGCTGGTGCGCAGCGCCGGGCCAGAGCCGGGCGAGCGGGTCGCCGAGGGGATCGGACGGGAGATCGCGCATCTCAAGACGCTGCGGCGCATGTCGCTCTCGGTGGCCGGCATGCTGCAGGGCGGCAAGACGCCGGCGGTCGAGGCCGCGATGGTGAAGGACGTCGGGACGAACTGGGAGCAGGCGCTGCCGGGCCGCGTCCGCCACCTGCTGCCGCCCGCCGAGGGCGACGAGAGCTTTGCGGCGGTGATGCGCTTCAACACGCTGATCGCGCCGAAGCTGACCATCCAGGGCGGCACGCGGGAGGTGCTGCGCGGCATCATCGCGCGCGG
>CAYNYQ010000515.1:2310-3431 GCA_964401305.1 uncultured Acetobacteraceae bacterium | reverse complement strand
GCCATTGGCAGCACTTCTGGTCGCTGGCGGCTGCGATGCGGTTTCGGGACTTGGCCCCATCCAGCACGAGGCGGCGATGCTTGAGCTGCCCGCTACGCCTGCAGCGGTGTCTCCCTGCCTGGCGGCGGCGTACCGGCGGGACGGGTTCGGCGTATTCCTGCGTACCGACGCGGGGCGAGGAACTCTCGTGATCGAAATCCACGGCATGCCATCATCCGCCCGACGCACGCACTGGCAGCCCGTGCCGAGAATGACGATCGAGCTGCAGCCGGAGGGGGATGCAGCAACGCGAGCAACACTTCGTACCGCACGAACATTGCTCGGGTCCGACCGCGACGCACTGACGTTCCGAACTCGCGCCGCGGCGTGTGCGAGCTGACCAGCCCCAGCACTTTGAGCCGCCCGACTGTTCCACGACGACACGAACTCGCTGCGAGGCATTCACGCTGCCGAACCACGACGGAGGCAGAGCGGCCGACCAATTCCGGGCCCCGGGTACTAGCTGTGCAGCCCGCATGAACTGATGGCATCCGCCAACCACAGCGCAACGCGACAACGATACCGTCATCCCGACGACAGGCGCCACCAGGGCAGCGACGAGACCCTCTCCGAACGCCTGGCGACGCCGCTCGAGCAAGCCTGCCGCGTGCAAGCCGCGGCAGCGAGACACGGGAGACACAGCGATGCCGCGCATGCCGATGATGAGGCGCTTGATCGCGCTCGCCGCGATTGGCGCGATCCTGGACGTTGCCTCCGCCTCGGGACAGCTGCGCCTCAACCCTACCGGCGACGGAAACTACGAGATGGACCACGCCGCGATGATGGGCGGCACGACGGCGGGAGCGGGAGGCGGCACGCCCAGCTTCAGGATCACGGGCAGCGGCCTGGCCGACGCGGAAATGGCACACCCTCCAGGTGGCGGATCGGGCGCGGGCTTCGCGCAGGGCAGCCGGATCACCGGCAATTCCGGCGGTGAAGGCGGCCTCACGGTCGAGCATGGCCATGAGCCTCAGCAAGGCAGCTTTCCGCGCGGGGGACGCTGATATCCCGGGGCTGCCCTTGGCCCGGCCTCTCGAATCATCCCCGGGCCCGCCGCCGCAGCGGCGCACGGAGCGGCACGG
>CAYNYQ010000515.1:0-2210 GCA_964401305.1 uncultured Acetobacteraceae bacterium | reverse complement strand
TGGAACGCGGCGAGCCCGATCTACCGGTCCGGCAAGGCGGGCCTCGCCAGGCTGATGAACGCCGCGGCCACCGGCCAGACGGGCGGGCAGGTGCAGGTGGACTACTTCACGCCAGGCCGCGACCACAATTCAGTGCATGTGCTGGAGACCTGGCGGATCGGCGGCATCGGTCCAGTCACGACCACCGCGGGCACCTTCGACACCATCCGCCTGGAACGAAACTTCGCCATCATCGGCTCCACCTACACCTACGACCAGCATGTCTGGATCGACCGCGCGACCGGCGCGCCGGTGAAGGCCGTGGTGACGCACCTGAACATGGTGATGGCCCCCGACCTCGTGACGTGGGAGGCCGCCGCGGTCCAGGCGCCGTCGGTACAGTCCAGCCGCTAGTCGGCGCGGTGCACGGGCAGGGTCCGCTCTGCCGCCGCGGCGGCAGAGCGGCTCGCCCACTTTCCGCTCCCTTTTCAAATCATTGCTGCAGGTCGACATGGGATTGACGTCTGTGCTGCGGGTCTGGTGCCCTCTTCGGGCGTGGGACTGCGGCAAGCGCGGCGTTGCCGCTGCCGGCCTGACGTGATGGGAGAGCGCATGCATCAGCGCCACAAGCGCGCGCGCGAGGGCGGTTCAGCCAACCATGACGGCATCACCTGCATCTCCAACCGCCAGCTCCCGCACCCCGGCCGACGGGGAAGATCCAGTCCTGGCTGGCGACGGTTACCACATCCTCATCGTAGAGGATGACAGCGAGCTTCGCCCACTGCTGCTCGGCCTGCTGCGGAGGAGCGGCTTTCGCGCGTCCGGGGCGCGGAACGGTGTCGAGATGCAGCAGGCCTTGCGCTCGGCTTCGGTGGATCTCGTCGTCCTGGACGTCATGCTGCCGGGGCGTTCCGGCTACGACCTCTGCCGGGAGCTTCGTGCCACTTGTTCCGTCCCGATCATCCTGCTCACCGCCCTCGCCGATGCGTCCGACCGGGTCATCGGCCTTGAGCTCGGGGCAGACGATTTCATCGTGAAGCCCGCGGATCCGAGAGAACTCCTCGCGCGGATCCGCGCCGTGCTGCGCCGCGCCGGCGGGCGGTCGCAAGCCCAGGGCGCACGGGACGTCGCGCATTTCCGCGGATGGCAGCTCGATCTGCGGAGCCGGGAGCTCGTCCGTCCCGATGGGGTGGTTGTGGAGCTGACGACGGGTGAGTTCGACCTGCTGCTGGCCTTTGTCGAGCGGCCCGGGCGCATACTCATGCGGGACCAGCTCCTCGACCTCGCCAGGAACCGCCCGTTCGGAGGTCTGGAGCGCTCCATCGACGCCCAGATCAGCCGGCTTCGCGCCAAGCTCGTGACCAATGCGGAGGAGGGTGCGCAGCTCATCAAGACCGTACGAGGCGTGGGCTACCTTTTCGGCAGCACCGTGGAATGGGCATGATGGGCCTTCTGCCCCGCTCGCTCGCCGGACGGACGCTGGCGGCGCTTTGCGTGGCGCTCCTGCTGCTGTTCCTCGCAATGGCAGCAATCCACGCAGTTCTGCTCGCACGGACAGTGGACAAGGCCACCGAGGAGATCCTGGCCCGGCAATTGTCGAGCCTCATGGACTCGGTTGCGGCCGCGCCGGAGTGGGACCGGGACGCGATCGCGCACGGGTTGTCGCGGCCCGACCTCGAGGTGCATTGGCTGCCAGCGAACGTGCCCGATCCCTGGGGCAACGAGCATGTCCGCTGGGTTCCCTTGAGTGATCGCATCCGCGAGCTGTCGCGGTTTCCGACGGCGGTACGGATCCGGCCCGGCACGATTGATGCCGATCAGAAGCGCATTCTCGGAGTCGCCGCGATCGCGGACTTCCCGGACGGCTCGCATCTGTTGGTCCGAATGTTGTCCTTCAACCTCCTGGCAGTGGATACCGCTGTCTTGTACGGTTTTGCGGCAAGTGCGGCGCTGTTCGTCCTGGGGGCTGCTGCGTTGGCCCTGCGCTCCGCCACCGCACCACTGACAGCGCTCTCGACCGCGGTTCAGGGCCTCTCATTGGAAGAGGAGTTGCCGGCGGTCAGCGACCACGCTCCGGAGGAGGTGCGCACACTCGCGCGGCGCCTGAACGACATGGCGGACCGGGTGCGCGCCGCACTGCGGCAGCGCACGCTTGCCCTGGCGGCCCTGTCGCACGACGTCATGTCGCCGGTTTCCCGTCTCAAGCTTCGCGCGGCCGAGATGCCGGACGG
>CAYNYQ010000514.1:0-3451 GCA_964401305.1 uncultured Acetobacteraceae bacterium | reverse complement strand
GCGCGGCGCAGCGCCGCGGCCGCGCGCGCCGCGCCATCCGCGCGCCGCAGCAGCAGCGCGCCGGCCACCAGCCAGAGCACCACGGCGACATGCGTCAGCGGCAGCGCCGGCAGCTCGGGGAAGGGGCGGAAGGCCGGCGCGCCGTGCCAGCTGCGCGCCAGCAGCAGGCAGGCGGTCAGCAGCAGGTAGGGCGCCGCCGCCTGCAGCGCCGCGCGCAGGTCCCGCGGCGGGTCGGCGCGCCAGAGCGCCCAGGCCAGCACCGGCCCGGTCGCCACGATGCCCGCGACCTCGAAGGGCAGCGCGGCGTTCGCCGCCAGCAGCAGCGCCGCCACCATCAGCAGCATGCCGAGCTGCACCGCCTTCTCCCGCGGCGGCACCGGCACGCCCGCGCGCGCCGAGAGCGCCCAGAGCAGCGGCGCGAGCAGCACCAGCCAGGCGGCGTTCGGCCAGGCCGCGACCATCGCCACCTGCTGCGCCGGCACGCCGGCGAGTGCGGCGCCCAGCGCCGTGCCGGGGCCGAGCCCGCCCCAGGGCACCAGCACCAGCGCCTGCACCGCCAGCGCCGCGGCGACAGCGCCGCCGATCCCCATGCCCCGCAGCGCCGTCAGCGCGAAGACGGCGCCGACGGCGAAGCCGGTGACGCTCTCGAGGAAGCCGCCCATGGGCAGGGTGACGGCGAAGACCCGGGCGGGGCTCGGGGAGCGCCGCGCCGCCGCGTCCTCCGCCGGGCCGCTGACGGCGGCGTGGAAGAGCAGCCCGCCGGCCACGACCCCCACGGGCTGCAGCGCGAGGAAGAGGCCGCGCAGCGTCTCCGCCGCCAGCAGCCCGGGCAGCGCCGCGGCGGAGGGCAGCGAGACGAGGCTGGCCGGCACCGCCGCGGCCAGCGCGGCGAGACAGGCCGTGACCGGCCCCGCCCGGCCCGTGCCGAGCAGCGCCAGCAGCAGCACCAGCGGCAGGGCCTGCAGGGCGAGGATCATGCGGGCGGCATTCTCCGCGCCGCCCGCGGCGCACGCCACCCGCGCCGGCGCATGGCGCCCACCCGCGCCGCGCGGGCCCTGGCCGGCGCGGCGTCAGTCGAGCACGATGTTGCGTTCGCGGATGATGCCTTCCCACATCGCCCGGTCCTCGGCGGTGGAGCGCTGCAGCCCCTCGGGCCCCTGGACGGTCAGATAGGTGGCCAGCGGATCGAGCTTGCTGCGCAGCCAGGCGTCGTCCTTCAGCTCGAGCAGCGTCGCCGAGAGCTTCGCCGCGATCGGCTGCGGCAGGCCGGGCGGGCCCCAGATGCCGTGCCAGCCGGTGACGACGTAGTTCGGCCCCGTCTCGCGCAGCACCGGCACGCCGGGCAGCGCGGGATCGGCCACCGGGCCGAGCTGCGCCAGGGCGCGCACCTTCGGATCCGGCCCCTGGGTCAGCCGCACCGCCAGCGCCGAGGGCTCGACCAGCAGCTGCACCTGGCCGGCGATCAGCTCCGCGACCGCGGTGTTGCGGTAGGTCACGCTGAGCAGGTCGGCGCCGAGGTCGCGGCGCAGCAGCTCGCCGAACAGGTAGGAGATCGCCCCCGGCCCGGAATTGCCGTGCACGAGCTTGCCAGGCTGCGCCTTCGCCATGGCGATGAACGCGTCGAAGGTCTGCGCAGGGAAGTCGCGCGGCACCAGCATGACGAAGCTGGTGCGGGTCAGCCGCGCGATCGGCGTCATGCGCGCGACGTCGTAGGGCAGGCGGCGGTAGAGCAGCGGGTTCAGCGAGACCAGCTGGTTGAATCCGAAGAGCAGGGTCGATCCGTCCGGCGGCGCCTGCATGGCGATCTCGGCGCCGATGATGCCGGCGGCGCCGGGCCGGTTCTCCACCACGAAGGGCTGGCCGAGCACCTCGGAAAGCCGCTGGGCGAAGATGCGCGAGACGATGTCGGGGTTGCCGCCCGGCCCGCCCGGCATGACGAGGCGCACGGGCCGCGTCGGCCAGGCCGCATCCGCTGCGCCCTGCGCGGCGGCGCGGCGCCACATGGCCTGGGGCAGCAGCAGGGCCGGCGCGGCCGCGGCGATCAGCTCTCGCCGCGCGAGGCCCCTGCCTGCAGCCGGCGTTGCGCGCGTCTCGCTCATCGTCCTGTCCTCCCTGGCATCGCGCGCATGCCGTGGCGCGCCCCCGCGTCTTCGTGGACGCCGTCGGTTGCGGCCATCTTTCAGGGGCCTGCCCGGCGGGACAAGCGAAAAGGGATCCGCATCAGGGATGCGCGCCGCGGCGGGGAGGATTCCCGGCACGGCGCGGCGCGGGCGCTGCGCGTCCCGTGTCGCCGCTTGGCACATGGTGGCCCGGCGCGGCAGGATCGTGGTGCAATGCCGCCGCGCCGCGGGTCCGCCGCCACGATCCGATGGTGCCACATGACAGACCCGAGGAGAGCCAGACATGACCGATGCCCCCGCGCCCGCCGGCGCCCTTATCCGCGGCGACGTCATCTTCGACGCCGAGGGCCGCAACACCGGCGGCTTCCGCAACGAGGTCACCGTCCGGCGCCCCACAGGCCTGCCTTCCGAGGTCTACGAGCTGCCGACCGACGAGGGGCCCGGCCATGGCGGCAACAGCAGCGCGCCCTATCCGCTGGCCTACTTCACCTCCGCGCTGACGGCCTGCGTGATGGTGCAGCTGCGCGCCTTCGCGCGCCGCCTCAAGATCGAGGTGCAGGACATCCAGGTGAACACCCGCTGCCACTGGGAGCGCGTGCAGCATGGCGGCGCGCCCTATGTCAGCGCCCCCGTCGCCTTCACCATGGACATCGAGCTCGGCCCCGACGTGCCGGAGGCCGACCAGCGCCGCCTGCTCGCCGCCGCCGAGAAGGGCTGCTTCATCGAGGCCGCGCTGAAGCCCGGCGTCGTGCGGCACCGCCTGAAGATCAAGGACCACTGGATCGAGGTCCGCTCCGCCCCGTGAGCGGCTGGGAGGCGGCGCTGCGCCATGCGCGCGAGGGCGGCGTGCCGCGTCGCTCGCTGGCGGTCGCGCTGGTCGTCGGCACGCTGCTGAACCTGATCAACCAGGGCGATGCGCTGCTCGGCATCGGCCCGGCTGCGGTGAACTGGTTCAAGGTGGCGCTGACCTATGTCGTGCCCTACGGCGTCGCCACCTATGGCGCGGTGAGCATGCGCATGGCCGCCGCGCGCGACGCGGGCTGAGCGGGATGCCGTCGCGCCAGGGCAGGCGGTGCCGCCCAACCGCGCCGTGGGACCCCGCGTGCTGACCGCCGGGGCCGACCCGCTGGTGCTGACGCTGGCCTTGGACGCGGCAAGCCAGGCTTGGCTCGAAGCGCTGCGCCGCGCCCATTTCCCGCCCGAGCGCAACCTGGTGCCGGCGCATGTCACGCTCTTCCACGCGCTGCCGGGCGGGGAGATCGCGGCCATCGCCGGGGCCCTGGCCGAGGCCTGCGCGGCGATGCCGCCCGCGGTGCCGCTGCGGCTCGGCC
>CAYNYQ010000513.1:0-3454 GCA_964401305.1 uncultured Acetobacteraceae bacterium | reverse complement strand
TGGGCACCCAGGACGCGATGGAGTTCCTGCTGGACAAGCTGAAGTACAGCAAGACCAACCAGGACTTCTTCGACGCGATGAACACCTGAGGCCGGCGGGGCGGCGCCGCCGCCCGGTAGGCAGGCCGGCGCCGTCTTCCGGTCGGGCTGGCCCAGGGAAGCGCGCCACCTGGTGGTCTGATCGTCGTTGTCGGTACCCGACGTCGACGTGAATCAGACCACCAGCTCTCTGTCTGGTGGTGCGATTCACGCCGCAGATGGCGGGAGCCATCTACGGCGATCGCACCACTGGCGCCGCGATTGCGTCGCGTTTATGCCACCTTCTGCTATGCAAGCTCCGGTTGCTGTTCCACGGACCGGAGCCTCGCCATGACGCCTCTCGTGACCCGCCTGCGCTGCGCCGCCCTTCTCGCCGCCATGGCCCTCGGCGGCGCCGCCTGCACCGACCCCTACAGCCCCACCCAGCGCGCGGTCGGCGGCGGCCTGCTTGGCGCGGCCGGCGGTGCCGCCATCGGCGGCCTGGCCGGCGGCGGGCGAGGCGCGGCCATCGGGGCGGGGGTCGGTGCCGCGGCCGGCGCGATTGGCGGCGCCGCCACCACGCCCACACCGCCACCGCGCCAGGGCTATTCTCGCTACTGAACCACGACCCCACCCAGGAGAGACGATGGACACCCTGCCTCGCCCCGTCGTGCCGGCCGCCGCGCCGCCCGATGCCGAACCGCCGCTCGGCGCCGTGCTGCGCGCCGCGGTCTTCGCCGGCCGGGTGCATGCCGGCCACCGGCGCAAGGGCGATGCGCAGGAGCCCTATGTGAACCACGTGCTGGAGGTGGCGATGATCCTCGCCACCCATGGCGCACCCGCGGCCGCCGTCGTCGCCGCGCTGCTGCACGACACGGTGGAAGACAGCGACGCCGACCCCGAGCCCATCACACTCGAGCAGCTCGCCATCGAGTTCGGCACGGAGGTCGCCTCCATCGTCGCCGAGGTCACGGACGACAAGTCCCTGCCGAAGGAGACGCGCAAGGCGCTGCAGGTGCGCCTTGCGCCAAAGAAGTCGGACGCCGCGAAGCAGGTCAAGCTCGCGGACAAGATCTCCAACCTTCGCGCCATCGCGGCCAGCCCGCCGAAGGGCTGGGACCATGGACGGCGCCTGGAATATGTCGGCTGGGCCGGCCGGGTCGCGTCCGGGCTGAAGGGCGTCAACCCGGCGCTCGATGCCCTGTTCGCGCAGACCTACCGCGAGGCGGTCCAGGCACTCGCCGGCGAGACCTGAGCCAGCCGGTCAGACCAGCGCCAGCAGGGCACGGGCGATCGCCGCCTCGGCCGCAGGGCCATTGCCGGCGGCCAGGGCCCGGCCCGCGGCGCGGAGGGCCGAGCTCGCCGCTGAGGCCGCGCCGCGCATCGGCGCCGTCGCGCGCCGCACCGCGGCCCCGGCGGAGCCGTTCCGCCCGGCGCGCAGGGCCTGCAGGGCCAGCCGCAGCTCCTCGGCGATCGGGGAGAGGGCCAGCGCGCCGTCGCGGCGCCGCGACGCGGCACCAATCCAGCCGCTGGCGAGACCTGCCAGGGCCAGCGTCGGCTTGGGTCCACCGCGCATGGCTCAGGGATCCTTCCGCGCCCGGGGTCGGGCGCGCGGCGGAAGCTTGCCCGAGGCCTCCCGCCGGCGTCCAGCGCGGGATTGTATCACTCCTGTTGCAGCAGCAGCGCGCCGCTGGCCTCCATGCGCGCCCGCCAGCCCGGCGGCACCAGCGTCGTCGCGTCGAGCTGAAGGATGATGGCCGGACCTTCCAGCGTCGCGCCGGCGCCGAGCCCCGCCCGGTCGTAGATCGCCGCGGCGGCGGTGGCGCCGCCCTTCAGCCGCATCGTCTGCCGCCCGACCAGCGCCGCGCCCGCCGCGCCGCCGCCCGGCGCCGGCGTCGCCGCCCGCGGCATGCGCCCGCTCGCCTCGATGCGCAGCGTGACGATCTCGATGCCGATGTTCGGCAGGTCGAAGCCGTAGAGGCCACGATGCGCCTCGGCGAAGGCGGAGGCCAGGGCGGCGCGCGGGTCGTCGGCGACGGGCCAGGGGATGGCGAGCTCGAAGCCCTGCTCGGCGTAGCGCATCAGCGCGACGCGGGCGGTGGCGCGGTCCGGCGGCACCACCGCCTCGTCGGCGAACCAGGCGGCGGCCTCCCGCTCCAGCGCGGCGAAGGCGGCCTCGAGCCGGGCGGGCTCGGCCTCGGCCAGCGGCTGCGCCACGGTGCGGCTGAACTCCGCCTTCAGGTCGGCGGCGAGCAGCCCCTGCGCGCAGAGCACGCCCGGCGCCGGCGGCACCAGCACGCGGGTGATGCCGAGCAGCCCGGCCAGCGCGCAGCCATGCAGCGGCCCCGCACCGCCGAAGGGCACCAGCGCGAAGCCGCGCGGATCATGCCCGCGCTCGACGGAGACGACGCGGATCGCGCCCACCATGTTGTTGTCGGCGATCGCCAGGATGCCGCGCGCGGCGTCCTCCGGCGACAGGCCGAGCGGCACGGCGACGCGATCGCGCACCGCGCGCTCGGCCAGCGCGGGGTCGAGCGCCATGCGCCCGCCGAGCAGCGCCGGCGGCAGGTGGCCCAGCACCAGGTGCGCATCGGTCACCGTCGGCTCCTCGCCGCCGCGGCCGTAGCAGGCCGGCCCCGGTTCGGCGCCGGCGCTGGCCGGGCCGACGGTGAGCGCGCCATTCGCCCCGACGCGCGCGATGGAGCCGCCGCCGGCGCCGATCGTCACCATGTCCACCATCGGCAGCGGCATTGGCCAGGGGCCGACGCGTCCGGTCTGGGTCAGCGCGATGCGCCCGCCCGCGATCAGGCAGATGTCGGCGCTGGTGCCGCCGATATCGACGGTGATGATGTCCGGCACGCCGGCCGCGGCGGCGACGGCGCGCGCGCCGACCACGCCGGCGGCGGGGCCCGAGAGCGCGGTCTGCACCGGCGCGCGACGGATGGCGGCGCTGCCGGCGACGCCGCCGTTCGACTTCATCAGCAGCAGCGGCGCGGCGATGCCGGCGGCCGCGAGCCGCTCCTCCAGCCGCGCGACATAGGTGGAGACGGCGGGCATCACCGCGGCATTCAGCACGGTGGCCATGCTGCGCTCGTACTCGCGCACCACGGGCAGCACGTCGGCGGACGCGGTCGCGGCGAGCCCCGGCGCCTCCTCGGCGAGGATCGCCAGCGCGCGGCGCTCATGCGCCGGGTTGGCGAAGGCGTGCAGGAAGCAGACGGCCACCGCGCGCACGCCGCTGGCGAGGGCGGCGCGGGCGGCCACGCGCATGCCCGCCTCGTCGAAGGGGACCAGCTCCTCGCCGCCGGGGCCGATGCGCCCGGCCACCTCGAAGACGCGCGATGGCGGCACGGGCCGCCTGGGCTTCACCCAGGACCAGAGGTTGTCGCGCCGCGGCAGGTCGGCGCGGCCGATCTCCAGCACGTGGCGGAAGCCCT
>CAYNYQ010000512.1:0-3494 GCA_964401305.1 uncultured Acetobacteraceae bacterium | reverse complement strand
AGGCCGAGATCGGCATCGACCACGCCGACCAGCGTCAGGTGCGGGAAGTGCCAGCCCTTGGCGACGATCTGCGTGCCGATGATGAGGTCGACCTCGCGGTCCTGGATCGCCTGCGCCGCCGCCGCCGCCGCCGCGGGGCCGGGGATGGTGTCGCTGGCCATCACCAGGATCCGTGCCTCGGGCCAGAGGATGCGCGCCTCCTCCAGCAGCCGCTCGACGCCGGGGCCGACGGCGGCCAGCGTGCCGGCCTGGCCGCATTCGGGGCATTCCGGCGGCGTCGGCTCGGCATGGCCGCAGTGGTGGCATTGCAGGCGGCGCTGCGCCCGGTGCTCGACCAGCCAGGCGGTGCAGTTCGGGCAGCGCAGCCGGTGGCCGCAATGGCGGCAGAGCGTCAGCGGGGCATAGCCGCGGCGGTTGAGGAAGAGCATCGCCTGCTCGCCGCGCGCCAGCGTCGCCGTCACTGCCTCGACCAGCGGCGGGGAGAGGAAGCGCCCGCGCTCCGGCGGATGCGCGCGCAGGTCCACCGCCGCGACCGTGGGCAGGGTCGCGCCGCCATGCCGCTCGGGCAGGTGCAGCGCGGCGTAGCGCCCCGTCCCGGCATTGGTCAGCGTCTCGAGGCTCGGCGTGGCGCTGACCAGCACGCAGGCGGCCTGCGCCAGGCGCGCGCGCACCACCGCCATGTCGCGCGCGTTGTAGACGACGCCGTCCTCCTGCTTGAACGCCGTCTCGTGCTCCTCGTCCACCACCACCAGGCCGAGATCCGGGAAGGGCAGGAAGAGGGCGGAGCGCGCGCCGACGACCACCGGCGCCTCGCCCGCCGCCACGGCGCGCCAGGTGTCGCGGCGGGTGCGGCTGCCGACCTCGGAATGCCAGAGCGCGGGGGCGACGCCGAAGCGCGCCCGGAAGCGGTCGAGCCACTGCGCCGAGAGCGCGATCTCGGGCAGCAGCACCAGCGCCTGGCGTCCCTGGTGTAGGCATTCGGCGACGGCGTCGAGATAGACCTCGGTCTTGCCCGACCCCGTGACCCCGGTCAGCAGCGTCACGCCGAAGCTGCGCGCCGCGACGCGCTCGCGCAGCGTGCCCGCCGCCGCCTGCTGCGCGGGTCCGAGCGCGGGTCCGGGATGCGCCGGGTCAGGCCGGGCGAAGAGCGGCGCAGGCGGCATCAACGCCGGCCGGATCAGCCCGGCATCGGCAAGGCCGCGCACCACCGCGGCCGAGACCCCCGCCGCCTCGGCCAGCGCCGCCGTGGGCAGCACGCGGCCCTCGGCCAGCGCCGCCAGCACGCGCTGGCGCTCGGGCGTCAGGCGCACCCCCTCCGTCGCGCGGTTCGACCCCGGGCCGGCCAGGGCCCAGCCGCTGCGGGGGGAGGGCGGCTCCAGCGCCGCCGGCGTGCTCATCGCCATGCGCAGCACGGCGCCGGGAGGGCTGAGCGTATACGCGGCCACCCAGTCGACGAAGCGGCGCAGACTCTCGGTCATGCGCGGCGCCTCCGGCAGCCGGCCCAGGATGGGGCGCAGCCGGTTGTCCGGCACCGAGGGCGCCTCGGGATCGGCGTCCCAGACGACCCCGACCATCTCCTTCTGGTTGAGTGGAACGATACAGAATTCGCCTGGCGCTATGTTCATCTGCCGGGGAATTGCATAATCGTATGCACCGTCCAGTGGTAACGGCAGAAGGACCCGCGCCCGTGGCATTCCCGCAACGCCTAGCGTGGCCTGGCGCCCACGACGCTTTCCCGAACCCTCTCCCATGGGCTATCCTGTCCGTGAACAAAGCCGAAACGACCGGCCCTCGGCCGGTGAGGGTCGCCGCTGAGGGTCGCTGCGCCATGCCCCCCGCCCAGAAGGTCCCCCCGTCATGAAGTTCTTCGTCGACACCGCCGAGGTGGCAGACATCAGGTCCCTGGCGGAAGCCGGCCTGGTGGACGGCGTGACCACCAACCCGAGCCTCGTCGCCAAGTCCGGGCGCCGGATGGCGGAGGTCATCGCCGAGATCTGCGCCATCACCCCGGGCCCCGTCTCCGCCGAGGTCACCGCCACCGAATTCGAGCCCATGCTGGCCGAGGGCCGGTACCTGCGCGGCATCGCCACCAACGTGGCGGTGAAGGTGCCGCTGACCGAGGCCGGGCTGCGCACCTGCCGCACCCTGGCGGAGGAGGGCACCATGGTGAACGTCACCCTCTGCTTCAGCGCCGCCCAGGCCCTGCTGGCGGCCAAGGCCGGCGCCACCTTCGTCTCCCCCTTCGTCGGCCGGCTGGACGACATCGCCACCGACGGCATGCGCCTCATCGCCGACATCGTGCAGATCTACCGCAACTACCCCTCTATTAAGACAGAAGTCCTAGTGGCGTCCATCCGCCACCCCATCCACCTGGTCGAGGCCGCGAAGCTCGGCGCCGGCGTCGCCACCCTGCCCCCGGCCGTCATCCGCCAGCTGCTGAAGCACCCGCTGACCGACCGGGGCCTCGAGGCCTTCCTGGCCGACTGGCGCAAGAGCGGGCAAAGCATCCTGTGAACGCGACGCCACAGGAGGCCGAACGCGGGGCCGCAGCGCTCGATCCCGCCCTGCCGACCGCCGATGGGGTGGCCGCCTTCCTGGCCGCGCACCCCGCCTTCCTCGCCGAGCGGCCGGACCTCTACCGCCTGCTCGACCCGCCGCGCCGCGTGCATGGGGAGCGGATGGCCGACCACATGGCGGCCATGCTGATCGCCGAGCGCCGTCGCGTCCGCTCCCTCGAGACCGAGATGGAAGCCGCCGTCACCATTGGCCGCGCTGGCCAGGGCCTGACGGTGCGGGTGCGCCTCGCCGTGCTGGCGCTGATGCGCGCGCAGGACGTGACCGAGACCGTGACGCAGGAGATCCCGGCCCTGCTGGGCCTCGAGACCTGCACCCTGCTGGCCGAGAAGCCGGACCGCCGCGGCGTGGTGCGCCTGCCACCAGGCGCGGTGAAGCGCCTGCTCGGCGCCGGGCGGGACGCCGTGGTGCGCACCACGCCCACCGAGACCGCCCTGCTGCACCAGGAGGCCGCGCCGCTGGTGGTGCGCGACGCGCTGGCCCGCGTGCCGCTCTGGACCGGGGCGCCGGCGCTGCTCGCGCTGGGTGCGCGCGACCCAGGCGCGCTGCCGGCGCGCCAGGCGACGGCGACGCTCGCCTTCCTCGGCCGCGCCGTCGCCGCGGCCATGGCGCGGTGACGCTGGCCGAGGCCCGCGCCCGCTACCTCGACTGGCTGGCGCGGGAACGCCGCGCCGCCGCCAACACGGTCGAGGCCTATGGCCGCGACCTCACCGATTTCCTCGGCTTCCTCGCCACGCATATGGGCGGGGAGCTGCCCGACGTGGCGGGCCTCGGCGCGCTGCGCCCGGCCGATCTGCGCGCCTTCCTTGCCGCCCGCGCCAATGCCGGCGCCGGCGTCGCCACCCGCGCCCGCCAGCTCGCCGCCGTGCGCGGCTTCCTGCGCTGGCTGGCGCGCCACGGCACCGAGGAGGCCGCCGCCG
>CAYNYQ010000511.1:0-3499 GCA_964401305.1 uncultured Acetobacteraceae bacterium | reverse complement strand
ATGCGCGCGGGCAGGGATTGCAGGGCGTGCAGCTGCGCGGGGCTCAGCCGGCGCCGTGCGGGCGATGCGGCGGGCACGGGCACCGCGGGCTTCGGGGCCACGGGCGCCGGGGCGACGACCGGCCCAGCCAGCGCCTCCACCCCGCGCCCGCGCTGCGCCACCATGTCGGTGTAGCCGCCCGCGTATTCCTGCCAGCGCCCATCGCCCTCGGCCACGATCACGCTGGTGGCGACGCGGTCGAGGAAGTCGCGGTCGTGGCTGACCACCAGCGCGGTGCCCGGGTAGTCGGCCAGCAGCTCCTCCAGCAGGTCCAGCGTCTCGAGGTCGAGGTCGTTGGTCGGCTCGTCCAGCACCAGCAGGTTCGAGGGCCGCGCCAGCGCACGCGCCAGCAGGAGCCGCCCGCGCTCCCCGCCCGAGAGCGCGCCGACCGGCGTGCGCGCCTGGTCGGGCTGGAACAGGAAGTCCTTCATATAGCCGACGACATGCCGCGCCTGGCCGCCGACGAAGACGGTGTCGCCGCGCCCGCCGGTCAGCGTCTCGGCGAGCGACAGCGCGGGATCCAGCGCCTCGCGCTTCTGGTCGAGCGTGACCATGGCGAGGTTGGTGCCGAGCCGCACCGTGCCGGCGTCCGGCGCGACCTGGCCGGTCAGCAGGGTCAGCAGCGTCGTCTTGCCGGCGCCGTTCGGCCCGACCAGCCCGACCCGGTCGCCGCGCAGGATGCGCGTGGAGAAGTCGCGCACCACCGGCGCCGCCGCGCCATGCGCCTTGGTGATCGCCTTCGCCTCGATGACCAGCGAGCCCGATCCCGCGCCCGCGGCCGCCTCCATGCGCACGGTGCCGGTCGGCCGCAGCGCCTCGCGCCGGCGCTGGCGGAGTGCGGCCAGCTCGCCGACGCGGCGCATGTTGCGCTTGCGCCGGGCGGTGACGCCGTAGCGCAGCCAGTGCTCCTCCCGCACGATCTGGCGGTCGAGCTTGTGGCGCTCGCGCTCCTCCTCCTCCAGCACCTGGTCGCGCCACGCCTCGAAGGCGGCGAAGCCCTGCTCGAGCCGGCGCGTGGTGCCGCGGTCGAGCCAGACCATGGCGCGGGTCAGGCTCTCGAGGAAGCGGCGGTCATGGCTGATCAGCACCAGCGCCGTGTTGCGCATCGCCCCCAGCTCCCGCTCCAGCCAGGCGATGGCCGGCAGGTCGAGATGGTTGGTCGGCTCGTCGAGCAGCAGGATGTCGGGGGAGGGGGCCAGCACGCGGGCCAGCGCCGCCCGCCGCGCCTCGCCGCCCGAGAGCCTGGCCGGCGCCTCCTCGCCCGAGAGGCCGAGCGCGGCGAGCAGGGTGCGCGCCCGGTGCGGGTCGTCGGCCGGGCCGAGCCCGGCGGCGACATAGGACCAGACATCCGGGTGCCCGCCGAGCTCGGGCTCCTGCGGCAGGGAGCGCAGGGTCGCGCCGGGCTGCAGGAAGCGGGTGCCGCCGCCCCCTTGCGGCTCGATCTCGCCGGCGGCGATGCGCAGCAGGGTGGACTTGCCGCTGCCGTTGCGCCCGACCAGCGCCAGCCGCTCCCCGGCCGAGACCGAGAGCGTCGCCCCGTCCAGCAGCGGCGTGGTGCCGACGGCGTGGCGGATGTCCTGCAGGAGGAGAAGCGGCGGGGTGGCGGCCATGCGGCGCCGGCATCGGCCCCGCGGCGCGGCCGGTCAAGCGGCGCGCCGCCCCGCGTGATGCGGCCCCCGGTGCGGCCCTGGGGGCGACCCCAGGGGCGGCCGAAGGGGCGGCCCCGCGGTGGCCTTCGGGGCGGCGCGCGGCCCGCCGGGTCAGCCGCCGCCCTCGCCCTCGATCACCGGCGGCCGGGGCGCGGCGGCCCAGAGCCGGCGATAGACGTCGAGCGGCAGCAGCACGAAGGCCTCCCGCCCGTGCCGGGTCAGCACCAGGGGGCTGCGCAGCGCCGCCTCGACGAAGCTCGGGATCGCCTGCTCGACGCGGTCGATATCGGTCCGCGGCAGGCCCTCGAGGCCGGGGGCCGGCTCCTCGGGCCCGGCCGTCACGATGGGCTCGTCGCCGCTGCTGCCCCTGCCCCGCGCCATGCGACCTCCCGGCTCCGTCGCCCTCCGCAGATGCACCCGCGGGGGCGCGCCGCGCAACGCCCGACGCGCCGCGCCGGCCTGCGCCGCTGCAACACGTCCCCGGCAATGCACGCCCCGTGGGGCGTGTCTCATCCACTTCGCGTATCCGTCCCCTGGCGAACATCTCCGGCGGTTGTTACCGTGGCCGCAGTATACGTAGCTGGAACAGCATCATGCCGAGCCGCAGCCACCGCGCCATCGCCGTCGTCACCGCCGCCGCCCTGCTCACCGGCTGCGTCAGCACGCGCCAGCAGCGGATCGGCGCCGATGACGGCATGGATGCCTGCCGCACCCAGCTCGTCGCCCTCGACTCGACCGGCAACTACTTCGCCGAGGACATCCTCAAGGGCGCCGCGCTCGGTGCGCTGACCGGCGCCGTGCTGGGCGCGGCCATTACCGGCAACTGGCGCGGCGCGGCCATCGGCGCGGCGGCGGGCGCGGCGACCGGCGCCGCCGGCGGCTACCTCTACGCGCTGCAGCAGCGCAACGCCGACCAGGCCTCGCTGAATGCCAGCCTCTCCGGCGACCTCTCGCGCGAGAACGCCGAGATCGACCGCACCCAGCTCGCCTTCGACCAGCTCATGGCCTGCCGCTTCAACAGCGCCGAGACGGTGCGCCAGGCCTTCCGCCAGGGCCGCCTGCCGAAGGACGCGGCCGAGGCGCAGATGGCGGCGATCCGCGGCCTGGCGCAGCGCGACATCGCCCTCGCCCGCAGCATCAACGAGCGCATCGGCACCCGCGGCGCCGAGTTCGACACCGCGATCGAGGCCGTGGCCCCGGGCACCAAGAACAGCGTGCTCGCCGCCAAGTCCCGCGCCACGCCGGTGAGCACGCGCACCGCCGCCGCCGTGCCGCTGCGGCTGCGCCCGGATCCGGCCTCGCCCGTGATCGGCACCGTGCCGGCGCGCGAGACGGTGCAGGTCCGCCCGGCGACCGGCGGCTTCGCCCAGGTCGAGGCCGGCGGCCGGGTCGGCTATGCCGATGCCTCCGCCTTCCGCGGCACCGCGGCGGCGCGCGCCTCCGCTACGGCCGATCCGGCCACGCTCGGCGCCAGCGGCGGCGACGTGCGCACCCTGGCGGCCAGCAACATCGCCCGGCGCGAGAATTTCAGCGACAGCGTCGCCACGGCCGAGCGCGCCGCCGGCGCCGGCTTCGAGCTGGCCAGCTGAGGCCGGGGCCGGCCGGCATGGCACCCGCGCCGCGGCGTCGATGAGCAGGGGGGCGCGCAGCACGGCGCCGGGGGCCCCGCGCCCGGACCGGCCTGGTGCCGCTGCGCAGGCGCGGCTCGGCGCGCTGCTGCTGGCGGCCCTGCTGCTGCTCCTGCCCGGCCTGGCCGCGACCCAGCAGGGTCCGGGCAAGGCCCCGGCCGGCGCCGTGCCCACGGCCCCGGC
>CAYNYQ010000510.1:0-3532 GCA_964401305.1 uncultured Acetobacteraceae bacterium | reverse complement strand
TGATCGAGGTCGCCGTCGGCGGCTTCCAGGAGGCGATGCAGGCGATCGCCCGGCAGGACGCTACGGCGGAGGTGCCCTTCTGATGCTCGACCTCAACAGCCGCAGCCAGACCTCAACGCATGTAAATGCCGCCATCGACGCGGCGCTCGTCGTCTCCAATCAGGCGACGCCGCCGCGCAGCTATCTGGGCGGCTCTCGCCTCGGGCACGCCTGCGAGCGGGCGCTGCAGTTCGAGTTCGTGAAGGCGCCGAAGGATGAGGGGGCCGACTTCGACGGCCGGCTGCTGCGCATCTTCGGGATCGGCCACGCGCTGGAGGATGTGGCCGTCGCCTGGCTCCGCGGTGCTGGCTTTGATCTTTACACACGCCGTGGCGGTGGCGAGCATGGCGAGCAGTTCGGCTTCTCCGTCGCGGGTGGCCGCATCCGCGGCCATGTCGATGGCGTCTTCGCCGGCGGCCCAACCATCCCCGGCATGGCGTTCCCCGCGCTGTGGGAATGCAAGACCATGAACGCGAAGTCCTGGCGCGAGACGTCCAGCAAGGGCGTCGCCGCGGCCAAGCCGATCTACGCGGCGCAGATCGCGGTCTACCAGGCCTACATGGATGCCGCCGTGCCGGGGGTGGCAGACAACCCGGCGCTGTTCACAGCCATCAACAAGGACACGGCGGAGCTGCACCACGAGCTGGTGCCGTTCGACGCCGAGCTGGCGCAGCGCATGTCCGATCGGGCGGTGCGCATCCTAGCCGCGACGGATGCCGGCGAATTGCTGCCCCGCGTGGCTGCCCGGGCCGACCATTTCGAGTGCCGCTTCTGCCCATGGGCCAAGCGGTGCTGGGCGCAGCCTGCATGAACGCATGGGGCGACTTCAACGACGCAGTGCCGCTGCCGGATGAGGGCGTGAGCGAGATTCCCACCGGTGGGCAGATCGCCGTCGATCGACTTCCCGGCGCTGGGCAGCCGATGCCGGCGGCCGCTGGGCCCATCGCGCCGGACATCGAGCAGATCGCCGCCTTCCTCGACGTGGTGTTCGGCTATTGCGACGGGCTGATCCCCGTCCGCGGCTTCGTCGACCAGGGCCAGGGGCTCGACACCAAGCCGCACAACATCTGGGTGCCGGCCGATCGGCACGCCGCCGCATCCCTCAGCGCCTATGCCACCTGGGCCGCGCGCGAAGGCAGCGCCGTCTATGTCATCCCCGGCACCGTCGCCGAGCAGGGCCAGGCCCGCGCCGAGCATGTGCTGCAGATGCAGACCGTGGTGGTCGACCTCGACGCCGGCGACATCGCCGCCAAGCTGGCGCATCTGGTCCACCACCTGGGCGCGCCCACCCTCCTGGTCGAAAGCGGCGGCCGCACCGCCGAGGGTGCGGCCAAGGTCCATGCCTGGTGGCGGCTCACCGAGCCGGCCGAGGGGGAGGATCTGGCGCGGGTCTGCGCGCTGCGCGGCGAAATCGCGGAGAAGGTTGGCGGCGACCTTCACTTCCGATCTGCCCACCAGCCGATCCGCGTGCCCGGCACCGTCCACCAGAAGCACGGCGTGCAGCGGCACGTCATCATACGGGAGCACCACCCCAGGGCCGAGGTCGAGCTCCCCGACTTCGCCGCGGCGGTCGCCGCCATGCCGACCATGCCGGGCCTGGAGGCGCCCACCGCTGCCCCTGGCGCCAACCGCCCCGGCCTCGATGCCGTCCTGACCACCCCGGTGCGCGAGGGCAGCCAAGACGCCTGGACCCGATTCCAGGGCGCCAGCGCTGCCATCGGCCACTTTGTCCGCATGGTCCACGAGGGCCGCATCACCGGCGACGAGGGCTGGGAGGCAATCTGCCAGTACAACGCCGCCTGCCTTCGCCCGGCGTGGCCGCTGGACCGCCTCAAGGTCGAGGCCGATGCGATCTGGGCCCTGCATGTCGAGCGCAACGGGCAGCCCCTGCTCCGCGCCGTGGCGCCGCCGGCCGGCGCAATCGCCGCGCACACCCTGGGCGCGCTGCTGGACGACACTTCTCCGATGCCCGACGACCTGATCGGGCCTCGCCTGCTGACCCCGGGTGGGATGCTGGTCCTCGGTGGCGCGCCGAAGGTCGGAAAATCCGACTTCCTGATCAGCCTCCTGGTGCATGCTGCCGCCGGAGCGCCGTTCCTGCGCTTCACGGCACCACGCCGGCTGCGCGTGTTCTATCTCCAGGCCGAGATCCAGTACCACTACCTGCGCGAGCGACTGCAGCAGCTCCGGCTCGACCGCGCCGTTGTGGCCCGCGCCCGCGACACCCTCGTCGTCACGCCGAAGCTGCGCATGCTGCTCGACGACCAGGGCGTGCCCCTCGTTGCGGCCGCCATCCGCGCCGCATTTCCCGACGCCCCGCCCGACATCATCTGCATCGACCCCATTCGAAACCTCTTCGATGGCGGTTCCGCAGGCGAAGGTGAGAACGACAACGGCGCGATGATGTTCTTCCTGCAGAGCCGGGTCGAAGCGCTGCGCGACCAGGTCGCCCCCGAGGCAGGCATCATCCTCGCCCACCACACGAAGAAGCTCAGCAAGCAGCAGGTGAAGGACGATCCCTTCCTGTCGCTCTCCGGCGCCAGCGCACTGCGCGGCTACTACACCTCGGGCGCCATCCTGTTCCGCCCAGACGAGGAGCAGACCGAGCGCGAGCTGCATGTCGAGCTCCGCAACGGCCCCGGCCTCGAGCCGATGCTGGTCGACAAGATCGCGGGCCGCTGGGTGGAATTCGATCGCCGCGGCGAGCGCCTTGTCAGGCAGGACATCGGACGCAAGCTCGATGCCGAACGGCTGCGCAAGCAGGATGTGATCCTCGGCATCCTGCTCGATGAGGCAGCTGAAGGCCGGCTCTATTCCACCATGCAGCTGGCGGAGAAATTCGAGAACAAGGTCGGGCTCGGCAGCAAGCATACGATCCGCGAGCGGCTGAGCGTGCTCGCCACGAAGGGCTTCGTGAAGTTCCGCCGTGATGGCACCGAATTCGGCCTTGGCGTCGTCCGGTCGCGCTTCGGGTACCTCTGCGTGGAGGGCATGACCTTCGGCCCCGAGGTCGAAACCGTGGATCCGCAGACTGGTGAGGTGACCACCAGCGCCCGCTGCGTCCTGCCCAGCCACTTCAAATGCCCCCAATCCGGCAACTGCCTGGACGTCGAAAATCCGGAGGTGTGGGTCTACCCGGAAGGCGTCTTGGACGACCTCACTCCTGAGGAGTTAGGCCTAACTCCTCACTCCTCTCCGAAAACAACGCCATGAAATCAACGACTTGGGAGGACAAAGGAGTTAGGTCCCCAACTCCTCCTGCTTCGCACCTAACTCCTCTTTTTCCATTTTGGATCAATGGGTTGTGCCCGCTGGAGGAGTTAGGTGTTGCTCCCACCCCCTACGGGGGTGTGCGTGCGCGCCTCATCGGCGCGCGCACACCACACCTCGGGCGACCGGGTTGGGCGCGTGGGCCACCTCCACCGGGGCCACCAGACCCGAAGCCGGGCAGCGACGGCGAGCTCCGCCAAGAACCGCGCCGTCGCCGCCCTCA
>CAYNYQ010000509.1:0-3536 GCA_964401305.1 uncultured Acetobacteraceae bacterium | reverse complement strand
ATGCGGCGCTGCGCGGCCAGGGGCTGGGGCGGCGCTGGCTGGCGGAGGCGGTCGCGGCGGCACGGGCGGGCGGCGCGCCCGGGGTCTATCTCTGGACGCTGGCCGGGCTGGACGCCGCGGCGGCGCTCTATGCCGCGGCCGGCTTCGCGGTCACCGACCGGGTCGCGGCGATGCAATGGGGCAAGGAGACGGCGGAGATCCGCATGGCGCTGCGCTTCTCCTGACCCGCGGGCCTACTCCCCGATGTTCAGCAGCGCCCCCTTGATCCGCGCCGCGCGCAGCTGGCGCATGAACACCCAGCCCATCAGCGCCATCCAGGCGAGGTCCAGCGCGAAGGCGGCGGCGAGGTGCCCCCAGGCGATGGCGCCCGTCAGCAGCGCCGTGCGCATGCCCTCGAAGACATGCGCCGCCGGCAGCGCCAGCGCCACCGGCTGCAGCCAGGCCGCCAGCACCGCCACCGGGTAGAACACCGCGGCGAAGGGCGTGATGCCGAACAGCACCGACCAGGCCAGCGCCTCCGCGCCCGCGCCGAAGCGCAGGATCAGCGAGGTCACCCCCAGCGCCACCGCCCAGCCCATCAGCAGCAGCGCGGCGAAGAAGGCCACCACCACCGGCCCCATCCGCCAGATGCCGAAGGCATAGAGCGCCCAGGCGAGGCCCATCGCTGGCACCACGCCGACCAGCACGCGGATCACGCTCATGCCCATCAGCGCCGCCACCATCTCGTGCGGCCGGATCGGCGAGACGAAGAGATGGCCGAGGTTGCGCGACCAGATCTCCTCGAGGAAGGAGATGGAGAAGCCCATCTGGCTGCGCAGCGCCACCTCCCACAGCAGCACGCCGCCGAGCAGCACGCCGGCGGCGACGCTGGCGACGTTGTTCTGCACGCCGGCCAGGTAGGCCGTGACGAAGCCCCAGACCACCATCTGCAGGATCGGCCAGTACATCAGCTCGATCAGCCGCGGCCAGGAGCGGCGGTAGAGCGCGAGATGCCGGTACATCAGCCCCCAGACCCGGCGCAGCGCGGCCCGCGCGCCCGGGCGGCCTGCGACCGGCCCGGCCCGGTCGGCAATCGCACCCATCCCGGCGCCATCGGCGGGCGCGCTCATGCCGGCACCGCCTCGGGCCGCGCCGCCGCGCCGGTGCCGCGGGCGATGTCGAGGAAGACCTGCTCCAGGTCCTCCCGCCCGTAGCGCGCGATCAGCGCCGCCGGGCTGCCCTGGTCCACCACCCGGCCCTGGCGCAGCATCAGCACATGCGCGCAGAGCCGCTCGACCTCGGCCATGTTGTGGCTGGCGAGCAGGATGGCGCAGCCGCTCTCGGCCCGGTAGCGTTCGAGCCAGGTGCGGACCCAGTCGCCGGTATCGGGGTCGAGGCTCGCGGTCGGCTCGTCCAGCAGCAGCAGGTCGGGCCGGTTGACCAGCGCCTTGGCCAGCGCAACGCGGGTCTTCTGCCCGGCCGAGAGCTCGCCCGCCGGGCGGTCCAGCAGGTCGCGCAGCTGCAGCTGGTCGGCCAGCTCGCCGATCCGCCGCTCCGCCCCCCGCACATCGTAGAGATGCGCATAGACCCGCAGGTTCTCCCGCACCGAGAGCCGGTGCGGCAGGGCGATGTAGGGCGAGGAGAAGTTCATCCGCGCCAGCGCCGCGAAGCGGTCCCGCGCCATGTCGTGGCCGAGGCAGGAAACGCGCCCCGCGCTCGGCAGCAGCAGGCCGAGCAGCATGGCGATGGTCGTGGTCTTGCCGGCGCCATTGCCGCCCAGCAGCCCCCAGGTGGCGCCGCGGGGCAGGGTGAAGCTGAGCGCATCCACCGCCGGCGGGCGGTCGGGGCCGCCATAGCGCTTGGTCAGCGCCTCGCAGCGGATGGCGGGCGCGGCGGCGGCCGCGGCGCGGCCCGGCGGCGCCTCGGAGACGGCAGGGGTGGGGGGCATGCGCGGCATATGCGAGCGAAGGCGGCCGGCGCCAAGGCGCGGCGCCCCTCACGCCGCCCGGCGTCATCCGCGCAGCAGCCGCCCCTCGAACAGCGTGATCCCCGCCTCCCACCCCCAGCCGAGCGCCGCGGCGCGGTCCACCCCGGTCAGCACCGTCCGGCCGGCCGGCAGCGGCACGGCCAGCGGCGCCTCGGCCAGCGCCGGCGCGAAGCGCAGCCGCACCAGCGCGACCCCCAGCCGGTCGGGCGGCAGCAGCGCCAGGGCGCCGGGCTCGGGGACATCCAGCGCCACCCGCCACCCCCGCGCGGCGAGCACCTGCCGCGCCGCCAGGAAGCCCGAGGGATCCGCCAGCACCTCGGTCGCCGCGATGCCGATGACGCTGCGCGCCCGCACCGCCGGGGGCAGCGCCGCGTCCAGCCGGCGGAAGGCCGGGCTGTCGAGCGCGGCGAGGCCGAGGGAGAGGCCGACCGGGCCGCGCTGCGCCGCCTCGCCGGGCCGGGCGAGCTCGGCCAGCAGCCGCTGCTCCACCAGGCTGCGCAGCGGCGGCGGCAGGGCGGGCGCGGCGGCGCCGGGGCCGAGCAGCGCCTGCGCCAGCTCGGGCATGGCGATCCGCCATTCCATCCATTGCGGCTCGGCCACCGCCTCCTCCTCCGGCGCGAGGCGCAGCACGGGGCGGCAGCGCAGGAAGGCGGCGAGGTCGGCGCTGCCGATGGCCTGGGTGAGGCGGGCGAGGGCCGGCCACGCGGCGGGCGCACCGCCCTGCGCCGGCGGCGGCGGGGCGGCGGCGGGCGCATCGGCCAGCGCGGCCTCCAGCGCCGCCAGCAGGGCCGCGGCCTGGGCCGGCAGGCGCAGCAGCGTCCCCGGCAGGGCCGGCGCGGACCCCTCCTGCCCCTCCTCCATCGGCACGAGGTCTGCGAGCAGGGTGCCGAGGCGCGCCGCCACCTCCTCCATGTGCCAGCCATTCTCCGGCCCGAGCGCCACCAGGTCGCCATTGGGCAGGGTGAAGAGCCGGGCGCGGCTCGGGCGCAGCAGCGGCGCCAGCGCCTCGCGCAGCAGGCGGTGGTGGTGCTCGCCGCGCAGCTGGCCGGCCAGGGGGCCAAGGCGCAGCAGCAGCGCCTGGCGCGGCACGTCCTCGGCCACGCATTGCCGCACCAGAGCGGAGAGGGCGGCGAGCTCCGCCGGCCCGGGCCGGGCAGCCTGCGCCGAGAGGCTGGCGGCGAGGGCCCCGCTCATGCCGCGCGCGCCGCGCCGACCAGGTCCTCTAGGGCCGGCCCGGCGAAGTGCCGCAGCCCGGCCGCCAGGCCCCAGGCCAGCGCCTCCGTCACGCCGTCGCAGCCGGTCAGCACCAGGCGCGCCGGATCGATGCCGCCGCGCAGCGCGGCATGCGCTGCCCGGTCGCCCAGCGCGGGGGACCAGCGCAGCAGCAGCAGCCCCTCGGGCGGCAGGCCGGCGGGGTCGATCAGCGGCAGCAGCGCGGCCTCCAGCCCGTCGAAGGCGGGCGGTCCCCAGCCGGCGGCGCCGAGCGCGGCGCGGCGGGCGGCGAGCGCCTCCGGCCCGGCGGCGGCGGCCAGCGGCAGCAGGGGGATGGCGCCAGGCGCCGGGGGCGGCG
>CAYNYQ010000508.1:0-3538 GCA_964401305.1 uncultured Acetobacteraceae bacterium | reverse complement strand
AGCAGCGGCCCGATGCCGAGCACGGCGAAGCCCCAGTGCCACCCCAGCACCGGCAGCAGCGCCGGCAGCACCTGGATGGTCACCGCCGTCAGCAGGAAGCCGAGGCAGGTCTGCGTGGTCAGCATCGTCCCCACCAGCTCGGGCGGCGAGAGCATGACGATCTGCGCCGAGAACTGCGCCGAATCGGCGATGACGAAGACCCCCCAGAGCAGCGCCAGCACCAGCACCAGCGCCGCCGAGACCTCCGCCGCCGGGCCGATCAGCACGGCGCAGCCGCCGCTGGCCAGCATCGCCCCGGCGCAGACCAGGGCGCGGTCCCAGCGGTCCGCCAGCAGCCCCGCCCCGATGGCGCCGAGGCAGCCCATGGCGCCGATCACCGCGAAGGCCAGCACGCCGGCAGGCAGGCCGAGCACGCGCTCGCCGATCCCCTGCTGGTGCAGGAACAGCGGCACCCAGGCCCACATGGCGTAGAGCTCCCACATGTGGCCGAGATAGCCGGCATTGGCCAGCCGCAGCCGCCGGTCGCGCCAGGCATGCAGCGCATGGTCGAAGCGGAAGGGCGGCCGCGGCGCGGCCGGCGCCGGCCCCTCGCGGAACAGCAGGATCAGCGCCGCACCCGCCAGCGCAGAGAGCCCGGCGCCCAGATAGAGCGAACGCCAGGGCAGCCCCGGCAGCAGGGCCGGCAGCAGGTGCGGCGAGGCCGAGCCGATGGTCAGCGCACCCACCAGCAGCCCGATCATCAGCCCGAGATCGCCGCGCGCCCAGCCCGCCGCGAGCTTCATGCCGATGGGATAGACCCCCGCGATCGCCGCGCCGGCGAGGAAGCGCAGGCCCAGCGCCGCCGCGCCGGCCGGCGGTGCCGCGGCCATGGCCATGGTGGCGAGGCCGGCGGCGGCGGCGCTGGCCAGGAAGAGCCGCCGCGCCGGGATGCGGTCGGCCAGCGTCAGGATGGCGCTGACCAGCGTGCCGGCGACGAAGCCGAGCTGCACCGCCGTGGTCAGCAGCCCGCCGCGCGCGGGGTCGACCGCGCCCTCGGCCAGGAGCGCCGGCAGCACGGCGGTGCCGGCGAACCAGACCGCCAGCACCAGCACCTGCGCCGCGGCCAGCAGCGCCAGGTTGCGCGCCTTGCCGGGCATCAGGCCCGGAGGGTCGCGCCCGTGGCCTTCACCACCGCGGCGACGATGCGGTCCGCCACGGCCTCAATCTGCGCATCGGTCAGCGTCGCCTCGCGCGGCTGCAGCGTCACCTGCAGGGCGAGGCTGACCTTGCCCTGCGGCACCTTCTCCCCGGCATAGCGGTCGAACAGGGCGACATCGGCGATGAGCTGCTTATCGGCGGCGCGGGCGGCGCGCAGCAGGGCCTCGGCCGCCACGCCCTCGTCGACCAGGAAGGCGAAGTCGCGGCGCACGGGCTGGAAGGCGGGCAGGTCGGGCATGCCGCGGCGGCGCCGCTTCGGCTCCGGCACGGCATCGAGGAAGATCTCGAAGGCCACCGCCGGCCCGGCGAGGTCGAGCGCGGCCAGCACCTTCGGGTGGATCTCGCCGAAGCTCGCCAGCATCACCTTCGGCCCCTGCCGCACCACGCCGGAGCGGCCGGGATGATAGAAGCCGGGCGCATCCGCCGTGACCTGCAGCGCGGCCATGGGCACGCCGAGGGCGCCGAGCACGGCCATCACGTCGCCCTTGGCGTCCATCGCATCGATGGCCCGGGAGGCCTCCGCCCAGTGCCGCGGCGTCGCACCGGTGCGCACCCCGGCGGCGACGGCGAGCTGGCCCTCCGGCGTGATGTGGCGATAGGCGGCGCCGAGCTCGGAGAGCGCCACGTCCGGGTAGCCGCGTGCCGCGTTGCGGGCGGCGGCCAGCAGCAGCGAGGCGACCGGGGTGGGCCGCATCTGGTCGAGGTCGGCAGCGATCGGGTTCACCAGGTGCAGCGCCTCCGGCGTGGCGCCGAACAGCGCGGCGGTCCGCGTCTCGAGGAAGCCGAAGGTGACGCAATCGAGCATGCCGCGGGCGGCGAGCGTCCGGCGGGCCAGCGCCGCGCGCGCCTGCCTGGGCGTCAGCGCGGGCGGCGGCACGGGCGAGGCGACGGGCAGCGAGACCGGCGGCACCTGGTCGAGGCCGCGGATGCGCAGCACCTCCTCCACCAGGTCGCATTCCGGCTCGATGGCGGCGCAGCCCTCGGCGGCGGCGCGGGCGCGCTCGGGCGGCAGGCCGGGGCCCTGGTCGAGCAGGCCATGGACCGCGTCCTGTCCCACACGCCCTTGCGCGACATCATTGCGCCAGGAGGGGACGCCGACGGTCACGCTGGCAGCATCGCGGTGCTCCACGGCGAAGCCGAGGCGCTCGAGGATGCCCACGGCCTCGTCCGGCGGGACATCGGCGCCGCCATAGCCGGCGAGCCGCTCGAAGCGCAGCGTGGCGGTGCGGCGCCAGGCGGGCTCGGCGCCGGCGGAGACGACCTCGCTCGCCTCACCGCCGCAGAGCTCGATCATCAGCGCCGCCGCGGCCTCGATCGCCGCCGGCATCAGCCCAGGGTCGATGCCGCGCTCGAAGCGCTGGCGGGCATCGGTGCGGACCTCGTGGCGGCGGCCGGAGAGGGCGATGCGCACGGGATCGAACAGCGCGCATTCGATGAAGGCCTCGGTCGTGCCCTCGTCGCAGCCCGAGGGCTCGCCGCCGATGATGCCGCCCAGCGCCTCCGGCCCGGCGGCGTCGGCGATGATGCCGTCCTCCGGCGTCAGCGCGTACGCCTTGCCGTTCAGCGCCTGCAGGGTCTCGCCTTCGCGTGCCATGCGCATGGTCAGCGTCGGCCCGTGCACCTTCTTCACGTCGAAGACATGCAGCGGCCGGCCGAGGTCGAAGGTGAAGAGGTTCGTCACGTCGACCAGCGCGTTGATCGGCCGGAGGCCGATGGCGCCCAGCCGGTCCTGCAGCCATTGCGGCGAGGGGCCGTTGCGCAGGCCCCGCAGCGCCCGGCCCAGCACCCAGGTGCAGGCGCGCGGATCGGCGATCTCCCAGCGCAGCGGCGAGGCGAAGCTGGCCGGCACCGGCTCGGGCGCCCAGGGCTTCAGGCGGCCGAGGCCGGCCGCGGCCAGGTCGCGCGCCACGCCGCGGACGGAGAGCGCGTCGCCGCGGTTCGGCGTGACGCTGATCTCGATGACGGGGTCGTCGAGGCCGGCCCAGCGCACGTAGCTCTCGCCGAGCGGCGCATCCGCAGGCAGGTCGACGATGCCGGAATGGTCGTCGCCGAGGCCCATCTCGCGCGCGGAGAGCATCATCGCCTCGGACCGCACGCCGCGGATCTCGCCCTGCTTGAGGGTGATGCCGGTGCCGGGGATGAAGGCGCCGGGCAGGGCGAGCACGCCCTTCATGCCGGCGCGCGCATTGGGCGCGCCGCACACCACCGAGAGCAGCCGCCCGTCGCCGGGGTCGACCTTCAGCGCGCGCAGCCGATCGGCATTCGGGTGCTGCACCGCCTCGACCACATGGGCGATGCGGAAGGCGGCGAGCGCGGCGCCGCGATCCTCCACGCCCTCGAC
>CAYNYQ010000507.1:0-3573 GCA_964401305.1 uncultured Acetobacteraceae bacterium | reverse complement strand
GTCGGCACCGGCCATGCCGAGAAGGTGCAGGTCGAGGCCATGGTGCGCATGCTGCTGCCGGGGGCGGCGATCCGCCGCGCCGATGCGGCGGATGCGCTGGCGGTGGCGATCTGCCACGCGCATCACCGGCAGAGCCGGGTGGCGCTGGCCCGGGCGTATGCGACGTGATCGGCAAGCTCACCGGCCGGCTTGACGAGGTGGTGGAGGAGGGCTGCATCCTCGACGTCAACGGCGTGGGGTATCTGATCGCCTGCTCGCAGAAGACGCTCTCGCGGCTGCGCTCCGCGCCCGGGCCGGTGAAGGTGCTGGTCGAGACCCAGGTCCGCCAGGACGCCATCACCCTCTTCGGCTTCGCCACGGAGGAGGAGCGCGAGGCCTTCCGCGCGCTGACGGAAGTGAAGACGATCGGGCCGCAGAAGGCGCTGATCGTGCTCTCCGACCTGCATGTGGCGGAGCTGGCGCAGGCCATCGCCACCAAGGACCGCAAGCGGATGGGCGGCATCAAGGGCATCGGGCCCACCACCGCGAACCGCATCGTCGACGAGCCGGCGATGCAGAAATGGGCCACCGGCCGCGTCGTGCCGGACGACAGCCAGGGCGCGGTGGTCGCGGCCGGCGTCGCGGCGCCGGACGGTGTCGGCGCGGATGCGGTCTCGGCGCTGCTGAACCTCGGCTGGAAGCGGCCGGAGGCGGCGGCGGCGGTGGCGCGCGCCATGCAGCGCCTGGGCGAGGACGCGCCGCTCGGCAGCGTGATCCGCGATTCCTTGCGTGAACTGGCGCCGCGATGAGCGATGACCGCCTGACCGCCGGCGCGCACCAGGAGGAGGATGCGGCGGAGGGCTCGCTCCGCCCGCAGTCGCTCTCGGAGTTCATCGGCCAGAAGCCGCTGCGCGAGAACCTGAAGGTCTTCATCGAGGCGGCGCGCACGCGGTCCGAGCCGCTGGACCATGCGCTCTTCTTCGGCCCGCCGGGCCTCGGCAAGACCACGTTGGCGCAGATCGTCTCGCGCGAGCTGGGTGTCGGCTTCCGCGCGACCTCGGGTCCCATCCTGCAGCGCGCCGGCGACCTCGCCGCGATCCTGACCAACCTGCAGCCGCGCGACGTGCTGTTCATCGACGAGATCCACCGCCTGCAGCCGGCGATCGAGGAGACGCTCTATCCGGCGATGGAGGATTTCCGCCTCGACCTCATCATCGGCGAGGGGCCCTCGGCGCGCACGGTGCGCATCGACCTGCCGCCCTTCACCCTGGTGGGAGCGACGACGCGCGCCGGGCTGCTGACCCAGCCGCTGCGCGACCGCTTCGGCATTCCGCTCCGCCTGCAATTCTACGAGCCGGAGGAGCTGTTCCAGATCGTCCGCCGCGGCGCGGAGAAGCTCGGCTTCCGGCTCGCCGAGGACGGCGCGATGGAGATCGCCCGCCGCAGCCGCGGCACGCCGCGCGTCGCGGGCAGGCTGCTGCGGCGCGTGCGCGACTTCGCCGCCGTCGCCGGCACGCCCGCCGACCGGGCGCTGGCCGATGCGGCGCTGGCCCGGCTCGAGGTCGACCGCCTCGGCCTCGACGCGCAGGACCGCAAGTATCTCCGCCGCATCGCGGAACATCACGGCGGCGGGCCGGTCGGCGTCGAGACGCTGGCCGCGGCGCTGGCCGAATCGCGCGACACGCTGGAAGAGGTGATCGAGCCCTTCCTGATCCAGGAGGGGCTGGTGCTGCGCACGCCGCGCGGCCGCGTCCTGGGCGAGCCCGGCTGGCGCCATCTCGGCCTGGTGCCGCCGGTGGGCTTCGCAGTTCAACCCGACCTGCTCGGGGGCGCGGCATGATCCGCCCAGCCCCCGACCTGCCGGCGCATGCCTTCCCCGTGCGCGTCTACTTCGAGGACACCGACGCCGGCGGCATGGCCTATCACGCGACCTATCTCCGCTGGGCCGAGCGCGCCCGCACCGAGGCGCTGCGCGACATGCGGATGCCGCACCAGGACATGATCGAGCGTCACAATTCGATACTCGTGGTGCGCCGGGTCGAAGTGGAGTATGCGGCGCCCGCGAAGCTCGACGACTCGCTCGTGGTCGAGACGCGCGTGCTCGCGGTGAAGGGCGTCACCATGCGGCTCGACCAGCGAATGCGCCGGGGCGAGGTGACCCTCGCCGCGCTCGGTGTCGAGCTCGCCTGCGTCGATCGCGACACGCTGCGGCCGCGCCGGATCCCGGAACCCTGGCGCTCGGCCCTCGGCGGGCCGGCGCAGCAGCATGCATCCATGGCGGGCGCCGCCGCACCCCCCGCCGCCCCGGCCTGAAGGAGAGAGATGGCGTGGACCGCAGCGTGAACACCGAGGCCCTGGGCGCCCTCGCCCACGACCTCTCGCTCTGGGGCCTCTTCCTGCAGGCCGACTGGGTGGTGAAGCTCGTCATGATCGGGCTGCTGCTGGCCAGCGTCTGGGTCTGGGCGATCGTCTTCGAGAAGGTCACCTCGCTCCGCCGCGCCAACCGCGCCGCCGACGCCTTCGAGGACGCCTTCTGGTCCGGCGGCAGCCTCGACGAGCTCTACCGCCGCGAGGCCGAGGCGCCGACGCATGCGATGTCGGCGGTCTTCGTCGCCGCGATGCGCGAGTGGCAGCGCAGCGCCGGCCGCCTGCCCGCCGCCGGCGGCCTCGTCGCCGCCGGAATGAAGGAGCGGGTGGAGCGCGCCATGGCCATCACCATCCAGCGCGAGATGGAACGGCTCGAGCGCTGGATGATCTTCCTCGCCTCGGTGGGCTCGGTCGCGCCCTTCATCGGCCTCTTCGGCACTGTCTGGGGCATCATGAACAGCTTCGCCGCCATCGCCGGCATGCAGAACACCAACCTCGCCGTGGTGGCGCCGGGCATCGCCGAGGCGCTCTTCGCCACGGCGATCGGCCTCGTCGCGGCCATCCCCGCGGTGCTCGCCTACAACAAGATCACCACCGATCTCGCCCGCTTCGCCGCCCGGCTCGAGGGCTTCGCCACCGAGTTCTCCGGCATCCTCTCCCGCCAGGCGGAGGCAGCGGCCGGGCCCGAGCCGGTCGCGGCGGCGGCGGAGTAGCGCGCCATGGCGGCAGGCCTCATCGGCGGACGCAACGGCGGCGGCACGCGCGGCCGCTACCGCCCGCTGGCCGAGATCAACGTCACGCCGCTGGTCGACGTGATGCTCGTGCTGCTGATCATCTTCATGGTGGCGGCGCCGCTGATGACGGTGGGCGTGCCCGTCGACCTGCCGAAGACGCAGGCCAGCGCGCTGAACCAGGACAACGAGCCGATCACCATCACGGTGAACCCCGAGGGCCGGATCTTCCTGCAGGAGACCGAGGTGCCGATCGAGGGCCTGGTCGAGCAGCTGCGCGCCATCGCGCGCAACCAGCCGCAGGGCGCGACGGGGACCGCGCCCGAGCGGCGGATCTTCGTCCGCGGCGACCGGGCCATCAGCTACGGCCGCGTGATGGAGGTGATGGGCACGATCAGCGCCGGCGGCTTCAGCCGGGTCGCGCTGCTGGCCGAGCAGCCGGCCGGCCGCCCGCCCGCCGCCGTGCCGCAGTCGCCCGCGCCGCCCGCCGGCCTGC
>CAYNYQ010000506.1:0-3610 GCA_964401305.1 uncultured Acetobacteraceae bacterium | reverse complement strand
GTGGTGCAGCCCTTCCACATCGTGCTCATCAGCAGGACGGGGAAGTTGCAGGAGGCGGCGACCGCGAAGGCAAGGCCCACCATGAAGGCGACGTTCTGGTTCTCGAAGACATAGCCGAGGATGATGGCGACGATGCCGATCACCACGGCGCTGAGCTTCGAGAGGCGCACCTCCTTCTGCTCGTTGGCACGGCCGCGGGCGAAGACCTCGGCATAGAGGTCGTGGCTCACCGCGGAGGCGCCGGAGAGCGTCAGCCCTGCCACCACGGCGAGGATGGTGGCAAAGGCGACGGCCGAGATGAAGCCGAGGAAGAGGCTGCCGCCGACCGCATTGGCCAGATGGATGGCCGCCATGTTGGTGCCGCCCAGCAGGCCGGAGATCTTGTTGATCACCCCGTTCGCCCCGGCCTGGTAGTAGGACGGGTCGGTCATGAGGAAGGTGATGGCGCCGAAGCCGATGATGAAGGTGAGGATGTAGAAATAGGCGATGAAGCCGGTGGCGTAGAACACACTCTTGCGCGCCGCCTGGGCGTCGGAGACGGTGAAGAAGCGCATCAGGATGTGCGGCAGGCCGGCGGTGCCGAACATCAGCGCCAGGCCGAGCGAGACGGCGGAGATCGGGTCGGTCACCAGCCCGCCCGGCGCCATGATCGAATCACCCTTGGGGTGGACCTTCACGGCCTCGGCGAACAGGGCCTCGGGGTTGAAGCCGAAGTGGAACAGCACGGCGAGCGCCATGAAGGTCGCGCCGCCCAGCAGCAGGCAGGCCTTGATGATCTGCACCCAGGTGGTCGCCTTCATGCCGCCGAAGGCGACGTAGACGATCATCAGCGCGCCGACGATGACCACGGCGTAGAGGTACTCAAGCCCGAAGAGCAGCTGGATCAGCTTGCCCGCGCCGACCATCTGCGCGATCAGGTAGAAGGCGACGACCACCAGCGTGCCGGTCGCCGAGAGGATGCGGATGCGCGTCTGGTCGAGCCGGAAGGAGGCGACGTCGGCGAAGGTGAACTTGCCGAGGTTCCTGAGGCGCTCGGCGATCAGGAAGAGCACGATCGGCCAGCCGACCAGGAAGCCGATCGAGTAGATCAGCCCGTCGAAGCCGCTGGCGAAGACAAGGCCCGAGATGCCGAGGAAGCTCGCCGCCGACATGTAGTCGCCGGCGATGGCAAGGCCGTTCTGGAAGCCGGTGATGCCGCCGCCGGCGGCGTAGAAGTCGGCCGCCGACTTCGACTGCGCCGCGGCCCGGTAGGTGATCCAGAGCGTGCCGACCACGAAGAGGAAGAACATGCCGATGGCGGCGATGTTCAGGCCCTGCCTGTCCACTGCGCCCTCGACGGCGCCGGCCGCGAAGGCCGCCGAGAAGGCGCCTATCCCGCCCAGCATGGCAAGGGCGAGGGGCAGGGCGAAGCGCCGCCCGGGCCCGCGGCGCATGCCGCGCCCGGCCGTGTCAGGACCGCCTGCCATCACGTGAGCTCCTTCGTCAGGTCACGGGTGAGGTCGTCGAAGCGGCTGTTCGCCCGCTGCACGTAGAGTCCGGTGAGCAGGAAAGCCGAGATGATCACGACCAGGCCCAGGATGATGCCGAGCGAGGTGACGCCGCCGCCGACCTTCATCGCCATCAGCGGCTTGGCGAAGGCAACGAGGAAGATGAAGCCAAGGTAGATCGCCAGCATGACGGCCGAGAGCGTCCAGGCGAAGCCGGAGCGCGTTCGGACCAGTTCCTGGAATTTCGGGTTCCGCAGGATGCGGTCACTTTCGACCGGGACCATGGAGGCTCCTTCCTTCGCCGTGCCGCGCGACCGCTCCGGCGGCCCGAGGGCGTTGCGGGCCGCCCGGGGCAGCCCGAGCCTCTCTGCACCGCGCGGAAGCCCGGCACCTTGATCCGGCGCAAATCCTCGTCTTTGCGCATATGCCGCCGCGCTTGCGGCGACCGGAGCGGCTTGCCACGCTGAGGAGGTCCGGACCCGCGCCTTGGGGCCGGCGGGGAGGCAGGCGATGAACGGCGCGGCGCGCGACGACGGGACGGCCCCGGCGGAGGGCTACGACGAGACCTATGCCGACTGGCGGCGGGACCCGGAGGCGTTCTGGATGGCGGCCGCCCGCGGCATCGCATGGGAGCGGGCGCCGGCCCGCGCCTTCGATCCGGCGCTCGGCGTCTATGGGCGCTGGTTCCCGGGCGGGATGCTGAACACCTGCCACAATGCGGTGGACCGGCACGTCGCCGCCGGACGCGGCGATCAGGCCGCGATCATCCACGACAGTCCGATCACTGGCCGCGCCCCTCTGACGCTCACCTATGCTGCGCTGCTCGACCGCACGTCGAAGCTGGCCGGCGCGCTGGCGGCCCGCGGCGTGCGTGCCGGCGACCGCGTGGTTATCTACATGCCGATGGTGCCGGAAGCGGCCATCGCCATGCTGGCCTGCGCGCGGCTGGGCGCCATCCATTCCGTGGTCTTCGGGGGCTTCGCCGCGGCCGAACTCGCCGCGCGCATCGCCGATGCGGAGCCGAAGGCCATCATCAGCGCCTCCTGCGGCATCGAGCCGGGGCGGATCGTCGCCTACAAGCCGCTGCTCGACGCGGCCATCGCGCTCTCGCCGCACAAGCCGAGCCACTGCCTGATCCTGCAGCGCCCGGAACTGCCCTGCGCGTTGACGCCGGGCCGCGACGAGGACCTGCTCGCGGCCGAGGCCGCCGCCGCACCGCACCCGTGCGTGCCCGTCGCGGCGACGGATCCGCTGTACATCCTCTACACCAGCGGCACGACGGGAAAGCCCAAGGGCATCGTCCGCGACAATGGCGGGCACGCGGTCGCGCTGATGAACTCGATGCGCATGGTCTACGGCGTGGGCGCCGGCGACGTGTTCTGGGCGGCCTCCGACGTCGGCTGGGTGGTCGGCCACAGCTACATCGTCTACGCGCCGCTGCTGGCCGGCTGCACCACCATCCTCTACGAGGGCAAGCCGGTCGGCACGCCCGATGCCGGGGCCTTCTGGCGCGTCTGCGCGGAGCACAAGGTGCGCGTGCTGTTCACGGCGCCTACGGCGATCCGCGCCATCAAGAAGGAGGATCCGGAGGGCGCGCTGCTGGCGCGCCACGACCTCTCGCGGCTCGAGGCGCTCTATCTCGCCGGCGAGCGCTGCGACCCGGACACCGTCACCTGGTCCGAGCGGCTGCTGGGCAAGCCCGTGGTGGACCACTGGTGGCAGACCGAGACGGGCTGGACCATCACCGGCAATTTCCGCGGCCTCGGCCTCTTCCCGACGCGGCCCGGTTCCGGCGGCAAGCCGGCGCCGGGCTACGACGTGGTGGCGCTGGACGAGGCGGGGCAGGAGGTGCCGCGCGGGCAGATCGGGAGTCTCGCCGTGCGCCTGCCCCTCCCCCCCTCCTGCCTGCCGACCCTCTGGCACGCCGAGGAGCGGTTCCGGGAGGCCTATCTCGCTACCTTCCCCGGCTTCTACAGCACCGCCGACGCGGGCATGGTCGACGCGGAGGGCTATGTCTGGGTGATGAGCCGCACCGACGACATCATCAACGTGGCCGGGCACCGCCTCTCCACGGGCGCGATGGAGGAGGTGCTGGCCAGCCACCCCGACGTCGCCGAATGCGC
>CAYNYQ010000505.1:0-3613 GCA_964401305.1 uncultured Acetobacteraceae bacterium | reverse complement strand
ACATGCCGCCCCTGGCGGGCGGCCGGGGCCGGCGCGCCCCGCGTCGCGGAGGATCAGGCGCCCTTGGGCGCGACCGCCGCCCCGGCCGCCTCGCGCCGGCTCCCGCTCCGGCCGCCGCGGTTGCGCGGCTTGGTGCCGAGCCCGATCTTCTTGGCGAGGGAGGACCGATGCTTGGCATAGTTCGGCGCCACCATCGGATAATCCGGGCCGAGGCCCCAACGCTCCCGGTACTGATCGGGGGTCAGGTTGTACGAGGTCTGCAGATGGCGCTTCAGCATCTTGAGCCGTTTGCCATCCTCGAGGCAGATCAGGTATTCGGGAGTGACCGATTTCTTGACCGGCACCGCCGGCTGCGGCCGTTCGGGCTCCTGCTTCGGCGGCGGCGCGCCGACCGTCGCCAGGGTCCTGTAGACCTCCTGGATCAGGTTCGGGAGATCGACTAGCGACACCGGATTGTTCGAGACGTGGGCGGAGACGATTTCCGCCGTCAGTCCCAGGAGGTCCGCAGCGGGCGCCTGTTCGGCCATGACGTTTGTCTTCCTCGATACCGGACGAATCCTATACTGCGTGTCACAGCCGTTTCGCAATCCACTTCGGACATTTGAACAGAGCGGAGAGGGTCATCGAATGGATGCCGACCTGACAGGACCGATGAATCCTATCCCGGCCGAAGAACTGGCCGGCGACCGGTCGCTGGACATCACGGCGGACACTTGCCCGATGACCTTCGTCCGGACGCGCCTGATGCTGGACCGCATGCAGCCCGGCGAGACGCTGCTGCTGCGCCTCGGCGGCGCCGAGCCGCGGCGCAACATCCCGCGCACCGCGACCGAGCAGGGCCACGCCGTGCTCGGCACGCGCGAGCAGCCGGACGGCAGCCTGCTGCTGCTGCTGCGCAAGGGCGGCTGACCGCCCGGTCAGGCCGCCGGCCCGGCCAGCGCGCAGCGCAGCACCAGCGCATCCTGCCCATCCTCGTAGTAGCGCGGCCGCCGCCCCGCCTCGGCGCAGCCGAGCGCCCGGTAGAGCGCGAGCGCCGCCTGGTTCCCCGCCGCCACCTCCAGGTGGAGGCAGGCGGCACCGCGCGCCCGCGCCTCGGCCATCGCCCCGCGCATCAGCGCCGCGCCGAGGCCGCGCCGCCGCGCCGCCGGCACCACGGCGAGGGTGAGGATCTCCGCCTCGTCCGCCGCCACCCGGGCCAGCACGAAGCCCTCGGCCGGGCGCCACAGGCCGAAGGCCCCGGGCATGCCCAGCATCAGGGCGATGGCGTCGGCGCCCCAGGCCTGGGCCGGCGGGAAGGCCAGGGCATGCAGCGCGGCAAGCGCGGGTGCGGCCAGGTCGGGCGGCGCCCCCAGCGGCGCGACGGCGGGCGCCGCGCCGCTCACCCCGGCGGGACGGCGTCGGCCGGCGCCGGAGGCAGCCGAACCGCCGGCGGCTCGACATAGAGCGGCCGCGCCGCGCGAGGCGGCACGCGTCCGGCCAGGCGCAGCAGCGCCACCTGCGCCACCGCGGCGGCATCGGGCAGGCGGCTGCCGGTCAGCATCGCGTCGACGCCCCGCGCCGCGAGCCGGGCGGCCACCGCCGGCGCGGCATCCCCGGCCACGGCCACGGGCTGGCGGGTCGTCGGCAGCGCCGATTCGGCCAGGACCTCGGGCGGGCCCTCCGGCGCCGCGGCGCCCGGCGCGAAGCGCTCCAGCGCCACCAGGCCACGGCGGTTGTCCACCGCCGTCCAGACCGCCCGCGCCGCGCGGAGCGGGCCGGGCAGCGCCGCCGCCAGCGCCTCGCCGGTGGTCACGCCGAGCAGCGGCACGCGGGCCGAGAGCGCCAGCCCCTCGGCCAGGGCCAGCGCGGCGCGCAGCCCGGTGAAGCCGCCGGGCCCGACCACGGCGGCGATGGCGTCCAGTTCGCCGGCGCGCACCCCGGCCGCCTCCAGCACGGCGGCGACCATGGGCGGCAGGGCGGAGGCATGGCCGCGCTCGGTGGCCAGGGCGCGCTGGGCGCGCAGCGTGCCGTCGGCCAGCAGCGCGACCGAGCAACGGGCGAGCGAGGCGTCGAGAGCCAGGATCCACACGGGGCGGGTCGCCTCCCGGGGCCGCGGCGGCGCGGAGTCCCCGGGCGCCAGCTTAGCCGTCACGGGGTCGCGAGGCGAACCCGGCGGCATCAGGGGGCGAGCTCGACCATCACGGGCACATGGTCCGAGGCCTGCGGCCAGCCGCGCGCCGGCTTGAGGATGGCGTGGCGGCTGAGCCGGCCGGCCAGGTCCTGGCTGACCCAGACGTGGTCGAGCCGCCGGCCGCGATCGGCGGCCTCCCAGTCGCGGGCGCGGTAGGACCACCATGTGTAGAGCTTCTGGTCCTCCGGCACGAAGTGGCGCACCGCGTCGTGCCAGGCGCCGGCGCGCTGCCAGGCGGTCAGCGCCTCGACCTCGACCGGGGTGTGGGAGACGACGTCGAGCAGCTGCCTGTGCGACCAGACGTCGTGCTCGAGGGGCGCGATGTTGAGGTCGCCCACCATGATCGCGCGGGCGGCGGGGCCGCGGCCGGCGCACCAGGCGGTGGCCTCGGCGACGAAGTCGAGCTTGTGGGCGAATTTCGGGTTGGCTTCGCGGTCCGGCACGTCGCCGCCGGCGGGCACGTAGAAATCATGCAGCTCGATCGGGCCGCCGGGCGCATCGAGCATCACGCCGAGATGCCGGCAATCGCCCTTGGCGCACCAGTCCGGATCGCCCTCGCGCACCGCGAAGGGCAGGCGCGAGAGGATGGCGACGCCGTTGTAGCCCTTCATGCCGCGGCGGGCGATGTGGGCGAAGCCGAGCGCCTGGATCTCCGCCTCGGGGAAGAGCTCGTCCGGGCACTTCGTCTCCTGCAGGCAGAGCACGTCGGGCGCGAGCGCCGCGACCAGCTCCTTCAGCAGCGGGTGGCGCAGCCGGACGGAGTTGATGTTCCAGGTGGCGATGCGCAGCGGCCGCTTCGCCGTCGCGCGCGCCACGGCGGGGGCCTTCGCCGGTCCCGCCTTGCCCCCCGTTGCTTTGACCATTGTCAGGCGATCCGGCAGCGCACCTCGCCGACGCCCTCGACCACGCCCTCCAGCAGGTCGCCCTTCACCACCGCCGCGACGCCCTCGGGCGTGCCGGTCATGATCAGGTCGCCGGGCTCGAGCCGGACCAGCTGGCTGAGGTTGGCGATCACCTCCGGCACCGACCAGATCAGCTTCGAGAGGTCGCTGGTCTGCCGCACCTGGCCGTTGACCTTCAGCGCGATCAGGCCCTTCGAGACGTCGATGCCGGCGGCCGGCACCAGCGCGCCCATCGGCGCCGAGTGGTCGAAGCCCTTGCCCATGTCCCAGGGGCGGCCGGTCTTCTTCGCCTCGTTCTGGATGTCGCGGCGGGTCATGTCGAGGCCGGCGCAATAGCCCCAGACATGGTTCAGGGCGTCGGCGACGGCGATGTCCGCCCCGCCCGTGCCGATGGCGACGACGAGCTCCATCTCGTGGTGCAGGGACTTCGTCACCGGCGGATAGGGCATGTCGGCGCCGTCGATCACCACGGCGTCGGCGGGCTTGGCGAAGTAGAAGGGCGGCTCGCGCGTCGGGTCGGAGCCCATCTCGATCGCGTGCT
>CAYNYQ010000504.1:0-3621 GCA_964401305.1 uncultured Acetobacteraceae bacterium | reverse complement strand
GCGCGGAACGGGGGATCGGCACGGCGAATGCCAGCACTTTCGCAGGACGGTCGGCTGCTGCAGGTCAAGACGGTGCTCGGCGCGGGCGTCGTGCTGCTGCGCCGGCTCTCCGTGACCGAGACGCTCGAGCAGCCCTATGCGATCCAGGGCGAGCTCGTCTCCGCCGATCCGGCGCTGGCGGTGGACCCGAAGAAGATCCTCGGCACCGCCATCACCTGCACGATCGACTGGACGGAGCGCGGGCTGAAGCGCCACTTCCACGGCATCGTCACCGGCTTCGGCCCGGTCGACGGCACGCTGCGCGACCACAGCGTCTTCCGCTTCGAGGCCGCGCCCGCCCTGTGGCTGCTGACCCGCACCATGGACTGCCGCATCTTCCAGGAGAAGTCGGTGCAGCAGATCATCCAGGCGGTCGTCGACGAGCGCGGCGTCGGCCCGGTCACCTTCAAGCACATGCCCTCGGGCACGCGGACCTACTGCACCCAGTTCAACGAGACCGACCTCGATTTCGTCCAGCGCCTGCTCGACGAGGTGGGCGCCACCTATTTCTTCGAGCAGGGCGAGGGCACGGACGGCTGGACCATCACCGGCAGCGAGGCCGGCTTCCCGAGCGGCGAGGCGGTGAAGCTCACCGCCTGGGAGAACGAGGACCGGTCCGACGCGGTGACGAACTGGTCGGGGCTGAACGTGATCCAGCCCGGCGCGCACACGGCCTGGGACTTCGACAACCTCAAGCCCTCGCAGCTGCTCACCGCCGACGCGCCGACCGTCGTCACCGGCATCGCCAAGACCTCGGGGCTGAAGCTCTACCGCTGGCCCGGCGGCCAGGCGGTGCGGCCGGACGCCTCGCCGGCCACGGCGGCGCTGCGCATGCGCCGCCACGAGGCCGGCTACGAGACGCGGAGCGGCCAGAGCACCTGGATCACGCTCGCGCCGGGCGTGAAGGTCGAGGTCGACGACAAGCGCGGGGCCGCCTTCAGCGGGCGCATCACGCAGGTGACGCACGAGGCCTTCGACGAGAGCTACTTCGTCGAGCAGGGCTCGACCGGCTACGTCAACAGCTTCGCCTGCATCCCCGCCGACCGGCCCTGGCGGTCCCCGGTGCACCGGCCGCGGCCGGTGGTCGGCGGGCTGCAGTCGGCGATCGTCACCGGGCCCTCGGGCGAGGAGCAGCACTGCGACGCCAAGGGGCGCATCAAGGTGCACTTCCTCTGGGACCACCGCGACGACAAGAAGAACGAGACCTCCTCCTGCTACGTCCGGGTGATGCAGCCCTTCGCCGGCAAGTGGGGCGGCGGCTGGTTCCTGCCGCGCATCGGCGACGAGGTGCTGATCGCCTTCCTCGACGGCGACCCGGACCGGCCGATCTGCGTCGGCTCCATCTTCAACGAGGACGGGCCCCCGATGTGGGGCCTGCCGGGCCACATCACCCGCAGCGGCTTCCGCAGCCGCTCGACCAAGGGCGGCGGGCGCGACAACGCCAACATCGTGGGCTTCGACGACAAGAAGGGCTCGGAGCAGCTCTACCTGCAGGCCGAGAAGGATTACCTCGAGCTGGTGAAGAACCAGAAGAAGGTGACGGTCAAGGGCAACGAGATCCGCGACGTCACCGGCGAGAGCCCGGACCAGGCCGACGGCAAGCGCACCACGACGGTCAAGGGTGACGAGACGCTGGAGGTCAAGCAGGGCAACCTCTCGACCACCGTCAAGCAGGGCGACGAGACCCGCACCGTCACGCTCGGCAAGCGCACCACCAGCATCAACGGCAACGAGACGCTCGAGGTCAAGCAGGGCAACCGCGAGACCACCGTCAAGATGGGCAACGACAAGCTGACGGTGAGCCTGGGCAACATGGAGGTCACCGTCTCGCTCGGCAACATCACCATCAAGGCCCCCGTCGGCAGCATCACGATGGAGGCGCTGCAGGGCATCACGCTGAAATGCGGGCCGACGACCTCGGTCGAGCTGACGCCGCAAGGTGTCACGCTGAAGGGCATGATGATCGAGTCGAAGGCCACCATGATGAACAACACCGAGGGGCTGATGTCGACGCACAAGGGCACGGCCATGGAGCAGATCTCGGGCGGCATCATCATGATCGGCTGAGGCGGGACAGCATGACCACCGAACGGAGCCCGGCCTGAGATGAGCGGCGCCCAGGCCCCCGCGCGCGGCAAGCTCGGCGTGCCGGTCGAGCCGCTGCTGGCGCGGCTCGACCTCGAGCCGCCGGCGCGCGCCGCGCTCGAGGGCGCGCGCACGGCCGAGGAGGGCATCGCCCGGCTGGAGGCGGCGGGGGAGCTCATGCCCGCCTGCCGGCTCGCCGCGCAGGCGCTGCCGAAGCGCGAGGCGGTCTGGTGGGCCTGCATGTGCGCCCGCGCCGTGCCCGACGAGAAGGCCGACCCCACCGACATCGGCGCGCTCGAGGCGGCCGAGGCCTGGGTGCGCCGGCCGGACGAGGCCGCCAGGCGCGCCTGCATGGCCGCGGCGCAGCAGAACAATTTCCGCAGCACCGAGGCATGGGCCGCGGTCGGCGCCTTCTGGTCCGGCGGCAGCATGGCGCCCGAGGGCCAGCCCGTGGTGCCGCCCGGCGAGCACCTGACCGGCACCGCGATCGGCGGCGCCGTGGTGCTGGCCGGGGTGCGGCGCGCGCCGCAGCACATGGATGCGCGGATGAAGCGCTTCCTGGCCAGCGCGCGCGAGATCGCGCAGGGCGGCGCCGGCCGCATCCCACCGGAGGCCTGACGCCATGCCCTTCCCGGCCTCCCGCATCACCGACATGCATGTCTGCCCGATGGTGACCGGCATCGTCCCGCATGTCGGCGGGCCGATCCTGCCGCCGGGCGGCATCACGGTGCTGATCGGCGGCCTGCCGGCGGCGCGGGTCGGCGACATGTGCGTCTGCGTCGGCCCGCCCGACGTCATCGTCACCGGCGCCTTCAAGGTGCTGATCAAGGGCATGCCCGCGGCGCACATGACCAGCATGACCGCGCATGGCGGGACGGTGATCCTCGGCTACCCCATGGTCCTCGTGGGCTAGGGGCGGCGATGCGGCTCACCCTCAACGTGCTGCGTTGCCCGGATGCGGCGGTGCCGGAATCGCGCAGTTCCAGCGGCGCGGACATCTCGATCGGCCGCGGGCTCGAGTGCGACTGGGTGCTGCAGGACCCGGACCGGGTGCTGTCCAAGCGCCACTGCGTGCTGGAGTTCCGCGGCGGCTACTGGCAGGTACGCGACACCTCGACCAACGGCACCTTCCTCAACAACGCCGCCGAGCCGATCGGCCGCGACATGGTCCAGCCGCTCTCGGACGGCGACCGGGTGCGGCTCGGCAATTACGAGATCGAGGCGCGCATCGCCGCCGAGGCCGCCGCCGCGCCCTGGCCCGGCGCGGCCGCGCCCGCGCCGTCCTGGGGCGAGCCCGCGATCGGCACCTCCGCCGGGCGCGGCCGGCCAGGCGCCGATCCCTTCGCCGATCCGCTCGGCCCGCCCTCCGGCCTCGGCGGCGCGCCGCTGCCAGGTGCCGCCGGCGGCCTGCCGGACGACTGGGACCCGATGGCCGAGGTCGGCGCGCCCATGCCGGACCACGCGCCGGCCGCATCGGATGCCTTCCTGCCACCGCGC
>CAYNYQ010000503.1:0-3621 GCA_964401305.1 uncultured Acetobacteraceae bacterium | reverse complement strand
GCCTCGATGCATTCCGGCATGACGGTGCGGGAGAGGTTGAAGCCGTCCACCCCCGTCTCCTCCACCCAGCCGATCAGCGCCTCGGCCACCTGCCCGGCGCTGCCGACGATCGGCGCCTGGCGGCTGCCGAGGATGAAGCTGTCGACCAGGTGGCGCTTGGTCCAGCCGGGGCCGAAGGCGCGGGTCATCGCCTCGATGTTGGAGGTGACGGCATTGCTCTCGCCGGTGATCGGCTCGTCCATGCCGAAGCGCGCGAAGTCGATGCCGAGGGAGCCGGCGGACTGCGCCAGGGCCCCCTCCACGCCGACATGGCGGCGGTAGTCCTGCAGCAGGTCCTGCGCCGCCGCCTCGGTCCGGCCCACGACCAGCGTCGCGCCGACGAAGATGCGCAAGGCCCGCGGCGCCGCCCGGGCGCGGAGATCGGCCACCAGCCGCGCCACGTTCGCCTTGCTGCTCGCGTTCAGGAACACGCATTCGGCATGGCGCGCGGCGAAGGCGCGGCCCCGGTCCGAGGCGCCGGCCTGGTAGAGCACGGGCGTGCGCTGCGGCGAGGGCTCGACCAGGTGGATCGCCTCCATGCCCGGCCGGCGCATGCTGCGCACCCGGGACGGGTCGGCGTAGACGCCCGCCGCGCGGTCGCGCCGCACCGCGTCATCGTCCCAGCTGCCTTCCCACAGCGCATAGACGTCGCCCAGGAAGCCCTCGGCCGCGTCGTAGCGGTCGTCATGCGCGCCCTGGGCGGGGCGGCCCATGGCGCGGGCCGCGCTGTCGAGATAGCCGGTCACGATGTTCCAGCCGATCCGCCCGCGCGTCAGGTGGTCGAGCGTGGAGAATCGGCGGGCGAGCAGGAAGGCGGGTTCGTACCCCGTGGCGCAGGTGACGCCGAAGCCGAGATGCGTGGTCGCCGCCGCCATGGCCGGGACCAGCAGCAGCGGATCGAGCAGCGGCACCTGCACGGCGTTGCGGATCGCCGCATCGGCATTGCCGCCCAGCACGTCGTAGACGCCGAGCACGTCGGCCAGGAACAGCCCGTCGAAAAGCCCGCGCTCCAGCGTGCGGGCAAGGCCGGTCCAGTACTCGAGCAAGAGGTAGTCCGTGGAGCGGTCCCTGGGATGCGTCCACATCCCGTGCTGGATATGGCCGATGCAGGCCATGTCGAAGGCGTTGAGGCGGATCTCTCGGGGCATGGCGGCGGGATAGCACGATCGCGCCGGCCCCGCCCTACCCTGCCGGGCGTTCAGGCCGCCTGGGCCGGCACCGCGACGTGCCGCCGCGACTGCATCAGCGGCTGGATGCGCGTGCCGAAATCCTCGATGCCCTGGACGAAGTCGTCGAAGGTCAGCAGCGCCCCCGCCGTGCCCGGCACGGTCGCCATCTCGTCCAGCATGCGCGCGACGGAGGCATGCGACCCCACCAGCGTGCCCATGTTGAAGTTCACCGCCGAGACGGGATTTGCCACCTGGCCGATATGCGTGTCGGCGCGGGTGTCGGCGGCCGCCTGCAGGCCGAGCCAGGCGAGCGCCTCCTCGTCGATGCCGGCCTTGTAGTGTTCCCACCTGGCCAGGGCGGCGGCGTCGGTCTCGGCGGCGATGACCATGGTCAGGACGAAGCTGCCGACCTTGCGGCCGGTCTTCGCCGCTTCCTGCTGCAACCGCTCGGCGGAGGGGGCGAAGCCGCGCGGCGTGTTGACCCCGGCGCCCATGCAGAAGTTGTAGTCCGCGAAGCGGGCGGAGAAGGCCATGCCCTGGCCGGAGGAGCCCGCGCAGATCAGCGGGATCGGCCGCTGCGGCATGGGCAGCATGCGGCAGTCGTCCATCGTGAAGTAGTCGCCCTTGAAGTCCGAGCGGCCGGTGGACCAGAGCTCCTGCAGGATGGTGGTGTACTCGGCGAGGTAGTTGTAGCGCTTCTCGAAATAGTGGTCGCCGGGCCAGACCCCCATCTGCGCATATTCCGGCCGCTGCCAGCCGGTGATGAGGTTCAGGCCGAAGCGCCCGCCGGAGATGCTGTCGATGGTGGTCGCCATGCGGGCGACGATGGGCGGCGGCAGCGCGAGGACAGGGGCGGTGGCGAAGAGCCCGATGCGGCTGGTGACGGAAGCGAGACCGGCCATCAGCGTGAAGGATTCCAGGTTGTAGTCCCAGAACTCGGTCTTCCCGCCGAAGCCGCGCAGCTTGATCATCGAGAGGGCGAAGTCGAAGCCGTAGTGCTCGGCGCGCTGGGTCACCAGCCGGTTCAACTCGAAGGAGGGCTTGTACTGCGGCGAGTTGGCCGAGATCAGCCAGCCGTTGTTGCCGATCGGTATGAAGACCCCGAGGTCCATGGCGCCCAGCCCCTCCTGCCTGCGCCGGGCCGCGCTGGCCCGGGTCGGTCGGGTGCTAGCAAGCGTCGCGCCAGTCGGGCCGGGCCTCGGCCGGCAGCCGGGGCGCGGACGCCATCGACCACCGCATCCTCACGCCTGCTGCGCCACGATGCCGGCCTGGCCGCTGCCGCCGCGCGGGTGGGCCGCTCGCCCGCACCCCGCCGGACCCGCTGCGGCCGGGGCGGCAGGCAGTGATGGTCCAGGGCCGCGTCGCCATCCCGGGGCAGGCGGCGTCTGGCCTCCTCGCTGCGGCGATCATCGGGGCGATCGCGGAGACGCACGACGGGCGGACGCTTCGCGCAGGCCGTCGCGGCGCGCCCGACGGCGCCCTCGAAGCCGGTCGGCGGCACCGCCCCGGCGGGCCGCTGCGGGAGACGACCTGAAGGTTGTCCGGCGTCCGCCATGCCCGGGGCGGCGTTCCCCCCCTGGTGCGGGGCCGCCCTCCCGGGCACGAGATGCCATGAATCCGAAATAAAACCGTTACTAATGTTTCGAAGTTGATGCTCGTAAAGGCAAAACTTTCGGATTTTTGCGCAAAAACGTCTGGACGTTTGGCCCAGCTCAGGTCAATCGTGGTTACGACATCGTGTCGCGAGGCGGCGGGGAAGCGAAAGGGAGTGAACGCGGCGTGGGGCTGGAGGCGGCATCGGTGATCAATTGCTTCGAGGCCGTCGCCGAGCCCGGGACCTTGCCGCTGCTTCCCTGCCGTCCCGACGCACAGGAGGCCCTCGGCGCCCGTCTCGGGCCGCTGGCAGCGAACTGGCTCCGTGCCACGGGCTTCACCGCGAAGGCGCAGCAGGTGGCGCTGCTGCCCGGGCCCGATGGAATGCTGGCCGGGGCGGTACTGGGCCTTGGCACCGAGCCCGTCACCCCGTGGAGCTTCGGCGCCCTGCCGATGTCCCTGCCCGAAGGCACGAGCTGGCGCCTGGCCGCGGACACGGCGGCAACGGAAGCCGTGCTCGGATGGGGCCTCGGCGCCTATCGCTTCACCCGTTTCCGCCCGGCCGGCCGGGCGCCGGCGCGCCTGGTCCTGCCGGCCGGCACCGAAGCGGCGGTGATCGCGGTCGAGGCGGCCTGGCGGGCGCGGGATCTGGTGAACATGCCGGCGAACCACCTCGGCCCCGCCGAGCTGGCCGAGGCGGTGCGCAGCCTCGCCACCACCCAGGGCGCACGGGCGCAGGTGATCGAGGGGAAGGCCCTGGCCGAAGGCTTCCCGGCCCTGGCCGCGGTGGGCGCCGCCAGCACGCGGCCGCCCTGCGTCG
>CAYNYQ010000502.1:0-3627 GCA_964401305.1 uncultured Acetobacteraceae bacterium | reverse complement strand
TGGAGGGCGACCCGGCGACGGCGCTGCGCATCGCCTGCCTCTGCCTGATCCTGGCTGCCCCTCGACACGACGATCTGCAATTCCGGGACGGCGCTGGACGTGACGGGATGACGGGGGATTTTCCGCAGTCGGAGTAGGGCTCCCGCAAGTTCAGGCGCGACCTGCAGGCGAGGGCGAGCTGCAGGGGAAACCGGCCGGCGGCGGCGGTTTCGCCACGAGAAGCTGCAAGTGGCGCGGGGTGGGGGGCGTGGTTCTCAGCGACCTCGCAGTATGAGGGATGCGACCTCTTAGGGGCGCGGTAGAGTGAGGCTCCCTCGCGGAGGCGGAATGATGCGGGTCGGGATGGTGCTGGCGATGCTGCTCGCGGCGGGGCAGGCGGTGGCGCAGGGCAGCGACGCGGCGACGCGACGCGCGCAGGAAGAGGCGCAGCGGTACTTCCAAGTCTGTATGGAAGGCGAGTTGAAACAACACTGTGAACAAAATCGAAATCGGTTTCTTCGCGACTATCAAGCCGCCAAGGCTGGTGACTACCAGGGGCAAAGAAACGTCTCAGCCTATCTTGCCCAACCGAACGGGCCCGTGCTGTCGGCAGGCTTCGTGGGCATTATGGGGAACATGCTGCAGTCCTGCGCCTGGGCCCTGGTGACGCTGCATTCTGGCCATGCCCGAGCGGACGAATCCGACGTTCGGTACGTTCGCATGCGGTGCGGGCATCCGAACGTCGACCGGGCGGCCGCGGAGGTGCGGGCGGAGGCGATCATGGCGGAGATCCGCCGGGCGCCGGCGCGGATGCCGCCTGAGCGGCGGACCGTGCAGCCCTCGGGGCCGCTTATCACGACGGCGCCCGACCCAAACGATACGGATTGAAGATCAGTCTCTTAGCCGCTCTTAGCGGCGGGTGGGGGGTTCTCAGGCAAGCCTGGGGGCTGGGTGTAGATGATGACGGTCGCGCCGGGGGCGGCGTGGACGGTGATGGGGGGCGGTGGCGGGGTCGGGCGGGCTGCGGCGAGCAGCTCCTCGAGGAAAGGAGCGCGGTGCGGCGTTTCCGGCATCAGGAGCGCTTTCTGGATCGGGGATGAATAGGAGGATAATCCCGCGCAGAACGATCCAGCAACAGAAAAATAGAGTCTGTGCAAGCACTTATCAGGATCGGCCGCGCGTCTCCACATCCGTGAGCTCGTCGTAGATGGTACTCATGATGCGCACCAGGTCGATGGCGCGTGGTTCGGCGATGCCCCGGGCGGCGAGGAGCTGGCGGGCGGCGGCGTAGGCGTCTGCCAGGCGGTCCATGTTGACCGAGGAGAAGAGCGGGGCGGGTTTCGCCGGCGGCGAAGGCGGCGGCTCGGGCGGCGGCGGTGGCGCCTCGCCGGGGCGCATGGGGCCTCGGCCGGTGGCGAGCCACTCGACCGTGACGCCGGTGGCATCCGCGAGCTGACGCAGGTTCGAGAGCTTCATCTCTCCGCCGCGGGTGTAGGTGCCGAGCGTCCTAAGAGGCACTCCCGCGCGCTGTGAGGCGGCCTTCAGGCCGCCGGCGGCCATGACTGCTGTTTTCAGCCTCTCGGCGGGAGAGCTCGCTTCCCAGTTCACAGAAGGAGCCGGGAATGGCCCTTCCCGCTTCTCGTCCTGGCCGATTTTTTCTTTCGTCTCAGACACTTGCCGCCCTTTCAGGCCAAATAAAGCCCTCGTCGAAGTGGGAAGGCCGAAATCGGCTTGATGGTGAAGCCGAAAGCGGCCATCATGCCCCGCATGACCAAAGCCGAAGCGAAAACCCCCGCGCCGCAATCGCCCCCGGATTGGCATCCGGAGGACATCAAGGCGGCGGTCCGCAAGACCGGGATCAGCATCCGCCAGCTGTCGATCCAGTCGGGCTACGCCCCTGGCTCGCTCCGGACGGTGCTGGCCCAGCCCTGGCCCGACGCGCAGGCGATCGTCGCCGCCCGCATCGGCGTGCCGCCCCAGCAGATCTGGCCGAGCCGCTACGACCCGAAGACGGGAGAGCCGCTGACCGGTTTCTTCTCGACCGGCGTTCTTCGTAGCCGGCCGGCCGCCCCGTCGCACCGTCAAATCGAGAGGGCGGCATGAACACCCAAATGGATGATACCGGGCTGGGCGCCGCGCGGCGCCAGGTCTCGATCCCGCTTGCGGAGATCGACGAGGGGGAGCGGCTGCGGCCGACCGACCCCGAGAAGGTGGAGCAGGTGCGCCGCTCCATGGCGCAGATCGGCCTGCGCAGCCCGATCGAGGTGCGGGCGAAGCCCGGCGGCGGCTGGCTGCTGGTGGCTGGCGCGCACCGGCTGGCGGCGGCGCGGGCCCTGGGCTTCGCCGAGATCGAGGCGCTGGTCTTCGAGGGCGACGACCGCGAGGCGCGCCTGGCCGAGATCGACGAGAACCTGGTGCGGCACGAGCTGACGCCCTTCGACCAGGCGGTCTTCCTGGCGGAGCGCGCGGCGATCTACCGGGAGATGAACCCGGAGACGCGGCGCGGCGGCGACCGGAAGTCCAAGAAGAACAGCGGCTTGGCGCCCGACCGCCAGGCTGGCAGTTTGGCCGCCCGCGCCTTCGCGGAGGACGTGGCCGAGAAGATCGGTTTCGCGCCGCGGACGGTCTGGCGCGCCTTGGCCCGCTTCGAGAAGCTCTCCCCCGAGGCGCGCGAGGTGGTGCGCGGCAGCGAGATTGCGGCCAACGGCGCGGCCTTGGATGCGCTGCTGAAGGTGCCGGCGGCGCGGCAGGCGCGCGTCGCACGGGAGGCGCTGACGCGGGACGTGAACGCGCCGCTGGCGGAGCGCCTGGCGGCTGCGAAGGAGCGGGTGCTGGGCGTGCGGCGCCCGGCGCCGGACCGCGTGGCGGCCGCCAAGGCGGCCTACGACCGCCTCGGGCCTGAGGAGCGCGAGGCCTTCGTCGACTGGCTGCGCAAGACGGGCCAGATCGGCCGCCGCTCCGGCGCTGCCGTGGACGGTGACGCATGAGCGCCGCCGCGGGTTTCCTCGGCGCGGTGATGGTCGCCGCGCTGCTCGGCGGCATCGCCGCGGCCTTGGCCGATGCCCTGGACATCCTGCGCCGGCAGGGCGGCGGCCGGAGCGGTGTCGCGGTCGCGCTGCGCGCGGCGGGTGCGACCTGCGTCTTCCTGATCGGCCTCGGCGGGGCCGCGGTCGGGATGGTGGCGCTGGTGCTGGCGGTGGGGGCAGCCGGCTGATGCGGCGGGCGAAGAAAGACCAGAGCACCGCCATCACCGCGGCATTCCTCAACGCGATCCAGGCAGACCTCTATCGAGTAATCCGAGCAGGTGCTCGAGCCTCGAGCGCGCATGCTCGAAGGCGGCGCGCCGCGTCGGCTTCGCGCCCTGCTGCTCCTCGAAGCGGAGGAGGATGTGATCCAGGGCAGCCTGGAAGCGGGCGCGGTCGATGAGACCGCTTTGCACGAGCGTGAGTACCAGCGCCGGCAGCAGCATCCCGGCGTACATGGCCTCGCCTTCGGCCTCGTCGAGTTCGGCCTTGAGCTGCCCGGCAGCGGCCGCGACCTTGTCCATCCAGTCAAGAGGCATCGGTTCGCTCATCGCATCCCCCATCGGTTGGTTCGCAACGCCGATGGTGGCGGGGCCCGGCCGAGTCGCGAAAGCGGTTCGGCCGG
>CAYNYQ010000501.1:0-3633 GCA_964401305.1 uncultured Acetobacteraceae bacterium | reverse complement strand
TGCCGGACTGCCGCTCCCGCACCTCGAGCCCGCCGCTGTCGTCCTGCCAGAGCAGCGTGATGCAGCCGAAATCCGTGTGCGCGGCCAGGCCGAACTGGTCGTCGTCGCCGGGCGGCTGCGGCGGGTAGAAGATCGCCTGGGTGCGCTGCAGCGGCAGGCGGTAGTGCGGCGCGAAGAACGCCCGCGGCAGGCCGAGGCTGAGCGCGACGGCGCGGAGCAGCCGCGCCCCGGTCTCGCCGATGGCGGCGAAATAGGCCTCCATCGCGGGCCGCAGCGCGGGAAGCTCGGCCGGCCACTGGTTTGGGCCGCGCAGCTTCTCGCCCGCCAGCACCGCCGGGTGCTCGGCCGGCAGGTCGAGCCCCATGGAGAAGAACTCCTTGAGGTCGGGCTTCTTCGCGCCCTTCATGACCGCGCCGCCGGCGGCGTGCCAGCCGCGATGCACCAGGTTGGCCCGGGTGCGCTGTTTCACCTCGGCCGGCAGGTGGAAGAACTGGCGCGCCGTCTCCGTCGCGGTGCGGATCACCGCCTCCGGCACGCCGTGGTTCGTCACGTAGAAGAAGCCCGGCCCCGTGCAGGCGGCGTGGATCGCCGCGGCGACCCGCGCCTCGCCCGCCGCGCCCTCGGCCAGCTGGCCGAGGTCGATGACCGGCAATGTCCCGGGGCGCGCTCCGTCCGGCATGGCTCTGATCCCTTCTGGCCTAGAGCGTGATCGCCGAAGGGCGTAACGCCCGCAGGCGTGAATCACGCGACGAAACAACGAGCTAGACCACGATCCGCGATTCAGTCCTCGCGGATCGTGGTCTAGTGCCGAGACTACCGGCCCCGGCGGGGCTCCGTCACCCGGTCCCGGCGGCGGGCGCGCCGCGGGGGCCGGCCGATCCGCGCCGCAAGCCTGGCGCACCGGTCACCCGATCCGCGCCGCAAGCCTGGCGCACCGGTCACCCGACCCGCGCCGCGAGCCTGGCGTACCGGTCACCCGACCCGCACCGCGAGCGCCGCCCGCAGGTCCGCCGCATCCACCAGCCGCCGCCCGCGCCGCGCCAGGTCGCGCAGCAGCGCCGGCGGCGGGAAGGGACAGTAGGGCAGTGGCGCGGCCTCGCGCTCCGCCGCCGTGCCCGAAGCCAGCGCGGCAATGGCCTCCTCGAGCAGCGGCACGCCGGCCCGGTGCAGCGCCCGCGCCGCGGCCGAGGCGGTGGTCCCCGCCGGCAGCGCCACCGCGCGCTGCGCCAGGATCGCCCCGGCATCGATGCGCGGCACCAGCCGGTGCACCGTCACGCCGAAGCGCGGCGCCGCCTCGGCCAGCGCGTGGATCGTCGGCACCGGCCCGCGCTGCGCCGGCAGCAGCGAGGGATGCAGGTTGATGCCGCCGAGCCGCGCCAGCGCGATGGTCCCGGCCGCCAGGATCTGGTCGCAATGCAGCGTCAGGATCAGGTCGGGCCGCGCCGCGCGGATCGCGTCCTGCGCCGCGCCGCCATTCATCGCGGGGAGGTCGAGCACCGGCACGCCGCGCGCCGCCGCGTCCCGCGCGAGCCAGCCCGCGCCGCGCCGCCCGCGCCACTGCGCCCGCCACTGCGGCACCGCGTAGTTCACCGCCAGATAGGGCAGCAGCCGCCAGCCGGACCGCGCGAGATGCGCGCGCAGCGGCGCCAGCGTGCCGTCGCGGAAGGGCGGCGAGCGGCCGACCAGCACCACCCCCTGCCCCGCCGGCGTCGCCAGGAACTCCCGCACCGCCTCGGCCGAGAGCGCGCTCTCGAGCGTCAGCAGCACGATGCGGAGCGGCGCGGCCATGCCGCAGCGGGCCGCGGCGCCCGCGGTCAGCGCGGGTCGCCGACGACGTCGCCCTCGGCCAGGCGCTGCCGCGCTGCGACCAGCGCCGCGACGGCCTGGCGTATCTCCGCCTCCGCGTGCTCGCTGCAGAGGAAGAAGCGCAGCCGCGCCGAGCGTTCCGGCACCACGGGGTGCAGGATCGGCTGCACGTTCACGCCGTCCGCCAGCAGCAGCGCCGCGATCCGCGCCGCGGCGACCGAGCTGCCGAGGATCACCGGCACGATGCCCAGGCCGGCGCTGCCGCCGGCATCGAACCCCGCCTCCCGCACCAGGCGCAGGAAGAGCGCGGCATTGGCCTGCAGCCGCGCCACGCGCCAGGGCTCGGCCTGCAGCACGCGCAGCGATTCCAGCGCAGCGGCGGCGAGCGGCGGCGCCAGCCCCACCGAATAGAGGAAGCCCGGCGCGCCGTGCCGCAGCAGGTCGACCAGCGCGCGTCGCCCGGCGATGTAGCCGCCGCAGGCCGAGAGCGTCTTCGACAGCGTCCCCATCCAGATGTCGATGCGCGCCGCGTCGACGCCGCACTGCTCGGCCGAGCCCCGGCCGGTGGCGCCGAGCACGCCCAGCGCATGCGCCTCGTCGACCATCAGCAGCGCGTCGTGCCGCTCGGCGAGCTCGGCGAAGCGGGCGAGCTCGGGGACGTCGCCGTCCATCGAGTAGTGGCCCTCGATCACCAGCAGCGCCCGGCCGTGCCGGCCGCGCTCGGCCGCGAGGATCCGCCCCGCCTCGCGCCAGTCGTTGTGCGCGAAGGCGAGGCGCCGCGCGCCGGAAAGCCGCGCGCCCTCGGCGACGCTGTTGTGGATGAGCTGGTCGTGCAGCACGAGGTCGCGCGCGCCGAGGAGATGGCCGATGACGGTGACGTTCGTCGCATGGCCGCTGACGAAGGCAAGGCAGGCCTCGGTGCCGTGATGCGCGGCGAGCGCGGCTTCCAGCGCCGCGTGCACGGGCCGCTCGCCCGAGGCCAGGCGCGAGGCGGAGGCCGAGACGCCATGCCGGTCGATCGCCGCCTTGGCCGCCGCGGCGACGCGCGGATCGCCGTTCAGGCCGAGATAGTTGTAGGAGGCGAAGTTCAGCACCTCGCGCCCGTCGATCACGCTGCGTGCCCCGGCGATGCCCTCGTGCGGGCGGAAATAGGGGCTCTCCAGGCCAAGCGCCGCGCCGGCCTCGCGCAGCAGCGCAAGCTCCGCCGCGCCGGGCAGGGTGGAGAGGTCGCGGCCCGGCGCGGCGGGCGGGGCCGGCGTGGCAGCGGGCGCCTCCTCCTCCTGCCGGCGGCGGGAGAGGCGCTGCAGCAGCGCCGCGCGCGCCGCGCCGGAGAGGCCGAAGCCCGGTCCGCCCTGGGCGATGCCGCTCATGCCGCCGCCTCCATGCCGCCGCGCGGCGAGGGGGCGGCGGTGGGCGGTTCGTGCGCGGCCAGCAGCGCGCCGGCCTCGGCCTCGCCCGGCGCCGCCTCGCGCAGCGCGGCGAGGATCCGCCGCGCCAGCGCCTCGACCGTCAGCGTCTCCGTCACCGCCGCGAGCGGCACCGGCAGGCCGAGCCGCTGCTCCAGCGCGACGCGCAACTCCATCCCGCCCAGGCTGTCGAGGCCGAGCCGCGCCAGCGTCGCCTCCGGCGTCACGCTGGCCAGCGGCAGGCGCAGGATGCGGGCGAGCTCGCCGGCCAGCGCCTCGCGCAGCAGCACGAGCGCCGCGCCCTCCGTCGCGCCGGCGATCGCCGCGCGCAGATCCGCCTCGGCCGGGCCGGCCGCGGCCTCGCGCACCGCGGCGAAGCAGGGCTCGCCGAGCACGGCGAGCGCGCGCCCCGCCTCGGCCC